>JBCBCG010000036.1:0-25501 GCA_038530925.1 Pseudomonadota bacterium
TTCGCCCGTTTCGATATCGCAGTGTTCCAGCAGTATCTCAAGGTGAAGACGGCGCCTGTTTACTGCACCAAAATCGCCTCGAAGCTGGCGCGGACTTATACAGACCGCCATGGATTGAAAGATGTGGTCCGCGAATTAGTCGGCGTCGAGCTGTCCAAACAGCAGCAATCCTCTGATTGGGGCGCGGGCGCGCTGTCGGATGCGCAAGCGGCCTATGCGGCGTCCGATGTGCTGCATCTTCACGCGGTGAAGGAGAAGTTGGACGCGATGCTGGCGCGCGAAGGGCGCATGGATCTTGCTGGGGATTGTTTCAGGTTCTTGCCCTCGCGGGCGGCGCTGGACCTCGCCGGCTGGGAAGAGGTCGACATCTTCTCCCATTCCTGATGATAAGGCGCGGCGCGTGATGATAACAATGGGGGCGAAGCGACCCCTGGATCGGCGCATGAACTCTGCGTTTGGCGCCCGCGGCGGTTGACGCGGCGCGCAAGGGCGGCGAAAGCCCGAGGGGGGAGACGCGGCGCGGAGCAACCGATGGAGACGGCGCCCGCTGATGGCGGCGCAGTCTGAGGAGATCGCTGATGCCGGATGCGTCCTACGGAGGTCACGACTATGAAGGCCGTGACAGAGACGACGCTCACTTCGCGGAGGGCGGCGATGGCGCGGCGGCGCGCTGCGCGCGCGGCTCCATGCGGTTCAGCGAACGGCCGCCGGAGCGCTCGGATCTGATCACGCCGCTCGCTGCGCCGCAGCAGAGCTGGGATGAGACCTATGATCGGGAGCCGCGGCGCCTCTGGCGCAGCCTGCGGCTCGGCCTGCCGTTGGCGGGGCTCGCGCTGGTGCTTGGCGTGTTCGTCTTCACTGAGCGCGGGGTTTCGAACAGCTCGGCGACCGCGCTCATGGACGGCGTCGCGTTGCAATCGGGCCTCGAAGTGACGAATGCGCGTTATTGGGGCGAAGCCGATGACGGCTCGCCCTTCCGCGTGTCCGCCGAGCGGGCGCGTCCAGATGGACCGAACCCGTCCTTGATCGAGCTCGATGGCGTGCGCGGTCAGGTCGATATGCCTGATGGGCGGATCCTGAAGGCGGAAGCGGCGGATGGCGTGTTCAAGCCGAAAGCGAACACGCTGGCGCTGGGCGGCGGCGTCGCGGCGGTGAGCAGCGACGGCTATCGGTTAATGTCTCAAGCGTTGTCGTTTGATTTGAGGGCGCGGAGCGGCGAGAGCGCTTCGAGCGTGCGGATCGATGGGCCGCTTGGCGAGTTGACCGCGGCCAGCATGACGGCGCGCTTTGAGGAGGGGATCGTGCTCCGCTTCGACGGCGACGTGAATGTTGTGATCCGCGAGCTGGTCGAGCCTGAAGACGGCGCCGGAGCGGCGGGCTCGAACTGATCGGATCGACTATTCGTCAACGGGTTAAGTCGCTTAAGCAAGCCGGCGCCTTTGGGATTCGCGGTTTTTTCGCCGGAAAAATCGCGGTAGAGCTGACGGCGGTGGGACGCTGACATAGGCGCGCGGCCGCGCCGGGGGAACGGGAGACTGAAATGGTCGGAACGGCTAGCCGTCGGACGGCGCGTGGCGGAATGGCGTCGATCGGCGCGGTGGCGGGAGCGGCGCTTGCGGGGGTGATCTTCGCCGGGGGCGCCGCCGCGCAAAGCGGAGCGACGCCATTCGGTGGCTTCGAGCACGATTCGACGCAGCCTGTTGAGGTCGCGGCGGACGCTCTCGAGGTGCGGAACGCGGATCAGAAAGCGATTTTCTCGGGCAATGTGCGCGTGCGCCAAGGCGAAGTCGCGATGAAGGCGGAATGGCTTGAAGTCACGTATGCCGGCCGCGGCGGCGCGGCGAACGCCGCAAGCGGCGGCGGCGCCATCGATCGGCTGCGCGCGCGCGGCAATGTGATCATCACCAACGGCGCGGAAATGGCGAAATCCCGTGAGGCGGATTACGACGTCGCCGCGGCGGAGATCTCGCTTGCGGGGGACGTTCTGCTTGTGCAGGGGCAGAACGTGATCAAAGGCGACCGCTTGAAGATCGATCTCGCGACCGGGACGGCGCGGATGGTGTCTGAGGGCGACCGCGTGAAAGTTCAACTCGATCCATCGAGTGCGCAATAACGCCGCGCCGCGCGTGTGGGAGCGGGCTGGAGCGCGCGGCTGATCGCGCGATCGGCGCCGCGCCGGGTTCTGCGTTCGCTCGGTTCATGCCATGATGGAGTATCGGGCGTTCGCGCCGCCAGCCCCATGCGGTTCAAGCGGCCCAGCGTTTCGTTGAATGCGCGAGCGCGAGGCGAAACGCCATTGCGAGCGAGCGCGCTTGAGCCCCCGGCGAACGATCGGCGGCGTCGGCGCGCGAGATAAGGTGGACTGAGGTGAGCGACAATCCCAGAGGGCGCTACGCCAAACCGCGGCGGCGCGCCCATTCGGAGAAGGCCAAGCGCGGTCAGCGCCGACAGGAGAGCGCGCCGCCGCCCGAGTATGAGGCGGAAGCGGTGCGCGGGCCGCTCCGCGGACCGGATCCAACGGACGAGCCGCTGCCGGAAGTCGCCTTTGAGGACGCTCCGCCGCCTCAGGACCAAGCGTTTGAGCCGCCGCCCGAGCCCGACCCTGCGCCTGAAACGGCGTATAAAACCTCTGAGCCGGCGCCGCATATCGAGCGGCGCCCTCTTCGGGACAATGCGCTGCCGCCGCCCGATTCTGTTGACGAACAGGCGCCCGCGATCGGACTGCGCGCAGAAGAGAGCCTCATCGTCACCGGCATCGGCAAGACCTTCAAGCGCCGGCCGGTGGTGCGCGAAGTCAGCCTCGAGGTGCGGCGCGGCGAGATCGTTGGCCTTCTCGGCCCCAACGGCGCCGGCAAGACCACTTGCTTTTATATGATCACCGGCCTCATCCCGGCCGATCGCGGCTCCATCCGCCTCCAGGGCCAAGACTGCACGCGCGCGCCGATGTATATCCGCTCGCGCATGGGGCTGGGCTATTTGCCGCAGGAAGCCTCGATTTTCCGCGGGCTCACGGTTGAGCAGAACATCCGCTCGACGCTGGAGTTGGCCGAGCCCTCGGCGCGGCGGCGTGAGCAGCGGCTTGATCAACTGCTGGCGGAGTTCTCGATCTCGCGGCTGCGGCGCACGCCCGCGGTGGCGCTGTCGGGCGGCGAGCGCCGCCGCGTGGAAATCGCCCGCGCCCTGGCGGCGAACCCGGCCTTTATCCTGCTCGACGAGCCTTTCGCCGGGGTGGATCCCATCGCCGTCGGCGATATTCGCGCCTTGGTCTGGCAGCTCAAGGATCGCGGCATCGGCGTCCTGATCACCGACCACAATGTGCGCGAAACCCTAGAGATCATCGACAGAGCGTATATCCTCCACGATGGGCGTGTTTTGATGGAGGGCGCCCCGGAAGACGTTGTTAATGATGAGAATGTTCGCCGCGTTTATCTCGGTGAAGGGTTCCGGATCTAGGCTCGGCTTTCAATGAGGGAAAGACGCGCGCCGAAGGGGTTCGGCGTGGAGATCGCGCCCGCCGGGGATCCGGCGGCCTGATCTCGCCGTAAGGGAAGGGATCGATCGATGGCGTTTGCTCAGCGGCTAGACATGCGGCAGAGCCAGCAGCTGGTGATGACGCCGCAGCTGCAGCAAGCCATTAAGATGCTCCAGATGTCGAACCTGGAGCTGCGCGAGTTCATCGCCGAGGAGATGGAGCGCAATCCGCTTCTCGAGGCGGCGGAGGGGCGGAGCGTCGCCGCCGAAGCGTCGGACGCCGCCGCTGGTCCGAGCGGCGCGGCGGAGGCGGGCGCGGGCGACGCGGCGCCGGGCGAAGGCCGGCTTGAGCGGGACCTCGCCGAGGAGCGCCTGGAGCGGGCCGAACAAGTCTTCGATGCGGGCATGGACAATCTTTACGACGAGGCGCGCGCCGATCGCGAGGCCAACCATCTCGCCAACGCGGCGGAGAGCGGGCCGCATATCGACGGGCCGGGCGGCGCCCAGTCGATGGAGGCGAGCGCTTGGGCCTCGGTTGGCAAGGGCGGCTCCTCGCGCTTCGATGATGAGTCGACGAGCCTTGAAGGGCGCCTCAGCCACGACAAAACGCTGCGCGAGACGCTGCTGGCGCAGCTCGGGCAAAGCCGAGTCGACGGCCAAACCCGCATGATCGCCGCCGCGCTGATCGAGCATGTGGATGAGACCGGTTATCTGAGGCTCGATCTCGAAGACGTGGCGGCGCGCCTCGGCGCCGAAGCCTGCTTGGTGGAGGACGCCGCCGCGCTGATCCGCAGCTTCGAGCCAACCGGCGTCGGCGCCCGCGATCTTCAGGAATGCCTGCGTCTGCAATTGCTGGAGCAAAACCGCTTCGATCCGGCGATGGCGGCGTTGCTGGAGAACCTGCCGCTCGTCGCTAAGCGCGAATTCGACAAGCTGAAACGCGTCTGCCGCGTCGATGGCGAGGATCTCGCGCAGATGCTCTCAGAGCTCAAAGCGCTCGATCCCAAGCCCGGCCTCCGCTTTGAAAGCGATATGACGCAAACGGTTATTCCCGATGTGTTCGTCCATGAGAGCCGGAGCGGCGGCTGGTCGGTGGAGCTGAACGCGGACACATTGCCGCGGCTGGCGATCAACAACAGCTACGCCGCCGAAGTGCTGCGCGACGCCGCTGGGGCGAAGCGCGACGACGCGGTGAAAGAATTCATCTCCGAGCGCCAGCAAAGCGCTAATTGGCTGCTCAAGAGCATCGAGCAGCGCGCCAAGACGATTTTGCGCGTGGCCAGCGAGATCGTGCGTCAGCAGGATGGGTTTTTCGCCTTCGGCGTCACGGGATTGCGGCCGCTCAATCTCAAGCGCGTGGCCGACGCCATCGACATGCATGAATCGACCGTCAGCCGCGTGACCTCGAACAAATTCGTCGCGACGCCGCGCGGTGTTTTCGAGCTTAAGTATTTCTTCACGCCGGCGATCGCTTCAACCGATGGGGGCGAGGCGTACTCGGCGGAGGCGATCCGCTACAAAATCAAGGGTCTTATCGATGCGGAGCAGGCCGATTCGGTTCTGTCGGATGATCGAATCGTGGCCTTGCTGCGGCAAAGCGGAGTTGACATCGCGCGGCGCACCGTGACGAAATACCGGGAGGCCATGGGCATTCCTTCTTCTATTCAAAGAAGAAAGCAGTTTGCGGCGTTAAGTCTCTCTTAATGTTTGGCCGACAACGTCGCGGCGTGAGCGGGGCGCGCCGCCTGCTGAACATGACAGGACGCAATGCGCATCGAGATTACGGGAAAACAAATTGATTTGGGCGACGCGCAGCGCGAGCGGCTGACCGAGAAGGTCGGCGATCTGCTCGACAAGTTTTCGCTGCGCGCCACCGAGGCGCGCATCACCGTGTCGCGCGACGCCCATTTCTTCGTCTGCGATTGCCAGGCGCATCTTAGCATGGGCCTGATCGCGAAAGCGTCGGCGCGCGATTCAGAGGCGCCGTCCGCCTGTGATCAGGCCTTGGCGAAGCTCGAGAAACAGCTGCGGCGACACAAGAAGCGGTTGCGGGATCACCATCAAAGGCGTCCCGAACCGGTTGAGTTGGCGCCCGCGACGGCGTACGTGTTGCAAAGCGAGGCTGAGGAGAGCGGCGCTGCGACGACCGATGCGACGGAGGCTAAGGATTTGTGGAGCCCGGCGATCATCGCCGAAAGCCCTGCGACAATCCCGTCTCTGTCGGTTGGAGAAGCGGTGATGCAGATGGAGCTCGGCGGCGCTGGCTTCCTGCTCTTTAAGAACGACGCCCGCGGACGGCTGAACGTCGTCTACCAGCGGGATGATGGGACGATAGGGTGGATCGACCCGCAAGACGCGGGTTAAAGGGACACGGCTGAGCGACGACGCGGCGAAGGGCGGCTGTTTATAGGGCCGTTAAGAGGCGCCGGCGTAATGCTATGGCTTTTCGGAGTGACAGACATGGTTCTCACCGATCTCACGCCGGCTGAGGCGGTCATCGCCAATTTGCGCGTCAGCAGCAAAAAGAGCCTGCTGCAGGAGCTTGCGCAGCGCATGGCGCCGCTGGTGAACGGCGATCCGCGAGACATTTTCGCGGCTTTGCTCGAGCGCGAGCGGCTCGGATCGACCGGCATGGGCCGCGGCGTCGCGATCCCGCATTGCCGCCTTCCGCAGGTCACCTCGATTTTGGGCGGGTTGGCCCGGCTTGAGACGCCCATTGATTTTGAAGCTGTGGACCGTGAGCCGGTGGATCTCGTCTATGTGCTGGTCGCGCCTGAGGGCGCCGGCTCCGATCATTTGAAAGCGCTTGCGAGGATTTCGCGCGTGCTGCGCGATCAAGCGATTTGCCAAGCGCTCCGGGGCGCGCGCGATGAGGCGGCGCTGTACGCCATCCTCTCCGACCAGGAGCGCGACGCGTCTCGCGCCGCCTGATCCGGAGCATCTTAAGCGATTTTTGCGCGACGTGGCGACGCCGGTGACCGGCCGCGCCACGGATTTATCGCTCAGTGCACATGCACGGGGCTGTACTGGTGGACTTTCGCAGCGACGAACGCCGTCTCTTGATCTGTAAACAGCGCGAGCGGTCGGCCTTCTTCGTCATGCACGGCGAAATACGGGCCCTCCGGCGCGTCATCGGGCAGCTGTTCCGCGAGTTCCTCTTTCGATACCGGCCGAACATAGGCGATCGGGCGGATCGACTTTTGGTCAGCGCCGGTTTCGGTGGTTTGCGCTTCAGCCTCATCCTGGATCGCCAGGTTTGATTTGTTGTTCTTTTCGTCTTTCATCGCGTTCCTCTTTCGAGCCAGAGGGTGAGCCGGCCGCGCATCTTGAAGACGGCGCCGTCGCGCCGAGGCGCAACGCCGGATCGCGGCCGATCCTCTTTCGTCTTCAGTATATTTAGGAGCGATTTCGGATTTGCGAAGTCCGGCGCGGTTGGCAATCCTAACGGCGCTCCCGAGAGCGACTTCAGGCGCGGTGGATCCATCGCGAGCGCCGACGCCCGCGCCGATAAGCGCGGCTTATCGCCTGATCCCGTTCAAAGCGAACGCAACGGCTCTAAGTCGTTGTTTTGTAGAGCGCCAGAGCGGATGACCGGCCCCGACTGAACCCGATCGCGCGCTAGTTGAGCGGCGCGCTTAGCAAGCGGATTTCCGCGCCGCCGCTGCGAAAGGCGCCGGTTTGGAAATAGTCGATCAGGTCTTCCGGCGCCGTCGCTTCGATCGCCGCAGCCTCGTCCTTCACCCCGGCGTCGGCGATCAAAAGCTGTGTGAAACGCGGATTGAGGCGCGCGACCGACCAGCGGTCGAACTCCCGCACCGGCGTCCTCGCCTCCCAGACGACGCGAAAGTCCGGGCGCTCGCCTTCAGTTTCCAGCGCATCGCGAAGATGCGCTACTTCATCCCCGCCGCCTTCGACGAGATCGAGGATCACCGTCTCACCAATCGCCAGAAAACCTGAGATGTTCAGCGCGCGGCTCCGCGTCGCTGAGGCGAAAAGATACTGCTCAAGATCGGGCAAGCGCA
The DNA here is from genome assembly GCA_038530925.1 of Pseudomonadota bacterium. GTDB lineage: Bacteria > Pseudomonadota > Alphaproteobacteria > Rhodobacterales > Rhodobacteraceae > JALEGB01. The sequence continues at coordinate 7,494 of JBCBCG010000036.1, forward strand.
CGCGATCTGGGCGTCGGCTGAGGCAACAGAGGGACCTTAACATGGGCGGCGCCGAACACGCGGAGCCGCGCCGCGCCGCCGCATTGTCAGCGGCCGATGCGGCGTCCCTCGCGCGGACCCGTTCCGGGCTTTGCGCACAACATCCCCTCCTATGGAACAGTTTCTAAACAGATGCGCGCAGGAAGTGTTCAAATTGTCAACAGCTATGAGCATGAGCGCTTGGACAATTGTAATCGGCACTTCGAAAGCCTGGATAAGTTGTGGGGAAAGTCTTCACATCGCGACCGGGTTCGCGTGGAGATTCGGCAAGGGTGTTGCGGCTGACCCATTGTTTTGACGTCGTTTGTTGGATCTGAGCGCGTCGCTATCGCCGAATTTCGCGTGTGACAAGGCGCTGAATGCGAAATCCGCATCAAGCATCCACTCACGGATCCGCGCACAGGGAGGGCTGAAGGAAGTCGCGGCGGCGCTCGCCGACTCGCCGCCGCCGCCGCGTTTTGGCTCGCGATGCGGACGCGGCGCCGCTCAGAGCGGATGCGAATCGAGCTGAAGCGGCGCCGGACGCGCCGGCGCGAGGTCTGCGGATAAGCGCGCCAACAGCTCCTCTTGCGGCATCGGTTTGGCGAGGCCGAAGCCTTGCAGCAGCGAGCAGCCGAGCGCCGTCATCGCATCGGCCTGGGCGCTCGTCTCCACGCCTTCGGCCGTCACCGCGACGCCCATCGAGGCGGCGACGCCGATGATCGCCTCGACCATGAAGCGGCCTGGCCCTTCATGCTCCGCCCGTGCGATCAAGCGGCGATCGAGTTTCAACCGCGTGGGCGTGAAGGCCAGCATGCCCACCAGAGAGGCGTTGTCGGAGCCGAAATCATCGAGCTCGACTTCGAAGCCCGCCGCCATGAGGCGGTCCAGCACCGGGCCGAGCCGATGGGCGTTCCGCTCCATTGAAACGGATTCGAGAAGCTCGAGGGACAGCGCGCCATGGGGCAGGCCGCGGGCGAGGAGATGGTCGGCCCAGCCAGGCTCGGCCAATGTTTCGGCCGTGACGTTCAGGCAGAGCCGCGGCGGCGCGCCATGGGTCGCGCGGGCCCAGGCGAGGCGGGCGCTGAAGCACTGATCCATAATCGCTCGGTCCAACTGCGCCAGCACGCCGATCTCTTCGGCGACCTCTAGAAAGCGGCCTGGCCCAAACACTTCGCCATCGGGGCGCCGCCAGCGCGCCAAGGCCTCCACGGCGACGATCCGGCGCGACCGCGCGCAAAATTGCGGTTGGAAATATGGAATGAAAGCGCCTTGCGCGAGGCCGAGACGGATTTCATGCGCTAAGGCTTCGCGCTCCTCGGAGGCGACGCGGAGCGGCGCGGCGTAAGCGCTCGGATGGGCGTCGGCGCGCTCCGCCTTCGCCAGCGCCAGCTCCGCGTCCGCACGCAGCCGCCCAAGCTCGACACGCGTCCGCGCCGCGACATAGCCGACGCGCGCCGCCCCGCGCGGCGCGGCGCCCGAGGCGATGGCTTCGCCGCTGAGCGCCAGCCGGACGTTCTGCGCCAGCGCCGCGACCGCGGCTTCATCCTCATAGCTCATCGCGAGGGCGAAGCCGCCGCAATCGAGCCGCGCGATGAGCGCTCCCTCGCTTTTGAGCGCAGCCAACCGTTCGGCCGCGCTTTGCAAGAGGCGCAGCGCCGCATCCGCGCCGCAGACTGCGAGCGAGCGGCGCCAGTCGTCGAAATCCGCGCGCACTAAGCCGACGCCGCGGCCGCGCCGCTGCGCCTCTGCGATCAACCCTTCCATCGCCGCGGCGAAGCCGCGCTGGTTATCAAGGCCTGTCGCCGGATCAAGCATCGCCTCTTCACGCAAGCGCGCCTCGCTGCGCTTCAACGCTTCGGCCTGTTCATGCGAGCGCTCCATGGCGCCGCTGGTCGCGTGCAGCGCCGCCAGTTTCTCCGCGATCAGCGCCGCTTGGCGACGCTGCGACGCGCTGACGGTTTTCTCCTCCGTGTCGAAGGCGATGAGGACGCCGAAGGCGCGTCCCAAGGGCGTGCGCGCCGTGGCGTGCAGCGCGATCGGCGGGCCGGCCGCTAGGCGCTGATTGTGCGCGCCAAGATCGGAGGCCGCGAGGATTTCTCCGGCGATGCGCCGCACTGTCTCAGCGTCCGGCGTGGCGCCGAAGCAGACGGGCGCGCGGGCGCCTTTCACCATCACGGCGGCGCCGGCGGCTGCGACGATCAGGGCCATTTGTTCGGCGTAAAGGGAAAGGAGCGAAGACATATCATTGAGTTCGCAGGGTGCGATCGCATCGTCCGCCATAACGTCTTCCTTCGATCCGTCCGCGCCGCCGCAGGCGCTGACCATGGTGAGCGCGCGCCCTGTCGCCGCAACGCCGCTATGCGGCGGCGTCGTGATCTTTAGGAGCGTCGCTCTCGTCAGGATAGGTCTCGTTGTTTCGAAGAGCCAAACATGGCGACCGCTTATGGCGGTTTAATCGCGGCGATCCGCCACGGAAAAGAAAGCGAGAAATATCCGCAAAAAGGGAGTTGCGGCGTTCGCAAGTGCGGCAAGTGGCGGACAAAATTAGAGTTTTCGCTGCGTCTTGAGCCTTTCGCCGAGGCGCTTCAGCGCTGGACGCGGGCGCGCGCCGTCTCGCCGCGCGGGCGCGGCGCGCCTCGCGGTTTCCCAAGGGCGAACTTCCAGTATCGTCGGTCGCTCAGCCCGCTGCGCGAAGGGAGCCGAGCATGACGTCAGACCCGCCGACAGCGCCTGAAGGCGCGCCCGCTGAAGACGACGGCGCCCTTGTGCGGCCGAGCGACGATCAGCCCGCGCCCGCTCCAGCGCAAGCGCTCGCCGCGGCGCCGACGGCTTCACCGAGCGGCGCCGCGCCGTTGCGCCCGTTGCAGGCGGGCGCCGCGCCGGTGATCGGGCTCGTGCTCGGCGCCGGCGCCGCGCGCGGCTGGTCGCATATCGGTGTGCTGCAAGCGCTGGAGGCGCGCGGTCTGAAGCCTTCGATCGTGGTCGGCTGCTCCAGCGGCGCGGTGGTTGGCGCCGCTTACGCCTCCGGGCGGCTGGGCGAGCTGACTTCGCTGGTCGAGAGCCTCACATGGCGCGGCGTGCTGAGCTATTTCGATTTCAGCTGGCGCGGCGGCGGGTTGATCGAAGGCCGCTGGCTGGTCGACTTCTTCCGCGACTCTCTGGGCGATCAACGGATCGAGGATCTGCCGATCACCTTCGGCTCCGTCGCAACGGAACTCAGCAGCGGTCGCGAGACCTGGTTCACCAGCGGCTCTCTGGTCGATGCGGTGCGCGCGTCGATCGCGTTGCCCGGCCTCGTGACGCCGATCGCGATCGAGGGGCGGTGGATGGTCGACGGCGCGCTGGTCAATCCGGTGCCGGTGTCGCTTTGCCGCGCGCTGGGCGCGCAGATCATCATCGGCGTCAGTATGAGCGGTGATCTCGTGACGCTGGGCCGCTCGCCTTTGGCCTTGCCGGCTAAGGCTGATCCCGGCGCCGCGCCCGAAGAGTTGCCCGATGTGGCGCGCCAGAGGGCGATCGCGGCGATGGAGGCGGATCTCGAGCAGGCGGATCTTGAGGCGGCGGCGCGAAGCGCCTCCGCCGCGCGTCTCGCGAGCCGCGGCGCGCCGACCGGCGCGGCGGAGCAGCGGAGTTCTTGGCTCGCCTGGTTGACCGGCTATGGCGGCGGCGGCTGGGCGCGGTATTGGGCCGGCGCGAACGCGGCGTCTCAGCATCCAGGCTCCGCGCCCGCCCCGCCGCCCGCGCCGCAAGGGCGGCCCGGCTATTTCGATGTGATCGGCCAGAGCTTTTTCAATGTGCAGAATTTCGTCTCGCGCATCCGTTTGGCCGCGGATCCGGTGGATCTCTTGATCGTGCCGGATGTCGAGGGCCTCGGCATCATGGATTTTCACCGCGGCGTCGAAGCGATCGAAGCGGGCCGCGCCGCGGTGGCCGCGGTGGAGGACCGGATCGAGGCGCTCCGCGCCGAACGGATCGCGCCGCAAGACGCCGCCTTCAGCTGAGCGGCGCGCGGGCGCGGAGACGAAAAAGCGCCGCTCTCGCCGAGCGGCGCTTCTATCGCGTGGTTGGCGCGAGGCTGAGATCGCCTCGCGCCCGTTTTTCGCGATCTCTTAGGAGAACTGCGAGGTTTTGCCGAACTCTGGATAGGCTTCCATGCCGATCTCGGAGTTGTCGAGGCCGGCGAGCTCGTCCTCTTCGCGCGCGCGGATGCCGACGGTGATCGCCAGGATGCCCCAGATCACGAAGCTGGCGACAAAGGTGAACGCGCCGACCACGCCGATCGAGAACAGCTGCACCATGATGTCGGCGTCGCTGTTGGTCAGGACGACGGCGATGGTGCCCCAGATGCCGGCGAAGAGGTGGACCGGGATGGCGCCGACCACGTCGTCGATGCGCAGCTGGTCGAGCAGCGGCACGGTGAAGACCACGATCACGCCGCCGACGGCGCCGATCAGAGTGGCTTCCCACAGCTCCGGCGTCAGTGGCTCGGCGGTGATGGAGACGAGGCCCGCCAGAGCGCCGTTCAGCACCATGGTCAGGTCGACTTTGCCGTAGAGGATCTGCGTCAGGATGGCCGCGGCGATGGCGCCGCCCGCTGCGGCGGTGTTGGTGTTGGCGAAGATCCGGCTCACGTCAGCCACATCGCCGATCGAACCCATAGCGAGCTGCGAGCCGCCATTGAAGCCGAACCAACCGAGCCACAGGATGAACATGCCGAGCGTGGCCAGCGGCAGGGACGAGCCTGGCATCGGCTGCACTTTGCCGTCCTTGTACTTGCCGATACGGCTGCCGAGCAAGATCGCGCCGGCGAGCGCGGCCCAGCCGCCCACGGAGTGCACCACCGTCGAGCCGGCGAAGTCGAGGAAGCCCATGTCGTCGAGCGCGCCCGCGCCCCACTTCCAGGACCCCTGGATTGGGTAGATGATCGCGGTGAGGATGAAGACGAAGATCAGGAACGGCCAGAGCTTGATCCGCTCGGCCAGCGCGCCCGACACGATCGACGCGGTGGCGGCGCAGAACATCAGCTGGAAGAAGAAGTCCGAACCGACCGATGCATAAGTGATGTCGGTCACAGCGTCGGCGGCGACGCCCACCGGCTCAAGCGTCGTCATGGTGAAGCCGCCAAGCCATTCGGCCACGATCCAGCCGTCGCCCGGATACATCAAGTTGAAGCCGATCAGGAAGTAACCCATGCCGGCGATCGAATAGAGCAGCACGTTCTTGGTGCACTGCATCGCCACGTTCTTGGAGCGAACGAGGCCGGCTTCGAGCATGCAGAAACCCGCCGCCATGAACATGACGAGGAAGCCGCCGATCAGGAACAGCAACGTGTTGAACACAAACACGGAATGCGCCGGCACATCCACCGGCGCAGCCGCGTCTTGCGCGAAGCCCGCCGACGGGGCCCAAAGCGCGAGGCTCGCTGCGGCGCCCGCCAGCAGCAAATTGCCTACTTTCATCTTCACTCACCTCCGATAGTTCAATTAAGACCGGGTATTTTTCGGTCGTTACAGCGCGTCTTCATCGCGTTCGTCGGTGCGGACCCTCACCGCTTGATCGACGTCGAGAATAAAGATTTTGCCGTCTCCGATTTTTCCGGTGCGCGCCGTCGAAGAGATCGTTTCTACGACCTGCTCGACCCGCTCGTCAGGGATCACCAGCTCTAGTTTTATTTTGGGAACGAAGTTCACGACGTACTCGGCGCCGCGGTAAATCTCGGTGTGACCGCTTTGACGGCCATACCCTTTCACCTCGGACACCATGAGCCCTTGCACGCCGATCCCTGTCAGCGCTTCACGCACTTCTTCGAGCTTGAACGGCTTCACAACGGCGATCACGAGCTTCATCACGAACCCTTTCGTCAGGTTTCAGCTGATCCGCCCCCCTCACGGCGCGCGCCGAGCGTTCACCCGGCGCGCTGGTGGTTTTCAAAAATGGGGCCAAACGGGCTTAATGTTATAAGTGTATGAAAATTATAGATAAAAATGAGGTTTCTGGCCTGTCGTGAAACCAAAAAACGCCTAAGAGATGACCTTCCGCCCATGTTTTGACGAAATCGCAGGCAGTTCTGCGGCTTGGGCCGGGCGCGCCTGCGATGGCGCGGCGCGCGGTCGTGTGGGATCCCTCGGAAAGGCCAACAAGTTGCGATGGCTGCGCCCTGCGCGTCGGAATGCGCCTGTCGATGTGGCGCCAGGCGTGCTAGGACGAGGATATCGGCGCGTTGGGTTGGGCGCGTCTTAAGAAATGATCAATTTATCGAGCCCATTGAACGGGTTGCCCTGCAAATCGAACGGGTTGCCGGGGATCGTGGCGCCGTGAGGCTTGGTCGTCAGGAGCTCGATGGGCGAATGCAGAGGCGCCGGAGCATAGGCTGACGGCTCGGGTCGGGGTGGTCGGCGGAGCGGCGCCGGAGACGGCGGGAAGGGATGGCATGAAAGCGGCGCGAGGCGTGGGGCGTTCAGTCGGCGGAGCGGCGGACGCCGCCGGATGGGCGGTGATGCGCGCTCTGCGCGGCGCGGCGATCGTCGCTATCGCCGTTTGCGCCTGTGTGGCGGCCGCCGTTCTGTGCGCGACCTGGGAGGTGAAGCGCCAACTCCCCGATAATCACCTGGCTCTAATCGATGGGCGCGATCGCGGCTCGGTCACGGTGCTCGATAGGAACGGCCAAGTGCTCGGCGTGCGCGGCGAGCGCTTCCAACTGCTCACCATGGACGAAGCCGGCCGCAATTTGGTCGACGCGATCCTGACGACTGAGGATCGCCGCTTCTTTTGGCATATCGGCATCGATCCGCTGGGCTTGGCGCGCGCGCTCATGGTGAATTGGCGGGCCGGCCGGACCGAGCAAGGCGGCAGCTCCATCACGCAGCAAGTGGCCAAGCTCGCCTTTCTCGACAGCGGGCGGCGCTATGAGCGCAAGTTTCGCGAAGCCGCCCTGGCGCTGGCGCTGGAATGGCGCTTCACGAAGCGGGAGATCCTTGAGATCTATTTGAACCGTCCGGTTCTCGGCGGCGGCGCCTTCGGATTTCGCGCGGCTGCGAAGCTCTATTTCAAGAAAGAGCCGCGCGATCTCAGCCGCGCTGAAGCGGCGCTCCTCGCAGGCCTTTTGCGCGCTCCGTCGCGCTGGTCGCCGCTGAGCAACTTTGAAGCGGCCCAAGGCCGCGCGCGCGTTGTTGTGGATGCGATGCTCGATGCGGAGACGATCACGCCGACGGCGCATCAGGCGGCTTATGCGGAGATCGCCGCGCTGCAGCCGCCGCGCGTTCAAGAAAGCGCCTCTTACTTCGTCGATTGGGCCGACGCGCAGATCCCGGAGCATTTCTGGAAATACGCTAGCGACTTGGTGGTGCAGACGACGCTGGATCCGGAGGCGCAGATTCTCGCCGAAGCGTCGATCGCCAATGTTTTCTCGTCCGAACTGGTGAGCCGGCGCGATGCGGACGCCGAGGCGGCGGCGGTGGTGCTCGGCCTCGACGGTTCGGTGCGCGCGATGGTCGGCGGGCGCGATTACGCCCAGTCCCAGTTCAACCGCGCCTCCCAGTCAAGCCGCCAGCTCGGCTCGGCCTTCAAGCCGTTCGTCTACGCGGCGGCGCTTGATGTCGGCGTTTCGCCGGCGTCGTATGTCGATGACGAGCCGATCACCATCGGCGATTGGTCGCCGAAGAATTACACGGACCGCTATCTGGGGCCGATCCCGATCACGGTGGCGCTTGCGAAATCGAGCAATGTCGCCGCGGCGCGCTTGGCTCAGCGCGCCGGCGTGCCGCGCGTCGTGCGCACCACGCAACGCTTCGGCTTCAAGGAAGAGCCGCCGGCGGTGCGTTCGCTGGCGCTCGGCGTGATGCAGACCAACCCGCTTGAAGTCGCCAGCGCCTACGCCACCATCGCCCGCTCCGGCCGGATCACGCCGGCCTACGGCGTCACTGAGATCCGCGCGCGGGGCGGCTCCGTGCTTTGGCGCCGCCGAGAGCCGGAGCCGCGCCAGGCGATCTCCCGCGTCGACGCCGAGTATTTGACCGGCATGCTCCGGACAGTCGTTCAATACGGTACTGGCCGCCGCGCCGACCTGCCCGGCCATCCCGTGGCGGGCAAAACCGGCACGACGCAAGATCACCGCGACGCCTGGTTCGCGGGCTTCACCGGCTCGCATGTGGCGGTGGTTTGGATGGGCAAAGATGATTTCACGCCGCTGGCCAAAGTGACCGGCGGCCGCGTGCCGGCGCAGATTTGGCGCGATGCGATGGAGCCGCTGCACGCCCCGCTGCAGGTCGCGGCGCTGTCCAGCCGGTCGGCCGGCTCATTCGACGAGATGGATTTCTCGCCGGAGCTGGAGCAGCGCGCCGCCGCGTTCCGGCGGCTGCAGGATAATCAGCGCGCCGCCGAGCGGCTTGAACGTCAGCGGGCGGCGGAACAGGCGCGGCGCACGGCGCGGTCGGACCGCCGGCGCCGGGCCGAGAGCGCCGAAAAGGTCAGCCGGCGTTTTCGCGAGCGCTGGCGCCGCCGCTTCCGCGATTGAGCGCCGCGGCGCCTGGCGGAACTTGGTAGCGATGAAGCTCCGCGCCATGGCGCTTGAGCCAGTCGCGATCATCGCGCCAGTCCGGCTTCAAATCGTCGACCAGCGCCCAAAACCGCGCTGAGTGATTGAGCTCGATCAGATGCGCGACCTCATGCGCCGCGACGTAATCGAGCACCCGCGGCGGCGCCAGGATCAAGCGCCAAGAATAAGAGAGCGCCCCGGCGCTGGAGCATGAGCCCCAGCGGCTCCGCGTGTCGCGGATGCTGATGCGGCTGAAGCGAACGCCGAGGCGATCGGCGTAATGGCGTGAGCGCTCGAAAAGCCGCGAGCGCGCTTGCTCTCGGAGCCATAGCTGGGCGCGCCGCCCCGCCTCGGCCGGACGGCACCCGATCTCAAGCCGCTTGGCGTCGCTGCGCAGGCGCACGCCCCGCGAGCCCGGCTGCGCGGCGATGCGCAGCGGCTCGCCTTCGAACAGAATGTCCGCCCCATCGCAGATCGGCGCAGCTTGCGGCGCCGCGCCAAGCGCATCGCGCAGCCAATCGCGATGGCCTTCAACAAAGCGGCGCAGCGCGGCCTCAGAGCTGTGATGCGGCGCCGTCAGCCGCGCGGCGCCGTCGATATGCGAAACGGACAGCGAAAAGCGCCGCGCCGCGCGCGAACGACGGATCGAGACGGTCACATTCGGATCGTCGAGCTGAAGCGATGTTCCCCCACGCCGCAAAGCGGCGCTCATCGCGCCGCCGCGAGAAAACGCGCAACGCGCGGCTGAATGTCTTTGCGCCAGCGTCCGCCGTTGAAGACGCCGTAATGGCCGACATCCGGATGCGTGTAATGCTCTTTCAGCTTATTGGGCAGCTTCGGGGCGAGCGCATGTGCGGCCTCGGTCTGACCGAGGCCGGTGATATCGTCTTTGCCGCCCTCCACGGTGAGAAGCGCGATGTCGCGGATCGCCTCAGGACGCAGCGTCTCCCCATCAATGGTGAATTCGCCTTGCGGCAGCTCGTGCTTTTGGAAGACGCGTTCGATCGTCTCCAAATAGAATTCGGCGGTTAGATCCATCACCGCGAGATATTCATCATAGAATTTGCGATGCGCTGCGGCGCTGTCGCCATCGCCGCGCACCAGGTTCTTGAACTGACGGATATGGGCGTCGACATGTCGGTCCATGTTCATCGCCATAAAGCCGGAAAGCTGCAAGAAGCCGGGATAGACGCGGCGCATGAAGCCCGCATGCGGCCAGGGCACGCTGGTGATGACGTTGTCGCGGAACCAGCCGAGCGGCCGCGTCTCCGCCAGCACATTGGGTTCGGTCGGAGAGATGCGCGTGTCGATCGGGCTGCCCATCAGCACCATGGCGCAGGGCCGCGCCGGGTTCTCCTGCATCGCCATCAGCGCGCCGGCGGCGAAGAGCGGCACGCCCGGCTGGCACACCCCAAGCGCCGCCGGACGCTCGCCATGATGGGCGTGCAAAAACTCCATAAAGCGCACGAGATAATGGATGTATTCCTCAAGCCCGAACCGGCCGGCCGAAAGCGGCGCGTCGCGCGCGTCGCGCCAATCGGTGATGTAGACGTCGTGATGCGGCAGCATCGCCGCCACCGTGCCGCGCAGCAGCGTCGCGAAATGGCCCGACATCGGCGCGACGATGAGCACCGGCTGATCGCTCAGCCCCGGGCGCGCTCGGCGAAAATGCAGGAGGTCGCAGAACGGCAATGTCGCGACCACCTCCTCCGAGACCGTCACCGCCTCGCCGTCGATGATCGTCTCATTCAGCTCGAATTCAGGCTTGGCGTAGCGCTTCGTCGCGTTGACGAACATCTCGATCGCGGCGGCTGTGGCGCGCACGCCGGGCATGCTCGCGAAGGGGTTGGTCGGGTCGACGAGAAGATCCCGACTGGCGACGGCGGCGTGCCGCAAGGGCGCCACCGCTGCGTGCGACATCTCGTAAAATTGGTACAACATGACCCTGCTCTCGCCATTTTTAGTTGGTCGCAGCCTACGGAGTTCGACACGTTCGCACAAGCAATGAGAAATTCTTGTGCATGCTGCAGCGCGATAGGTGTATTTTTTTGGCGCTGTTTCGCCTTCAAGCCGAGCGGCGCGCGGGAATTGTTGCCGTTAAGTAACAATTAACCAACACTGTTGCGAGAAACCACGAACCAGTCCAAAGGGTTGCCGCGACATCCGCGCTCAGAGCGGCGGAGCCGGATTCCCGTGAGGCGAGAGCGCCGCGTCCCCTCCCGGTTCAGGCGCGACCGCGTCCCGATCAGACCCCAGTCCGCATCCGCCCCGATCCAGATCCACCCCAATCCAGGCCCGGATCCGGCGCGGCTGGCGCTGAAGCGTTTTGACACCCTGAAGACGCTGTGGCAGCTAGCGGCTTGCCTCCTCCCCTTTTGCCCGAGAGACCCAAGAATGGCGAAACCTGAATGGGGCGTGAAACGCGCCTGCCCAAGCTGCGGGGCGCGCTTTTACGATCTAATGCGCGACCCGATCGTCTGCCCCGCCTGCGGCGAGAGCTTCGCGCTCGAAGCGCTGACCCGTCCGCGCCGCGGCAAGGCGGCCGCGGCCCCGAAGCCCGTCAAAGCGCCGGAGCCCGCGCTTGAAGAGGTGGAGGACGCCGAGGATCTGGTTGAGACCGACGATGACGCGGTGCTCGATCTTGACGATGATGATGACGGCGCCTCCCCGCCGGTCGCCGCCTCGGGGGATGAAGAGGGCGGCGACGCGTCCATCGCGTCGTTCCCGGATGATGAGGAAGACGACGTGCCCGTCGATGATGATGGCGACGACGCCGTCTTGGATGATGAGGAAGACGAAGTCTCTCTCGACGCGCTCGGCGAGGCGGAGGTCGACGATGACGAGGATAAGGATCGCGACTGACCGCCCAGCCGCGCCCGCGGCGCGAGCGATCGGCCGGCCACGGTCGGTTTCCCTTGCGCCGCGCCGCGCTCAGGAGTAACCAAACCGTCCGGCGGCCGAGGACCGCCTAAAATGGGGCCATAGCTCAGTTGGGAGAGCGCTTGAATGGCATTCAAGAGGTCAGGGGTTCGACTCCCCTTGGCTCCACCACCCCGCGTAATAGCCCAGTTGTGGCGATAGGTTGTTCTTTATGTCGCTCATTTTCCGAATTCGCGACGAGTGTCTGGACGTGCATCGGTTCAAACCGCTGCATCACGCCTATGCCGAGATCTCGGTTTGGCGGCGCCGCTGCAACCACCGAAGGCCGCATTCGGCGCTGGGATATCGTTTCCCCGCCGAGATCATGAAATCCGCAGCGCCGTGGGTCGGCGCCGCATCACTAAAAGAGAACCCTCGCTTCGCGCGGCCTTAAATCCCTGGGAAGGCCACGCATTCTGAGCGCCCGCATCGCTGCTGACCGGTCGCGTGATGAGCGATCGGTCAGGAAAAGCGCGATCGGGCCGTCGGAGCGCGAATGGCGGCCGCAACGTCTCACGGCGCGGCGGAGCGCCGCATCTCTGCGTTATCCGACATTGAAGGTGTAAGTGATCGTATCGACGCCGCCTTGCAAATCCGACACTTGATAACTGACGCTATCCGTGAAGCCGCCGGAGCTTGGATCGTACGAGATCGCGCCGGTTCGCGCGTCGACGGTCGCCGTTCCGTTTGTCGGTCCGCTGCTGATGGAGAAGATCAAACCGTCGCCATTCGCGTCTTCGGCCCACAACCGGTCATGGAACACTTGCGCGGCGTCCAACGTGATGCTCGTCGATGGGACGAGCCAGTCCGGCTGGATCCCCGTCGTTTCGACGACCGCCGTCGCGTTAAAGCTCGATGTTGCGTCAAGCGCGGTTGTTCCGGATCCATCGTCGAGTTTCCAATTGGCGATCAGCCCGGTCTCAGCGCCGGTCAGCTCCCGCGCCATGTCGTTCTTGATCTCAGCGCTGCTGCGTTCGTAGTTCCACAGGCGCACATCGCTGATCGGCATGTTTGAGTAGTCGGTGTAGCCGCCAGTGACTTTATTCGTCGCGCCGATGACGAAGCTCTCATCCGTGTCGATGGTGGTGCCAACGAATGTATTATTCGCGACAGAGCCGACGCCTGAACTCCAGCCGTCGGTCGACCCGTTCAAGAAGCCCGTGACGTCGCCATTTTGCGCGTCGACCACCATCGCGACATGGCGCCAGCCGTGACCTGCGCCGAGCGCGATCTCGGACGCCGCGGTGGTGTCATCCGAAGCGGTGTCTGTCGACTGAACTGCGACTTGCAGCTTGCCGTTCTCCACCACGATCTCATAGCCGCCGTCGCCGCTTCCGCTGAGATCCCCTTTTGAGACGATCACATGGCGGCCGGCGAGCGTCGGATCGAAATAGAACCAAGCCTCGACGGTGATCACGCCGTCCTTCACGTCGAACGGGTCGCTCGAGCCTGCGCTTCCGCCGTCGCCAGCCTGGAAGGCGAAATCTCCTGACATGTCGAGCCCTGACGCATTTTGGAGGACCGGCGCTTCGTTTTCATCGATGACGGAAAGCGTGACGACTTGTGAGCTGACATTGACGCTGTCGGAACTCCGCACTGTGAAGCTGTGGGAGGTCGCGGTCTCATAATCGAGGCTGCTGCCGCTGCTGAGGCTCACCTGGCCGGTGGCGGGGTTGATCTCGAACAAACCGTTAGAATCGTCGGACAAGCTGTAAGTGATCGCCTCGCCCGTCATGTCGGGATCAGTCGCCTGCGCGGTGTAGAGCACCGTCGCGTCGTTGATCGTCTCGCTCGCCGAAACGCTCGACCCGCTGGTGATGATCGGGGCGCTGTCGTTCACATCGGTCACATTGATCGTCAGCGTTTGGGTATGGGTCAGGTTCTTGCTGTCGGTGACTTTGATTGACACGTCGATCGATTGCGCGGTCTCGAAATCAAGCTCCGCGTCCTCTTTTACTCTCAGCACATTGTCGATGATTTCGAGCGGTCCGGATGGATCGTTTTCGATCGTGTAAGCATGCGTGTCGCCCGAATCGAGGTCGGAGGTAGACAGCGTCCCAATGACGGCGCCAGCGCTGTTTTCAGGGACCGCAGCGCTGGAGAGCGAGATGCTGGTGGGCGCGTGCACGGCGACCGCGCTCAAGTATCGCTCGCCGTCGTTATGAAAGACTGCGCGCCCAACTTCTGTAATCGTGTCGGTGCCTTCATCTCCGTCCGACAAATCTATATCTGTGATCGTGTAACTGCCGTCTGAATTGGCGATGATCAAATAATCGTCGAGGTCGCCATCATAGTGAGCGAAGTCGGCTTGCCCCTCGACGCCTATAATAATGTCGTCGCCAGCGCCGCCATGGAAATTGTTGCTGCCGCCGCCGCCGATCAGCGTGTCATCCCCATCGCCGCCGCGAATGACATCGTTTCCATCACCGCCAATGATGGTGTCGTTTCCGCCGTCGCCGTCAAGCGTGTCATTTCCGGCGCCGCCATTGATCGTGTCGGCGCCGGCTCCGCCGGTCAGTTGGTCGTTCCCGGCGCCGCCGCGCAAATCGCCGCGCGCGGCGTTGGCCGTGATCACATCGTCGCCGGCGCCGCCGGTGATTGAAGTCTCAGCCACGCCTTCATCGACGAATACGACGCCGCCATCCCCAAGCGACAGGGATTCCGCGACATCGGCGATGTTGATCGTATGGGTCTTGTAAGACGCGACGCCATCCAGCTCCGCTTTGATCGTGATCGTATGGCTCTGCGCGGCTTCGAAATCGAGGCTCCTCCCCCCCCTAAGCGACACTGCGCCGATGCTTGAAATTTCGAACATGTCGCCCGGGTTGCTGGTGAGCGAGTACGCCACCGGCTCGCCGTTTTCCCTTTCGTCGGTCACTGCGCGATAGAGCATGTTGGTGGCGATAGCGTCTTCATTGGGAACGATGATCGTGCCCGGTTGAAACGTCGGTCCGGTTTCAGCGACGTCCGTCACGGCGATTCTGACCATTTCAGTGTAGCTTAACCCGTTCGAGTCCGTGACTTTGATCTCCACATCATGCGATGTCGCACTTTCATAATCGAGGGTCGCGCCCGCTTTCACGAGCAGTTGCGCACCCGAGATCTCGAAGGCGCCGGACGGATCGGAAATAATCTCGAAGCTGTGCGTCTCCCCGGCGCCGTCGTCGTCGACGGCGCTTAGGGTTGCGGCGACAGCGCCCGCCGCGCTGTTCTCCGCCACGCTGCCGCCGCTGACGAGAATGTCCGTCGGTCGGTGAACGGCGACGGCGTCGATATCGAAATCGCCATCTGAAAACCTTAGAACTTCTACGTTGGTCACGCGGTCGTCGCCATCGTTCGCGTTCGCCGTGTTTCGGAGTTTTATTTTATAAGTTCCGTCTAAATTATCGACAATCAAGTAATCCTCGGCTTGGCCCGAATATGCTGCGGTATCAAGGCCGGCGCCGCCGTCTATAGTGTCGTCGCCTCTTTGGCCCATGATCAGATCGTCGCCAGAACCGCCGTGGATCGTGTCGTCGCCGCCATCGCCGCGTATGGTGTCGTCGCCCTCATCGCCGAACAGCGTATCATCGCCGCTTTCGCCGTCGATGACATCATCGTCCGCGCCGCCGTAAATCGTGTCGTCGCCTGAGCGGCCGTAGATCGTGTCGTCTCCCGCGTCGCCGTAGAGCGTGGCGGATGTCGTATCGGCGAGAATGCCTTGAACGTCGTCGATGAAGTCATCTCCGTCGCCGCCGCGCACGATGTCGGCGCCTGCGCCGTAGATGATCCTGTCGTCTCCAGCGCCGCCATCAAGCGTGTCGTCTCCGTCGCCGCCATCGAGCAAATCGTCTCCGTCGCCGCCATTGAGCGTATCGTCGCCAACCTCGCCGAACAGTTTGTCGTTCCCTGCGCCGCCGTTGATTTCGTCGTCCCCATGCGCGCCATGAAGCGCGTCGGCCCCGGATCCGCCATTGATGACGTCGTCGCCGCGGCGGCCATAGACGGTGTCGTTTCCATCGCCTGCGTCGATCGTGACGGACTGCGTGTCGTTCGAGAGGCCGGGGCCATCGTCAATCAGATCGTCGCCAGCGCCGCCCTGGACGACGTCCGCGCCGTCGCCGTAGATGATGTGGTCCGCGCCGTCGCCGCCGTTGATCACGTCGGCGCCGTCGCCGCCGTAGATCTTATCGTCGCCCGCGCCGCCGTTGATCGTATCGGAGCCGCCGCCGCCGTTGATCGTGTCGCCGCCGCCCCCTGCATCGATCGTATCGGAGCCGCCAAGTCCGTTGATCGTCTCAGCTTGATCGCTTCCGTTAAGCGTGTCCGCCGCCGCCGTTCCGGTGATGACGTTCTCGACCGTAATGCTGACGGATTGCGTAGAGGCGTTCACACCGTCTGAGGCGCGAATGACGATCTGATGCGATCGAGCCTCCTCGTAATCGAGTGAAGCGTTTGCGGCCAGCGAGACAGCGCCGGTTTGCGCGTCGATCACGAAGAGCCCGCTCGCGTCATTGTCGAGGCTGAAGCGGATCCGCCCGTCGGCGCTGTCCGCGTCGGTCGCCGCGGCGGTGTAGATCACATCGGTTTCGGTCAGCGTCTCCAAGGCGCGAACGCCGTTATGCGAGGTGAACACCGGCGCGGCGCCGCTCTGCCCGAGGATGGTCGTCTGTCCGCCGATGGCGCCGCCGCTGGTTTGTTGTCCGCTTTGATTGGTTTGGAACTGGGCTTGGCCGCTTGGCGTTTCGACTTCATCCGACGAGGAGCCGGATGGACCCGTCTGCGATCCGGTTTTGTCTGCGCTGAGATCCTCGGCCGCCTGCTGCGCCGCGGTCTCAGTCGCGGTGTGGTGCTGCGCGCCCTCGGCATCTGGCTGTTGAGAGACGTCGGCCTCAAGCGAGGGCTCCGTGGCGGCGAGTTCGGTGATGGCGTCAATCGCGTCAAGGGCGTCCTGAAGGAGATCCTCCTCGCCCGCCTCGATCGCCGCGTCGATCATTTGCTCGACGGTCTGGATCGCCGCCGGCTGAGCCGAGGCGGACGCGGCGTCGAGGGGGGCGGAGGGGTCTTCGAAGGTGAAGGGGCGCGGCTCTGGCGCGTTGGTCGGTTCGGAGCGGGGTCGCAGCGGCGGCGCGGCGTCGGGCGCGTTCGTCAGCTCGGCGCGCAGGGCGGCGCGCGCCTCCGCGAAGGACGCCTCTCGCGCAGGCTGCGTCGCATCGGCGAGGGCGCGGGGCTCGCTCAGTTGCTCGCCGACGGCGGGGCCGGCTTCTGGTCGAGCGGTCTCTGTCTCGGCTCGCTCGTCGCTCGGGCCGCCTGCGGCGCCCTGCTCCTCGCCGGCATCCGGCGCCGGGTCTTGAGAGGCCTCTTGCGCCGCGGCGTCGGCGGGCGCGCTTTCATCCGCTCGGTCGCCTTCATCCGCTTGATCGCCTGCATCGGCGCCAGGACCGGCGTCGCCGTCTGCGGCGGCCTCGACCGTCTCAGGGTCCTCGGCTTCAGTCGTTTCGCCGTCTTCGTCGGCGCTCTCCTCTTCAGCGCTCTCCTCTTCGGCCTCGCCCTCTTCCGCGGCGTCGCCGTCGTCGGCGCTTTCCTCGGCGCTTTCCTCGGCGCTCTCCTCGGCGCTCTCCTCAGCCGTCGCCTCGCCCTCGCCCCCGGTCTGGCCCTCGCCCTCCGCCTCCGCGCCGTCCGGCGCGGCCGCCTCGCCTTCAGCGTCCGCGGCGGGCGCTTCCTGCGTCGCGGCGGCGTCCGCCGCAGGATCCGACAGCGCCGCCGGATCGATCGTCGCCGGGCCAGGCGTCGGCGGGCTCGGGATCTCCGGTTCGAAGAAGGTCTTCGGCGCCGGCAAGGTCTCCAGCGCCTCGCCGAAGAAGCTGACGATCTCCGCCGACGAGGCCGAGCGCGGCTCGCTCGGCGCATCGAAGCGGCCGCGCACCTCCACGAGTTCATTGGCGTTGGAGATCAGCTGCTCGCCCGCATCGGTGATCACGATGATCTCGCCGACCGTGCCGTCCTCCTCGGCCAGCAGCGCGATGCGGCTGGTCTCGCCTTCCGGCGCGATCTGGCTGACGACTTTCGTGCCGCGCACGCCGATGGTCATGGTCGGCGTTTCGATCATCAGCGCGTCAGGTCCGGTCGCAGCGGCGCCGCCGCTGACGAAGGAGAACTCGCCTTGCAGCACCGAGAACAAGCCGCCGCCGCTGTTGCTCTCGGGCGCATAGGCGAACTCGTCGAGCACCATGCGCGCATCGGCGCCGAGCGAGAAGGTCATGCCGTCGTTGAAGGTGACGCCGACGCCGCCATCCTCAGCGGTGATCAGCACGTCGTCGACATACACTTCGGCGCCTTCCGTCGCCGGGACCTCCGAGCCGTCGGCGCGGCGGATCACGCCTGCGCCCACCAGCTCGGTGATGGCGCCGATCGGCTCGCCAAGACCGCGCAGAGCACGTTCATCGACATCGTCACGATCCTGCTCGGCGTCACGGTGGGGGCCAAGACCGCCGCCGCGAACTTCCTGACGGTGCAAACGATCTACATCTTCTTGCTGGGCGTGGTCGCGTTCATG
>JBCBCG010000037.1:0-25261 GCA_038530925.1 Pseudomonadota bacterium
AGATGCGCGCGCTCGAGCGATCGGCGAGCGCCGAGGCCGCCTTCGCCATCGAGCATTTCACCTATTGGGCGGCGCGGCACGCCGGGTCCATGATCGCCGCCATGGGCGGGATCGACGCCATCGCGTTCACCGGCGGCGTCGGCGAGCGCTCTGGGCGGATCCGAGGCGCGATCGCCGCGCATCTCGCGTGGACTGGTCTGACGCTGCGGGCGCAGGAGACATGTGAGGGCGCGCCCGAGGCGGCGGCGACGATCTCCGCGGAGGACAGCCCTGTCGCGGCCTATGTGATCGCCGCGGATGAAGAAGGCGTCATCGCGCGGGCGGCGGCGGCGCTGCTGAGCGCCGAGACGGACCGTGAGGAAAAGGAGACGCGCGATGAGCGTTGAGCATACCGCTGAGAGCGCCGCGGCGCGCACGCCGTCCCAAGCACCGTCCCAAGCGCGGGTCGTCGTGATCGGCGGCGGGATCGTCGGCGTCTCGGCGCTTTATCACCTGGCCAAAGCCGGATGGTCGGACGCCATCCTACTCGAGAAGAACGAACTGACCGCGGGCTCCACCTGGCATGCGGCGGGCAATGTGCCGAATTTCTCGGTCTCTTCTTCGATCATGAACATTCAGCGCTACGGCGCGGCGCTCTATCGGGAGCTGGCGGCGGACCCGGAATACCCGATCAACTACCATGTCACCGGCTCGATCCGGCTGGCGCATTCGGTCGAGCGGATGCGCGAGTTCGAGCATGTGCGCAGCCTCGCCGCGGGGCAGGGCCTCACCTTCGAGATGATGAGCCCGGCCGATGTGAAAGCCGCCTATCCTTTTATCGAGACGCATGATCTTGAAGGTGCGCTTTGGGATCCGCTCGATGGCGACATCGATCCGGCGCAGCCGACCCAAGCGCTGGCGGCGCGGGCGCGGGCGCTTGGCGCGACGGTGCTGCGCCATCAGCCCGCCACCGGGCTGCGGCGCGAGGGCGATGACTGGGTCGTCGAGACCGCGGCCGGCTCGATCCGCTGCGAGGTGATCGTCAACGCCGCCGGCTACTACGCGCGCCAGGTCGGCGCCTGGCTTGCGCCTTATGGCGGGCGGATCCCGCCGATGGTGACGCTGCAACATCAATATCTTCTCACAGAAGAGATCCCGGCGCTCGAGGCGTGGAGCGCCGAGCAGGGCCGCAAGCTGCCGCTGCTGCGCGACGTCGACAGCTCGTATTACCTGCGTCAGGAGAAGCACGGCCTCAATCTTGGGCCCTATGAGCGGGGCGGCGAGACGGCTTGGACAGATCTCGCCTCAGGCGCGCCCGAGGATTTCTCGTTCCAGCTCTTTCCCGACAATCTCGAGCGGATCGAGTGGTACATTGAGGATGCGATGGCGCGCATGCCGCTGCTCGGCGAGGCGGGGGTGAGCCGCGTGATCAATGGGCCGATCCCGTACGCGCCCGATGGCAATCCGCTGATCGGGCCGGTCCCGGGCGTGCGCAACGCTTTTGAGGCGTGCGGCTTCACCTTCGGGATCGCCCAGGGCGGCGGCGCGGGCAAGGCGCTGGCGGAATGGGTGACCGAAGGCGAGACCGAATGGGATCTCTGGTCCTGCGATCCGCGGCGGTTTCTCGATCACGCGGATCAGGCGTTTTGCGATGCGACCGGCGCGCAAGTCTATCGCCATGAGTATGCGATGCATTTCCCGATGCACGCTTGGCCGGCGGGACGTCCGGCGCGGCAGGGCCCTAATGACGAGGCGGTGCGCGCGGCCGGCGGCGTGATGGAGGCCTATGGCGGCTGGGAGCGCGCGCTCTGGTTCGCGGGCGCCGGGGACGACGCCTCTGAGGCCGCGACGCAGTGCTGGGATCGGGAGGGGCCGTGGCTGAAGCGGATCCGCGCGGAGGCCGAGGCGGTGCGCGACGGCGCCGGGCTCCTTGATCTTCCGGGCTTCTCGCGTTTCACGCTCGAAGGGCCCGGCGCGGCGGCGTGGCTCCTCGGCCGAAGCGTCAGCGGGCTGCCGAAAATCGGCCGGGTGAGCTTGGCCTACTTCGCGGATACGCGCGGACGCTTGCTGACGGAGATGTCGGTGCTGCGCCGGGGCGAGGACGCGTTCACGCTGATCACGGCGGCGGCGGCGCGGCGGCATGATTTCGATCTTTTGGCCGCGGCGCTGCCGGCGAGCGGTTCGCTCAGCCTCCGCGACGAGACGGATCGCCTGACCACGCTGGTCGTCACCGGGCCGGAGGCGCGGGCGCTCCTCGCGCCGCTGGCGGAGGCGGATCTCGCGCTGCCCTGGCTCTCCCATCAAAGCGCGATCGTGGCCGGACGCCGCGCCATGCTGGCGCGGGTTTCCTTCGCTGGAGAGCTGGGCTGGGAGGTGCATTGCGCCATGGAGGACGCGCCGGCGATTTACGCGGCGCTGCGCGCGGCGGGCGCGGCGCCGTTCGGCATGGCGGCGCTCGACAGCCTGCGCATCGAGAAAGGCTACCGCAGTTGGAAAGGCGATCTCTCCAGTGATTTCACCGTGCTCGAATGCGGGCTCGATCGCTTTGTGCAACTCGGTAAAGAGCAGGATTTTCCGGGAAAAGCGGCCATGGCGGCGGAGGCGGAGCGCGGGCCGGCGCAGCGGTTCGTCGCGCTGTTGCTGGAGGATACGCCGCGGGACGCGCCTTACATGGCGCCGATCTTCGCCGGCGCGGAACGCGTCGGTTTCGTGACTTCTTGCGCCTATGGCTGGCGCGTCGGCGGCGTTGTGGCGCTGGGGATGGCGCGAACAGGCGTCGCCCCGCCGGGAACGCGCCTTGAGGTGGAGATCTTCGGTGAGCGCATCGGCGCGGTGGCGCAGCCGGACGGGCCGCTTTGGGATCCCTCGAACGCGCGGCTGCGCGCCTAATGGGTGGGCGCGCGATGATGAGCGACGCGCTCATGCGGTTCGTCGATGAATGGCGGCTCGGCCATATCGCCAGCCTCGGGCCTGAGGGGCCGAACGTCTCGCCGAAGGGCACGTTTCAGGCGCTCGATCCGGAGCGGATCGCCTTCGCCGAGATCCGGTCGCCGCAAACGCTGGCGAACATCGAGCGCGATCCGCGGGTCGAGATCAATATGGTGGACGTCTTCGCGCGCAAAGGCGCGCGCTTCCGCGGCGAGGCGCGCGCGCATGCGCCGGGCTCTGAAACGTTCGAAGCGCTCGCGCCGCGCTGGGCGGAGATCTTCGGCGCCGCGCTCGCCGCGCGCTTCCGCGGCTTCGTGGTGATCGCGCTCTCGGAGGTGAAGCCGCTGACGACGCCGGCCTACGACATCGGCGCGACGGAGCGCGCGCTGCGCGCGGACTATCTCGCGCGCTTCACCGCGATGCAGGAGGCGTTTTTCACCGATGGCTGATGCGAGTTTCGCGAACGCGGCGGCGATCCCGAGCCACGCCCGCGCCGTGGTGATCGGCGGCGGGGTGAGCGGCTGCTCTGTCGCCTATCACCTCGCCAAACAAGGCTGGCGCGAGGTGGTGCTGCTGGAGCGCAAGCGTTTGACGTCGGGCACGACATGGCATGCGGCCGGGCTCATCGGACAGCTTCGCGCGAGCCAAAACCTGACGCGGCTCGCGAAATACTCGGCGGAGCTTTACGCAGGGCTCGAAGCCGAAA
The DNA here is from genome assembly GCA_038530925.1 of Pseudomonadota bacterium. Lineage (GTDB taxonomy): Bacteria > Pseudomonadota > Alphaproteobacteria > Rhodobacterales > Rhodobacteraceae > JALEGB01. The sequence continues at coordinate 3,614 of JBCBCG010000037.1, forward strand.
CAGGCGTCGCCACCGGCCTGCGCCGCTGCGGCTCGATCACGCTGGCGCTGACCGCGGAGCGGCGCGAGGAGATCCTGCGCCAGGCCTCCTTGGCGCGCGCCTTCGAGGTCGAGGCCGAGCCGATCGATCATGCGGCGCTGAAGCGGCTCTACCCGCTTTTAAACCTCGATGGCGTGACGGGCGCTGTGCATCTGCCGGGCGATGGACAGGGCGATCCGGCCAACATCGCGCTCGCCATGGCCAAGGGCGCGCGGATGCATGGCGCGCGCGTCATCGAGGGCGTCCTTGTCGATGACGTGTTGATCGAGAAGGGCCGCGCGGCGGGCGTGCGCTGGCGCCGCGGCTCTGGAGAGAGCCTGGAGATCGGCGAGATCCGCGCGGACGCCGTGGTCAACTGCGCGGGCATGTGGGCGCGGGAGCTGGCGGCGCGGAGCGGCGTCGCCGTGCCGCTGCACGCTTGCGAGCATTTCTACATCGTCACTGAGGCGATGCCGGATCTGCCGCGGCTGCCGGTGCTGCGCGCGCCGGATGAATGCGTCTATTTCAAAGAGGACGCGGGCAAAATGCTGGTGGGCGCGTTCGAGCCGAAGGCCAAACCCTGGGGGGCGGACGGCATTCCGGAGACCTTCGAGTTCGACCAGCTGCCAGAGGATTTCGACCATTTCGAACCGATCCTGGAGGCGGCGATCGGGCGGATGCCGGCGCTGGCGGAGGCGGGGATCACACCTTCTTCAACGGGCCGGAGAGCTTCACGCCGGATGATCGGGCTTATCTTGGCGAGGCGCCGGAACTGCCAGGCTATTGGGTGGCGGCGGGCTACAATTCGATCGGCATCGCCTCGGCGGGCGGGGCGGGCATGGCGCTCGCCGCATGGATGGAGGAGGGCGCGCCGCCGTTCGATCTTTGGGATGTGGACATTCGCCGCGCAGAGGGCTTTCAGAGGAACAGAGCCTATTTGCGCGCGCGCGTCGCCGAGACGCTAGGCCTGCTTTACGCGGATCATTTTCCCTATCGCCAGCCGGAGACGGCGCGCGGCGTGCGCCGCTCGCCGCTGCATGAGGCGCTGAAAGCGCGTGGGGCCGTGTTCGGCGAGACGGCTGGATGGGAGCGCGCCAATTGGTTCGCGGCGCCGGGCCAGGTCGCGGAATACCGCTACAGCTGGGCGCGCCAGCCCTTTTTTGAGAACATCGCCGCGGAGCATCGCGCGATCCGCACCGGCGCCGCGCTCTACGACATGTCCTCCTTCGGCAAGATCCGGATCGAGGGGCGGGACGCCGAAGCGTTTCTCGAGCGGGTCTGCGCCAACCGCATCGCCGTGGCGCCCGGGCGGCTCGTTTACACGCAGATGCTGAACGAGCGCGGCGGGATCGAAGCGGATGTGACGGTCGCTCGCCTCTCTGAGACGGCCTTTTTGATGGTGACGCCCGCGGCGACGCTGCGGCGGGATTTGAGCTGGCTGCGCCGCCATGCGCGCGCCGAGGAGAGCGCCGCGCTGGTCGACGTCACCGCCGGCGAGGCGGTGCTCTGCCTGATGGGCCCGCGCGCCCGCGCCGTATTGGCGGCCTGCTCTCCGAACGACGTCTCCAACGAAGCGTTGCCTTTCGGCGCCTGGGCGGAGGTGGAGATCGGCATGGGCCTCGCCCGCGCGCACCGCGTCTCTTACGTGGGTGAGCTCGGTTATGAGCTTTACGTCAGCGCCGATCAGGCGGCGCATGTTTTCGAGGCGATCGAGGCCGCGGGCGCTGCGGACGGGCTGACGCTCGCCGGTCTTCACGCGATGGACAGCTGCCGGCTGGAGAAAGCGTTTCGGCATTTCGGTCATGACGTGACCGATGAGGATCACGTGCTCGAAGCCGGGCTCGGCTTCGCGGTGAAGACGGATAAAGGCGCGTTCGTTGGCCGCGAAGCGGTTCTGCGCAAGCGTGAGAGCGGTCTTGCGCGCCGGCTCGTGCAGTTTCAGCTCCAAGACGCGGAACCGCTCCTCTATCATGGCGAGCCGATCATTCGGGATGGCCGCCTCGTCTCGTATCTGACGTCCGGCGGTTATGGGCACCATCTCGGCGCGGCGATCGGGCTCGGCTATGTTCCCTGCGAAGGAGAGAGCGCCGCTGAGCTGCTCGCCTCTCGCTTCGAGATCGAGATCGCCGGCGCGCGCCGCGCCGCGAGCGCGTCGCTCAAGCCGCTCTATGATCCAAGCGCCTCAAGGATGCGCGGGTGAGCGGCGCCGTTGGAGCGACCGCGGCGGCGTCGGCGCCGCCGCTGAGGGAGACACGCCGCTCAGGGGCGTCGAGCCCCTTCGCGGCGTTCGCGAGCGGGCGGCCCGCGCGGCGCCCGGCGGATCGGCCATGGGTCGGCTCCTCTCGCCAGAGCAGCGAAGGCGCCCGCCTTAATCCCCGCCCTGGCGCCTCGCATGCGTCGCCTGCCTCGCCGGCGCGCGCCGCGAAAGCGTCGAGAGCGTCGGGGCGGCCGGTCCCTGACGGTGGGCCGGGGTTTCAGAGGCGCCGCGCGCGTCTTCAGGGGCGTGCGCTCATGACGCGAAGCGGCGCCGGGCTTCCGCGCCGCGTCGGTCTGGATGAAAAGCGCGTCTGCTCCCGCGGCTTTCCGCGGCGAACGCTGGCGGATCGTCCGTTGAGGGAAGTGGATGATCGCGTGAGCGACGCCGGCGCGCGCCATGCGCGCGTCATAGCGAAGCGCTCTGATAGCGCTTTGTTTCTCCCTAAACATGCGCGCTCCGAGCGCGGCCTCGCGCGCGCTCGGCGACGCAGCAAGCCCCGCCGACATGACCGGGAGAGACCGCCGCTGTGCGGCGTTAAGCGCGTCGGCGCGACTCCCGCGGCGCGGCGCGCGCTTGAAGAGGCGCGGGGCGGCGCTGGGCGTGGTGCGCGTCTCGTTCGAGATCGTGGCGGCGTATTGCGCCAGTGCCGAAGCGGCGGGCGCGTCACTCTTCAGGTGCGAGCCACACGACGCTCTGATGGCGTCGAGAGCCCAAGCGCCGATCCGCCGCGCGCTGATCGCGGCCTCCTGCGGCGCGCGCTTGAGCCCGCGTTCAGCGCCCCTTGTCGTCGCGGCGATCACGCAGGCGCCGCCGCCGCGACGGAACGGTGCGGCAACGGCGCGGCGCCGGCGCGGGCGGACGGGGATGGGGGCGGAGCGGCGCCGCTTCTGGAACGACGCGGCGCCGATGCGGCGACGCGCTTCGAGCTCACGCGCACTCGTCCGACCGACTGGATCGCCGCCCGCTTTTTCGCGTTGGCGAGAACGGCGTCGAACCATCCTCAAGGCGCGCGCCGCCTTGCGCGCGCCGCCTCCGTGAGCGGACCCGACCTCCCACCTTCGTCGGCGCGGCGCCCGTTAGTCCCACACTCGGCCGCCCCGCGCCGCTCCGCCCGGATGCGCGCCAGCGGCGAGGTCCGCGGGCTCGGCCGACGCGCTGCGAACAGGAAACAAGGCCTGCGCGGGCGGCGCGGCGAAGGGCGGGGCGAATGACCGAAGAGCCGAGCGCCTCCGGCCGCGCAGAGGAGCCCGGCGCCGTCGGCGCGGGGCGCGATGGATCCACGAGCGCTTCGGCGACGCCAGCTCTCGCGGCGCCGAACCGGATCGCCCGGTTTCGCGCGACGGCGCGGCGGCTCTTTCCAGGCCTCGCCGTCGCCGCCCTCGTCGCAGGCGCGTCGATGCTTGTCTCGCGCGAGCATGGCGGGCCGGTGATGCTCTACGCGCTCTTGATCGGGATCGCTGTCAATCTCTTTGGAACCGAAGCGCGCACGGCGCCCGGTGTTCTGTTCGCGAGCAAAAGCGTGCTGCGTATCGGCGTCGCGCTTTTGGGCGCGCGGATCGCGGCCGATCAGATCCTGGCGCTCGGTTTCGGGCCGTTGATGCTGATCGCGCTGAGCGTCGCCGCCACGATCGGCCTCGGCGCCATTCTGGGCGCGCGGATGGGGCTTGGGCGGGACATGGGGGTGCTCACCGGCGGCGCGACCGCGATTTGCGGCGCCTCGGCGGCGTTGGCGATTTCGGCGGCGCTGCCCGATCGGCCGGGCAAAGAGCGCGATACGCTCTTCACCGTGGTGGCGGTGACGAGCCTAAGCACCATCGCCATGATCCTCTATCCGTTGCTGCTCGGCGCGCTCGGCTTTGACGATCAAGCGATCGGCGTCGTGCTCGGCGGCTCGATCCACGACGTCGCCCAAGTGGTGGGCGCGGGCTACAGCGTGTCGGAGGAGGCGGGCGACGCCGCGACGCTCGCCAAGCTGTTCCGCGTCGCGCTGCTTGCGCCGGTGGTGGTGCTGGTGGGCGTCTATTTCGCGCGCATCGCCGCGGCAGCGCAGGCCGGCGGCGCGGATCTCGGGGCGCATCTGCGCCCGCCGGCGATGCTGGTGGGGTTCGTCGCTCTGGCGACGCTGAACTCGCTCGGCGTTTTGCCGAGCGCGCTCGCCACGCTTCTGACGGAGCTGTCGCGCTTTTGCTTGATCGTCGCCATCGCCGGCATCGGCATGCGCACCGTTATCGCGGAACTCGGCGCGCTTGGCTGGAAGCCGATGCTGCTGGTCTCGGCGGAGACGGTGTTTTTGCTCAGCCTCCTGATCCTCGGCGTCGCGGCGCTGGGGCTTTAGGGCGCGTCATTGCGAAGGGTGCGCCTCTGAGCAAATTGCGAGGTCGTATCGGCGCTCCTCTGGCGAGACGCGGTAGAGCCGACGCCGGACGCGCCGCTAGGCGGGCTCGCGCCTCGCCAATCACGGGGCTGACGTGAGGGATGGGTTCTGGCCCGAATGCGGAGGATCAGAGCATGGCCTGCGAGCGGCGCAGGCCTGAAGCGATCGTCGCGAAGCGTCGCCGCAGTGAGGTGCTGTCGCCACAAGCCGCGTCGGCGTCGGATGTGATCGGCGAGATCGGCGTCATGGAGAGGACCGACCATGTGTGGCGCAAGGAGTTTGGGGCGTGAAAACAGAGCAGCCTCGGCGCTCGAAGGAGCTTGAGCAAGAGAACGAGCGGCTCCGTAAGGCGCTATTCGCCTGACGATCGACAAGATGATCTTCCAAGAAGCCGCAGTGGGAACCTGCGCCGCCCCTTCCGCCGCCGCGCCTGCCTCAAGCACCTGGGCGGGTAGCTTGGCGCGTCCGAACGCCGAATACCCCGCGCGCTCGGCTCACCTTCATCGACGCGACGCCGAGAAGCGCAGGGCCGCGCCGATGAGGCCGGCTGACGGAGGGCGTGATCGAGTAAGCGCGTGGCGACGCCCGCTCCGGCTATCGTCGCATGGCGGCCTTGCAGCGCCAGGTGGTATGGACGGTGAACGCCAAGCGCCGGGAGCTGATCCGGTGGCGCGAGGCGCCGAGAGTTCCCAGCAGACATGTGAAGCGCGCTCAGCTTCGGCTGAATTTGGGTCGTTGTAGCGGCCTGACGCCAGGGCGTCCAAACCATGTCTGGAGCTACGGTTTTGTCCATGACCGCACGCATGACGGCCGAGCCTTCCGGATGGCGAGCATGATCGACGAGTTCGCGAGAGAGGCGCTGATGATCCGCGTCGATTTCGGGCCCAACACGGTCACCATCTTCGATGTGTCGACCGAACTCTTCATCGTGCCCGGCCCATCGGCGTTTGTTCGCTCGGACGAAGGCCCCCCAAGGTTGTGGTGGAAACAATGCGCGCAGAGAGCGACGCTCTTGGCGTTCAGACCGCCTCCATCGAGCCCGGATCCCCTCCGGAGACCGGCCATTTAGCAAGTGTCAAAGATAACCGCCATACGAACTCGCGAATGCTGAGACCTTCAATTTTTTTAAGGAGGCTGGACTCGTCGCGACAAAAGCAAATTTATTTACTTCAGATCCATTCAATCATGATCTGAACGTCGCTTTGGTATTAGAGATTGTTCGAAATGCGCACGTTGGCGACCATCATCTTTGTTTTCAGAGGAACCATCGCCCGATATATTTTTCTGCGTTGGCTTTGGCGCGCCGCCAGTAGAAAGTGGATGCCTCTTGGCTTTCGCGATTGATGCTTTTTTCTCGCCTCCTTCGAAAAATTCATCTTGCTCATTAAATAATTCGACCTCTAAGTCGGTGCGCGCTTCAAAGAGCCAATCCATCAAACGGGAACCCATTGAATCCATTGCGAAATCTCTAAAATCATAGGTTTGTCGGCAGAATTCAGATGTAAATACATTAAGAAGCTAACCTTACGACAACATGACGAGAGGGCGTGCACCAAAAGTACTTTCAAGGGATCATTCAAAGCGTATCCTTCGCAACGTCCCTGCAGCTCCTCGGAGACAAGCGGATGCGAAATAAAATTGATTAATTTTAGGAAATGAAATTAAGAATTTTGTGAATTTGAGTTTTCTAATTTATTGCACCATGTTCACTCATGGAGCCGGTGCGGTCCTGATGCCTGAAATAGGCTATGTCCCACCGTTCACGCGGATTGAACGGCGAGCTTTGGCGGCTTTCGTGGCGGGCGACGCCGACAATTGCATCGCGATCCTGAAGCGCGTGCATCGCGATCCTGAAGCGCGCCGCGCGTCTTGAGACGGAGAGCGGCGAGCGCTTCGCCGCCACAGTGATCCGCTATATCCCCCGCTGTCACCGCGCCTGATGGCAAGAAAATCGCCTGGGCCTTGGAGCCGGACAATCGCATGAGGCCGGCGCCGCGCGCTGAAGCTTTAGCGCGCGCGGGAGTCAAGCGGCGGCGTCGGCGGGGCGCGTGGTTTCGGTTTGATCGGGATCGTGAGCCTCGCCGCCGCGCAGAGTGAAGACTTCCATCGTCTCCTCCAAAGTGGAGACTTCGCGGGTTAGGGTCGAGGCGGCGGCGGCGCTTTGTTCGGCGACGCGGGCGCTGTTTTGCGTGGCCGTGTCCAGGCTCCGCACCGCGGCGTTCACTTCATCGATCGACGCGGTCTGGCTGCGGCTCGCTTCAGTGATGCGGCCGATCACCTCGGCGAGGCGCGCGATCTCGCCCGTGGCCTCGCCGATGACCGAGCGCGCCTCTTCCGAAAGGCGCACGCCGTCCTGCACATCGCCCACGCTCTCGGCGATCAAGCCGGAGATGTCGCGCGCCGCCTCGCTCGAGCGCTGCGCCAGAGCGCGCACTTCCGACGCCACGACCGCGAAGCCCTTGCCGGCGTCGCCCGCCCGCGCCGCCTCCACCGCCGCGTTCAGCGCGAGGAGGTTGGTCTGGAACGCGATGCCGTCGATCACGCTGGTGATCTCCGAGATGCGGTTCGAGCTTTGCTGGATCCGGCCGATCGCATCCATGGTGGCGTCGATGCCGCGGCGTCCGTTCTCCGCTTGGCCGGTGACTTGCCCGGCGAGCTCCGCCGCCTCCACCACCGCGGCGGTGTTCGAGCGCACGCTGCCGGCGAGATCCTCCATGGTCGCCGCAGTCTCCTCAAGCGAGGCCGCTTGACTTTCGGTCTGAGAGGCGAGCGTCGCGCCGCCCTCGGCGATGGCGGCGCCTTCGCGGCGCACGCTCTCAGCGCTGGCGCGAATGGCGCCGACGAGGCCGGTCAGCTGCTCCGCGGTGGCGTTGGCGTCCGCGCGCAGCGCGCCGAAGGCGCCCGCGCCCGCGGCGAGCCGCTGCGAAAAATCGGCTCGCGCCATCGCTTTGAGCATCCCGCTCAGATCATCGAGCTCGCGCCGCACCGTGTCGGTGAGCCCGTTCACATTGTCTGCGAGGATCCGCAGATCCTCCTCCTCGAACGCGATATCGACCCGCTTGGTGAAATCGCCGGACGCCGCCGCGGAGACGACGACGCCGAAGCTCTCGCGCAGGCGCGCCATCATCGCGTCATGCGCCGCCTGGGCCCGCTGGTCGGCCTCCGCCTTCTCCTCGTTCAGGGTCGCGACGCGCTCGGCGTTGGCGCGGAAGACGCCGAGGGCGCGCTCCATCGAGCCGATCTCGTCCTGGCGTCCGCTCGCAGGGATCGGCGCGGCGTGATCGCCGTCGCTAAGCGTCTTCATCGCCGCCACCGCGCCGCGCAAAGGCTGGGCGATGGCGGCGCGTCCGTACCAGATCGCGCCCAGCGTCGAGAGCCCGGCGAGCGCCGCCATCAGCGCTGTCGCGATCAGGCTGGTCTGCGCGATCTCAGTCGTCACGCCGGCCGCCTCGGCCATCGCGGCGGCGCTGGCGTCGGCGACGATCGGCGCGATCATCTCTTGGGCGACCGCCACCATCCGCTCGGTCAGCCGCTGCGCCATCTGATAGCGCGCGGCTTCTTCGTAAACGTAGTTGCGCCGCGCCGCGGTGAGATCGCCGTCGCGCAGGCGGCGCACCGTGCGCGCGTTCGCTTCCGACGCCAGGGTCAGGCTCTCGCCGATCATGGCGGGCGCGCGCTTCAGGAAGGCCAGCCGGCGCTGTTGCTCGGGCGCGAGCATGTCGGTCGAGGCGGCGAGCGCGGCGATGTGAGCTTCGAGGGCGCTGAGACGGCTGCGCGCTTCTTGCAGTTGGATCGGTTGAGCGACGCCGGGCGCCGTGACGCCGACGCCGCGCAAAAGCTGCGTTTTGTGGCTCAGCATCGCTGAGAAGAGCGCTTGTTGAAAGCTGACGAGCTGGTCGAGCGCATCGCCGCGCAGGGCTTGGGCTTGCTCGCCAGCGGCGCGCTGCGCTTCGAGCGCGGCGAGCCCGCGATCGGTGCCGATGCTGGCCAGCGTCATCGCGCCGATGGCGATCGCGCCCAGCAGCACGATCGGCGCGGCGGCGAGCAGGGCGATTTTGGCGCCGATGGATCTCAACATGCTGCGCTCCAAGGGCTTAGTTGGAGGAAGAGGAGGGAGCGGCGCTCTCCAACGCGCGCCGCGCGGCTTCGATGCGGGCGAAGACGTCCGAGGGCGTTTTGCCGACCGCTTGGGCGAGCGGCGCCGCGGGGCCGGTGAGGCCGGCTTTCACGCGCATCGCCGTCGCATCCGCGAGGGTGAGGCTGAGCGCGTTGAACACATCGGCCGGACGCGCGGGCCCGGTCGGCTGCGTCGGCGCGCTGACGCCGCCTGCGGGCGCGAGGTCGGTCTCGCGCGCGGCCAGAGCGGCGAGCGCGGCGGCGTAAGCCGTCACGGCCCGAAGCGCGTCCGCCGGCGTTTCGCCGCGCGGCGTCGTCGCATCGACGCCCGACGCATCGACGCCCGACGCATCGACGCCCGACGCATCGACGCCTGGCGCATCCGCCGGCGCCCCAGCGCGATGAGGGGCGAGCCGGCCGGCGAGCGCCTCGGTCTCGGTCTCAAGCGCCGTCGCAAGGGCGTAGACGTCGTTTGGAACGACCGCCGGCGTGTAACCCTGAGAGAGCAGCGCCGCGAGCGCGTTCAGCGTCGCGTAGACGTCGCCCGGCGTCTTACCCTCTTTGAAGGGCGCTGCGACGTCCAAGACGTCGACGCCGTAAAGCACCGCCAATTGCTCCATCGCCTCGCGCACCGTCGCCACGGCCGCGAACACGTCCGCAGGCGTGATGTCTTTGGCCAGACGCGGCAAGCTCGGCGTGGACGGCAAGCCGTTCAGCCGGCGCAGCGCCGCGATCTGATCGGCGATGCGCCGCAGCTTGGCGTAGACATGGCGCGGACGGCGGTTCATGTCCGCGGGCGGCGCGGCGGGAACCGTCTCGGTCGCGAAATCGGCGCGGAGGAGTTTCTGCGCGATGATCGTCAGCTCGACGGCGGATTGATGCACATGGGAGGGCGTCTTCGCCTGCGCGAGCCCGGGCGCGGTCGTCAGCGCCGCCGCCAAGGCCAGCGCCGCGGCGGCGCGGAAGCCGCGCGGCGCGCATCGATAGTCTCGGCGCATGCACGCCTCCTCGCCAAAACTCGCTTGGGCGCACTATGGCTATGGGACGTTGAGGAAGCTTGAAACGCTCGGTGATGGCGACGAAACAATTAAAATTGCGATCAAATTCTCAGATCGCAATCTGTTCCAGCAGGTTTTCCGCGCCATTGCGGCGCGGCGCCTCTCAGCGTTCTTTCGCGAGATCTTCAGCGAAGGCGGCGAGCATCGGGATCACATGGCCGAACTCTTTCGCTTTCGCGCTCGAGGCGTTGCCGTCGAGGCCGCGTTTATAGACGCCTTGGGCGATGGCGGCGAGACGGAAGGCGCTGAAAGAGAGATAAAAGCCCCAATGGGGAATGCCGCTCAGCCCGCGCCGCTGGCAGTATTTGGCCACGTAATCGGCTTCGCTCGGGACGCCAAGTTCGGCGCGGTCGAGCCCGGCGAGGCCTTTGAGCGCGCCGGTCGGCGGCAGGCGGAGCTGCATGCATTGATAAGCGAGATCGGCGTAGGGGTGGCCGAGGGTCGAGAGCTCCCAATCCAGCACCGCGATCGCGCGCGGCTCGTCCGCGTGGAACATGATGTTGTCGAGACGGTAATCGCCATGGATCAGCCGCACCTCGCCATCATCCGGCGGCGCGTTGGCGGGCAGCCATTCGATCAGCCGGTCCATCGCCGCGATTGGTTCGGTTTCGGAGGCTTTGTATTGCTTCGACCAACGCGAGATCTGGCGCAGGAAGTAATCGCCGGCCTTGCCGTAATCTTCGAGCCCGATCGCCGCCGGCTCCAGCGAATGCAGCGCGGCGAGCACGCGGTTCATATCGTCATAGAGCGCGCCGCGCTCCGGCGCGGTCAGCTCCGGCAATGAGGCGGTCCAGAAGATGCGTCCTTCCTCAAAGCTCATCACATAGAACATCGAGCCGATCACCGCGCGGTCTTGGCAGAGGTGATGCGCGAGCGGAACCGGCACATCCGTCTCGCGCAACGCGGCGATGACGCGGTATTCGCGGTCGACCGCATGCGCGGATTTCAAGAGCTCTCCCGGCGGCTGGCGGCGGAGCACATAAGCGCCGCTGTCGGCGGTGAGCTTGAAGGTCGGGTTTGACTGGCCGCCGGCGAATTTTTCGGCCGCGCTCAGCGCGCCGAAGCCTGGGATCGCGCCGGCGAGATAGGCGCCCAGCGTCTCTAGATCGAGCTGGTCGACGGCGCTTTGCGAGGGTGTCGCGCGAGAGCTGCTCATGATCGCTGCTCCGCGTACCGGCCGATCACTTGCTTGCCGAGCGCCATTAGATGCACCTGATCCGGCCCATCGGCCTGGCGGCACCAGCGCGCATAGGTGAAGAACTCGGCCAACGGCCAGTCTTCCGTGAAGCCGCCGCCGCCGAACATCTGCATGCAGCGATCGATCACAGTCTGCGCCATCAGCGGCACGGAGGTCTTCGAGGCCGCGATCAGATCGCGCGCGGCTTGCGGACCGACGTCGTCCATCGCGGCGCAGGTCTTCGCGCACAAAAGCCGCATCATCTCGATCTCCGAGAAGGAGCGGGCGATGTCCTCGCGCACGGATTGATGCTGGTCGAGCCGCCGGCCGAAGGTCTCCCGTTCGGTCACGCGCTGGCAGGCGAGCTCCAATGAGCGCTGCGCGGCGCCGATGAGCCGAATGCAGTGATGCATGCGTCCGGGCCCGAGGCGCCCTTGCGCGATCTCAAAGCCGCGCCCTTCGCCGAGCAGCACATTCTCGAGCGGCGCGCGCACGTCTTCGAACAAGAGTTCGGCATGGCCTTGCGGCGCGTCGTCATAACCGAAGCAGGTGAGCGGGCGGATGATCTGAAGGCCCGGCGTGTCTTTCGGCACGAGCACTTGGGTTTGCTGCTTATGCCGGCTGGGATTGTCCGGATCCGATTTGCCCATCACGATGAAGATCTTCGTGCGCGCGTTCATCGCGCCGGTGGTGAACCATTTGCGGCCGTTCAGCACCCACTCATCACCGTCGCGGCGGATTTGCAGCTCGATATTGGTGGCGTCGCTCGAGGCGACTTGCGGCTCGGTCATCGCATAGCCGGAGCGGATCTCTCCGGCCAGGAGCGGCGTCAGCCAGCGCTCTTGTTGCGCGGGCCCGCCATATTTCATCAGCACTTCCATATTGCCGGTGTCCGGCGCGCTGCAGTTGAAGACTTCCGAAGACCACAAAACGCGGCCCATTTTTTCGCAAAGCGGCATGTAATCGAGATTGCTGAGCCCGTCATGATCGACGTGTTCGGCGTGAGAGGGCGGAACAAACAGGTTCCAGAGCCCGGCCGCCTTCGCTTTCTCTTTCAATTCATCGATCAGCGGCAGCTCCGCCCAGCGATCCGCCGCCTCATGGCGTTGCCGCGCGTAGGCGGCTTCATTCGGATAAATGTGCTCATCCATAAAGGCGCTCAGCCGCGCCTCGAACGCTTGCGCGCGCTCAGACGTCTTGAAATCCATGGCCGCGAACTCCCGCGTCTTTCATCCCTGCGGGCGAGCGCTTGCGCGTATCGCGCGCCGCCGCCGCGTTTTTCTCGACTTTTCTCCAGGATCTGGCACATCCTCATCGGTATGGGAAACGAAAAGCCCGGCGCTTGCGCGCTGCGGCGCGTCGCCATACTCCCATGCGGCGGTCGGCGGCGCGGCGCGCGCGCTGGATCCAACGCGCTCGATCAAAGGGAAGACGCCGATGCTGGACGAAGCCAAAGACGAAAGCGCTGAGCCAGGCGCGCCTACCGCGCGCGGCGCGATGCTCGACGTCGCCATCATCGGCGCGGGGCTTTCCGGAGTGTGCGCCGGCGCGCATCTCGCCCAGTCGCGCCCTCAGGATGAGTTCCTGATCTTCGAGGCGCGCGAGGCGATCGGCGGCACATGGGATTTGTTCCGCTATCCCGGCATCCGCTCGGATTCCGACATGTTCACGCTCGGCTTCAGTTTCCGGCCCTGGACCGACGGCAAAGCGATCGCCGATGGACCGAGCATTCTGAATTACGTGCGTGAGACGGCGGAGGCGTATGGGCTCGACAAGCGCATGCGTTTCGGTCGCAAGGCGGTGTCCGCGGCCTGGTCGAGCGAGGAGGCGTGCTGGACGCTGAGGTTCGAGACGGCTGAGGGCGTTGAGACGGCGCGGGCGCGCTTCTTGATGCTCTGCACCGGCTATTATGATTATGATGGCGGCTACACGCCTGAATTCGCAGGAAGCGATACGTTCCAGGGCCAAATCGTGCATCCGCAGAAATGGCCGGAGGGGCTCGATCTTAAAGACAAGAAGGTCGTCATCATCGGCAGCGGCGCGACCGCGGTTACCCTCGCGCCGGCGATCGCGCAAGAGGGCGCTCAGGTCGCTATGGTGCAGCGCACGCCGACTTATGTGATGGATCGCCCGGCCGAGGACCGCTTCGTCAATTTCGTCCGCCGCGTGCTGCCGAAGAAGGCCGCTTACGGCGCGGCGCGGGTGAAGAATATCGCGGAATCGATGCTCACCTTCCAACTCGCCAAGCTCCGCCCGAGGATGGTGCGGAACGCGGTGATCAAGAACGCCAAAGAACATCTTGGCGAAGAAGCGGGCGTCGAGACGCATTTCAGCCCGCCTTACGATCCCTGGGATCAACGTTTCTGCATCGCGCCGGACGGCGATTTCTTCAAAGCGATGGCGGCGGGCGATGTCACGCTGGTGACCGGCGCGATCGAGCGCTTCACGCCGAAAGGGCTGCGCATCGCCTCGGGCGAGCGGGCGGGCGAGGAGATTGAGGCGGACATCATCGTCACCGCGACCGGCCTCGTGATGAAGCTCGCCGGCGGCATGACGCTCTCGGTGGATGGGCGCGAGCACCCGGTCGGCGACACGATCTCCTATCGCGGCGCGATGTTCAGCGGCGCGCCGAACCTGGCGGCGACCTTCGGCTACACCAACGCGTCCTGGACGCTGAAATGCGAACTGATCGTGCGCTGGGTGATCCGTCTGCTCAACCACATGGAGGCGAAGGGTCTCGCCGTGGTGACGCCGACGCCGCCGAGCGATCTGAAATCGCGCGATCTCGTGAACCTCAGCTCAGGCTACATCGCGCGAGCCAAAGGCGTCCTGCCCCAGCAAGGCGATCGCGGCCCATGGCGCGTGCGCCAGAATTATCTTCGCGACCTCATCGGGTTCCGCCTGTCAAAGGTCGAGGCCGAGGGGCTCCGTTTCTCCGGCGCTCGGCCGTCCTCCACCGGCGCGGCGGATCAGACCGAGGCGACGCCGGGCGCCGCGCTGACCGACGCCCGGTCGTGAGCGGCTTTCCCATCCGCGGCGCGACGGCGCTCGTCACCGGCGCCGCGGGCGGGATCGGACAGGCGGTGTCGCTGTCGCTCGCCTCGCGCGGCGCGAACCTGGCGCTGCTCGATCGGCGCCTCGGCGCGCTGAAGGAGACCGCCGCCGCCGCGGAGGCGCGCGGCGCGCGCGTGAGCCTGCATGAGGTCGATATGGCCGACGCCGCGGCGGTCGAGGCGACGCCGGAGGCGGTGCGCGCGGCGCAGGGTCGGCTTGATATCCTAGTAAACAACGCGGGCGTCGCGCTGGGCGGCGCGCTTGATCAGGTGTCGATGGAGGATGTCGACTGGGTGCTCGACATCAATCTGCGCGGGCTCATCCGCATGACGAAGGCCTGCGCGCCGCTGCTGAAAGCCGCGCCTGAAGCGCGGATCGTCAACATCTCCAGCATCTTCGGCATTGTGACGCCGGCTGGGCAAGCGGCCTACTGCGCCAGCAAATTCGCCGTCCGCGGTTTCTCCGGCGCGCTTCGCGAGGAGCTGAAGGGAACGAAGATCGGCGTCACCGTGATCCATCCGGGCGGCGTCGCAACCGAGATCGCGGTGAGCGCGCGCATGGGCGCGGGCGTCAGCAACGCGGAGGTGGTCGAGGCGCAGAAGCGGGCGAAAGCGCTGCTGCGGATGCCGCCCGCGCAGGCGGGCGAGATCATCGTCCGCGCCATTGAGCGCCGCCGCGCGCGCCGTCTGGTGGGAACGGACGCGCAGATCCTCGGGATCGTCGAGCGGCTCTTTCCGGTCAATCACATGGCGATCGCCGAACGCCTCTTCGGCGTCTCCTTCGCGGAGAAGAGCAAAGCGAGTTGACCGCATCGGCGCGGCCTAGAGCATCAGAATAAGGACGGTTCAGATGGGCGCATTCTTCATTCTTCTCTTCGTTCTGGCGGCTCTGCTGCTGGGCGGTCTCTATCTCGCCGGGCTGCGCAACGCGGCGAAGGCGGCGGCCGCCGCGCCAAAGATCGGTCAGGAGACGGCGACGCGGGGCGGGTCGATCCATTGGGTCGAGAGCGGGCCGGCGGAGGGGCGGCCGGTGCTGTGTCTGCATGGTCTCTCGGGCAATCTGC
Source organism: Pseudomonadota bacterium (assembly GCA_038530925.1). Classification (GTDB taxonomy): domain Bacteria; phylum Pseudomonadota; class Alphaproteobacteria; order Rhodobacterales; family Rhodobacteraceae; genus JALEGB01. Next base: position 18,731 of record JBCBCG010000037.1, read on the forward strand.
GCCACTTCACCTATGCGCTGACGCCGCTTTTGTCGGATGAGTTCCGCGTCATCGCCATCGACCGGCCTGGCTGCGGCTATTCCCGCCGCCGCGGGGCGGAGGACGCGCCCTTGCCGGAGCAAGCGCGGATGATCGCCGATTTTCTCGACCGTGAAGGCGTCGAGCGGCCGTTGGTGGTCGGCCACTCGCTCGGCGGCGCGTTGGCGCTGACTTTGGCGCTCGATCATCCAGACAAAGTCTCGGGCCTCGCGCTCCTCGCGCCGGCGACCATGCCGGTGGAGGAGGTGCCGCCGATGTTCAAGGCGTTGACGGTGCAGTCGCCGGGCTTGCGCGCGTTTCTCGGCCATACGCTGATCGGCGCGCTGGCGCCGCTCAAAGCGGAGGAGACGACGCGCGCGGTGTTCGCGCCGGAGACGCCGCCGGCGGATTTCGACGCGAAGGCGGGCGGGATCCTGGCGGTGACGCCGCGGGGCTACATCGTCTCCAGCGAGGATTTGGTGCATGGCGCCGGCGGGGCCGAGGCGCTGGCCGCGCGCTATGCGACCGAGCTGCGCGCGCCGGGCGGCGTGCTTTACGGCGCGGCGGATGCGGTGATCTCGCCCGAGCGCCATGGAAGAGGCTTCACCAAGACGGCGCCGAGCCTGCGCTATGAGGAAATCGAGGGCGCGGGCCATATGCTGCCGATCCTCTGGCCGGAGCGCTGCGCCGCCTTCATCCGCGCCATCGCGCGCGAAACCGCCGAGAACGCCGCGCCGCAAGGCGCGTCTGAGGCCACGCCCGCGCAATGACGCTGATCTGGATCTTCGCGGGCCTGGCGGCGCTTTTGTTCGGCGCGCGGCTGATTGGCCGACGCAATGCGCGGCGGGCGGAGGCGGACGCGCCGGCGATCGGGTCGATGACACGCGTTTCGGGCGGCGCGATCCATTGGACCAGCGATGGTCCGACAGACGCTGATGCTCCGGTTCAGACCGTGGTCTGCATCCACGGCCTCTCCGGCAATTTGCGCAATTTCACCTACGCTCTGACGCCGCTTTTGCGAGATCGCTTCCGCGTCATCGCCATCGACCGGCCGGGCTGCGGCTATTCCCGCCGCGGCGGCTTTGCGGATGCGAGCTTTGAAGCGCAAGCGCGGATGATCGCGGCGTTTCTCGACGCTGAAGGCGTCGAGCGGCCGATCTTGGCGGGCCATTCGCTCGGCGGCGCGCTCGCGCTGCAGCTTGCCTTGGATTATCCGGACAAAGTCGGCGGGATCGCGCTGCTCGCACCGCTGACGCGGCCCGCGGCGCCGCCGATGTTCGCATTGATCGACATTCCCTTTGGCGGGGCCCGGGCGGCCTTAGGCGCGACCGTCGCCGGCGCGCTTGGGCCTCTACAGGCCAACAGCGTTTTGGGCCGGGTCTTCGCGCCCGAGCCTGTTCCCGCATCGTTTCGGATCGAAGGGGGCGCCGATCTCGCTCTGCGCGCGGACAACTTCGTGGCCTCCGCCGAAGACTTGACGGCGAGCCGCCCGTCGCTCCGTGATTTGGCCGCGCGGACGCCGGATCTAAAGACGCTCGGCGGCGTGCTGTTCGGGACGGCCGATGAAGTTCTGGAGGAGCCGCTTCACGGCGCGGCGTTCGCCAAGACCGCGCCGCATCTCTCTTACGAGAAGATCCCTGGCGCCGGCCATATGCTGCCGATTACGCAGGCCCAAGCGTCGGCCGCCTTCATCCGGCGCATCGCCGATCGCGTTCGCGCCGACGCGGCGCCAGCCTCGCCATAGGCCTGTCCTCAAGCTCTTTTTCGACGCTAGCGCGTGCGGCGTGCGATGCAGTTTTGGCGTTGCTGCAGCGCAAAATTGAGAATAAGTCGCAATCGCATTGACCTTTTGCGAACCGTTCTCATATTCACGGTCAGGCGGCGCTCAACGTCGCGGGACGACGGGAGATGTGCGGTGAAGCGAACTGTGCGGCGCGAGATGACGATGCGGCGGCGCGGCGTGATGGGCCGAAGAGCGTTGCTGGCGCTCTGCGCGGCGCTCGCTATTGCGGGAGGAGCGGCGTCTGGGCCGGCGGCGGCGGCCGAGGCCGGCGATCCTGCGCCGCTGAAGATCGTCGCCACCACAGGCATGATCGCGGATGCGGTGCGCGCCGTCGGCGGCGAGGCGGCCGAGGTGCGCGCCTTGATGGGGCCTGGCGTCGACCCTCACGCCTATCGCCAGAACCGCAGCGACGTGCTCGCCATGACGCGGGCGGACATCGTGTTTTGGAACGGCCTCTATCTCGAAGCGCAGATGGAGAGTTTTCTCCTGAGATTGGGCGAGCGCTCGCGCGTCGTGGCGCTGGCGGAGGCCGCGCCGACGGATCGATTGATCGCGCATGACGACTACCCTGATCGCCAGGATCCGCATCTCTGGATGGAGCCGGCCCTCTGGGCGCAGACGATCGCCGCGATCCGCGACGCGATGATCGCTGAGAGGCCGGCGCAAGCGGCGCTCTTCACCGCGAATGCGCAGGCGTATGTCGCTGAGCTTGAAGCGCTCGACGCCTATGGCCGTAAGGTTCTCGGGTCCGTGCCTGAGGAAAGCCGCGTGCTCCTCACCGCGCATGACGCATTCAACTATTTCGGCCGCGCCTACGATTTCGAGGTGATGGGCGTCCAAGGGATCTCGACCGAAAGCGAGGCGGGCGTCGCGCGCATCGCCGAGCTGGCGCGCCTTCTGGCGGAGCGCCGCATCGGCGCGGTCTTCGTCGAGACCTCGGTGTCGGACCGAAACATGCGCGCTTTGATCGAAGGCGCGGCGGCCGAAGGCCATGCGGTCGCGATCGGCGCGGAGCTCTACTCGGACGCCATGGGCCCGAAGGGAAGCTATGAAGGCGGCTATCTCGGCATGATGGACCACAATTTCACGGCGATCGCCCGCGCTCTCGGTGGCGAAGCGCCGGTCGGCGGGCGGCTCGGCCGGTTGGCTTTGCCCGAAGAGGGATCGTGATCATGGCGACGCTGCGCCCGTCTCAGCCGCAAGATCACCTGCGCGTGGCCAGCGTCGCGGGGCGCGCCGCCTCAAGCGACGAGGCGGCGCTCACGCAAAGTCCCTTCGCGGTCCGTGCGCTCACTGCGGCTTATGGCGCGACGCCGGCCGTGTTCTCGGTGGATCTGACGGCGCCGGATCGCTCGATGACGGCGATCATCGGGCCCAACGGGGCGGGCAAGTCGACGCTCCTGAAAGCGGCGCTCGGCGTGACGCCGCGGCTTTCGGGCCGGGCGACGCATTACGGCGCGCCGTTGGAGCGCCGCCGCGCGGCGATCGCTTATGTGCCGCAGCGCGCGAGCGTCGATTGGGACTTTCCCGCTCGCGCGATCGACGTGGTTCTGATGGGGATGTCGCGCGAGCTCGGGCTGCTCCGGCCGCTGCGCGCCGCTCATCGCGCGCGTGCGATGGACTGCCTCGAGCGCGTCGGCATGGACGCCTTCGCCGACCGGCAGATCGGTCGGCTCTCCGGCGGCCAGCGCCAACGCGTTTTTCTCGCCCGCGCGCTGGCGCAAGAGGCCCGGCTCTATTTGCTCGATGAGCCTTTCGCCGGCGTCGACGCCGCGACGGAGCGGGCGATCATCGACGTGCTGAAGGGGCTCCGCGACGAAGGGCGTACGGTGGTCGCCGTGCATCACGACCTCGCCACGGCGCCCGACTATTTCGATCATCTCGTGCTGGTGAATGTCCGAAAAATCGCCGAAGGGCCGATGGCGGAGAGCTTCACCGCGGACGCTCTTCAGCGCGCGTATGGCGGCCGGCTCGCCGAGGGACAGCTGTCGCGCCTCGGCGCCAACGCCGGCGCCGCGTGAGGCGCGCGGCGATCGCTGGATTTAGGTGAGCGCGGATGCGCGGCGACATTCTCTTTGACGCCCTGCTCCTGAACGCGGGCTATAACGCGGCGCTGGTCTCGATCGGCGCAGCGCTGCTGGCGGGCGCGGCCGGCGGGGTCGGCGCCTTTCTCTTCCTGCGTCGCCGCGCCTTGATCAGCGACGCCGTCGCCCATGCGACGCTGCCGGGCGTCGCGCTCGCCTTTCTGGCGATGGTCGCGCTGGGCGGCGATGGGCGAAGCCTTATCGGGTTGACCTTCGGCGCCGCGGCGACCGCCCTCCTGGGGTTTCTCGCCGTGGAATGGATCGCCCGGCGCACGCGCCTCGGTGAGGATGCGGCGATCGGCGCTGTTCTGTCAGTGTTTTTCGGCGCCGGCATCGTGCTCCTCACCGTGATCCAGAGCCTTTCCGTCGGGCGTCAGGCGGGGCTTGAGGATTTTCTGTTCGGCTCGGCGGCCGGAATGCTGTTCGAGGATGCGGCGCTGATCGCAGGCGGCGGCGCCGCGCTCGCCGCGGCGGTCTACGCGCTGCGGCGGCCGATGGCGTTGATCGCCTTCGATCCGGGCTACGCCGCGGCGAGCGGCGTCGATGTGCGGCGCACCGATTTGGCGATGATGGCGCTGGGCGCCGCCGTCATTGTGATCGGCATTAAGATCGTCGGCTTGCTCCTAATCGTGGCGCTTCTGATCATTCCGCCGGTGGCGGCGCGGTTCTGGACCGACCGGGTCGATCAGGTCGCGGTGATCGGCGCGGCGATCGGGGCCGCCTCCGCCTATCTTGGCGCGGCGCTCTCGGCCGCGGCGCCGAACCTGCCCACGGGCGCGGTGATCGTGCTGATCGCCTTCGCCGTCTGCATGCTTTCGCTCCTCCTCGCGCCGCGGCGCGGCGTGTTGGCGGCGGCGCTCCGCTGGCGCGCCTTCCAGCGGCGCGTGCATCTGCGCCAAGGCTTGCTGGCGCTGGCGCGCGGCGAGCCGATCTATGACGGGCTCACCTTGCGCGTGCTCCGCCGCGCCGGGCTGATCCATGGCGACGGCGTGCCCACCGAAGCGGGGCGGGCGGAGGCGGCGCGCGCTTTGTTCGATGAGCGGCGCTGGGAGACGGCCCGGCGCCTGCGCGGGGACGAGCCGGGTTTCGGCGCCGCCGACGGCTTGGCGCCGATCGAGACGGTGCTGACGCCGGATGAGATCGCGGCGGTGGACGCGGCGACGGCGCCGCTCGCGCCAGCGGAGGAGCACGAGCGGTGATGGGCGCCGAGTTCGTTCAGATCAGCCTCATTCCGATCCTGATCGGAATTTTCTCCGCGATCGCTTGCGCGTTGCCGGGCAATTTTCTGTTGCTGCGCGGCCAAGCGCTGCTTGGCGATGCGATCGCTCATGTGGTGCTGCCTGGCATCGTCGTGGCCTTTCTGCTCGGCGGCGCGATCGCCACATGGCCGATGATGGCCGGCGCGGCCGGGGCGGCGCTCATCGCGATCGGGATGATCGAAGCGATCCGCCGCTTCGGCGGCGTCGAGCCTGGCGCGGCCATGGGGGTGAGCTTCACCGCGCTCTTCGCGCTCGGCGTGCTGCTGATGGAGCTCAGTGAGGCGAGCGCGGTGCATCTCGACGACCATGCGCTGCGCGGCAATCTGGAAAGCCTGATTTGGTTCAGCGCGACGGGCTGGAGCTCGCTCTGGGATCCGGAGGCGTTGGCGGATCTGCCGCTGGAACTCGCGCGCATCGCCGGCGCGGCGGCGGTGATCGGGCTTTTGACTTGGTTTTTCTGGCGCCCGCTGGCGCTGTCGACCTTCGATGAAGCCCATGCGCGCGCCTTGGGGCTGCCCACGACGCTGATCAGCGTCGGCTTGGTGACCGCGGCGGCGGCGGCGGCGGTCGCCTCGTTCCAGGCGGTCGGCTCGATCATCGTGATCGCCATGTTCATCTGCCCGCCGGCGGCGGCGCGATTGATGACGCATCGGCTTGATCGCCAAGTGGCCTGGAGCCTGCTTTTCGCCGCCGCGTCCGCCGTGCTCGGCTATGTGGTCGCAGGCTATGGGCCAGGCTGGTTCGGCGCCGACTATGCGGTCAGCGCCGCCGGCATGATCGCGGTGATTTCCGGCGCGATCCTTGGCCTCGCCTGCCTCTTCGGCCCGCGCCGCCAGCCGGCCGAACGCGAAGGCTCTGTGGCCGAGAGGGACGCGTCCCCCAGAATTTTAGACCAATAGCGCGCCATCGCTCGCCAACCCCGCGCGTAGTCGCTACAATCTGTGGATGATGGAGTGTGGCGAAGTGGATTATTTGGCGATGACGCCGATATCTGGGAGAATTGATCCAGCCGATGCGGGTCCAGCGCGGCGTCTCGGCGCTGGACCGCTGGATTTGCGGCGCCGTCTCTCGGATCGGTTCATCGGGCGACAGGGCGTTCTGGCTCAATTGGCGGGCCGGCTGAGCGCTGAGACCGGCGGCGTGATCGCGATTGAAGGCGCCGTTGGGATCGGTAAGAGCCGCCTGGTGGAAGAGGCGCTCGCTCTCTGGCGTCGGTCGGGCGGCGGCCGCGGCGTGACGATCGCGCATTTCGAAGCGGTGGACCGGCGCGGGGAGGCGCGGCGGCTCCTTCTGGCGGCGGCCGAAGCGGTCGGCGCGCCGCCGCGAGCGCGAAGCGGCGCGGAGATCGCTGAAGCGGCGCTCGCAGCCGGCGCCGCGCGGCCTTGGC
>JBCBCG010000038.1:0-24998 GCA_038530925.1 Pseudomonadota bacterium
GCGACATCGTCATCCTCGACAATCTCGGCAGCCACAAGGGCGCGGCGGCGCGCAGCGCGATCAAAGCGGCCGGAGCGCGGATGTGGTTCCTGCCGCCCTATTCTCCAGATCTGAACCCGATCGAGATGGTCTTCGCCAAGCTGAAGCACTGGCTCAGAGACGCGGCCGAGCGCACCGTCGAGGCCACCTGGCGAAGGATCGGCGCCGCGCTCGATCGCTTCTCACCAGAGGAATGCGGCCGCTACCTCGCCCATTGCGGATATGCGTCTACTTCAACATGACACGCTCTAGCGGAGATCGCGCCGCAGCTGGCGGTTTGCGATCCTTTCCGCGCGGCGGGGGCGAACAAAGCGGCGAGGCGGCTCCGACGGAAAAGCTCACCGCGGCCTGGTCGCGGCGTCTCCCGCGCGCGGCGGGCGCGGGGTGGGTGGGCGGGAGCGGTCGCCGCGCGCGGTTTAGACCAGCTCTGGATCCGTTACCACCTCGACCAGCGCCGGGCCCTCATGGGCGATGGCGCTTGAGAGAGCCTCTTCGAGCTCGCTCTGTGCGGTCACCTTGCTTCCTTGCGCGCCGCAGAGGCGGGCGAAGGCGGCGAAGGAGGGGTTGACGAGGTCGGTCTCCCACACGGGCCACTGCCCCGAGCGCTGCTCTTTCGAGATTTTGCCAAGCTCGCCATTATTCATCAGGATATGAGTGAGATCCATGCGGTACTTCACGGCGGTGGTCAGCTCCATCGCGTATTGGCCGAAGCCGCCATCGCCGGAGATCGCGATCACTTTGCGGCCGCGGAACTCGTCGAAGTCCTGGCACGCCGCCCAAGCGCCGATCGCCGCGGGCAGGCCATAGCCGATCGAACCGAGATAGCCCGACATGAGCACCCGCTGGCCGCATGGCTCGAAGTACCGGCCGAAGGAATAGGTGTTGTTGCCGACATCCACCGCGATCACCGCATCCGCCGGGCAAAGCTTCGTGAGCGAGGCGAAGAGCGCCGCCGCCGGCAGGCCTTTTCCGCGCTCTTCCGAGAGCCGCGTCTCTTTTTCCGCCCGCCAGATCGCCCAACGCTCCTTCAGCTCGGCGATCTGATCCTCCGCCTCCGCATGTCTGGAGACGCGCTGAAGCATGGTGTTGCAGAAGGCGCCGATCTCGCCCCAGACCGGCATCTCCACCGGATGGAACCGGCCCAGCTGCATCCGCTCGTAATCCACTTGGATGATCGGCAAATACGAGGTGATGCCGGTGTGGTTCGAGAAGGAGCTGCCAAGCGCGATCACGAGATCGCAGCCATTCATGAACCAGCTTGCGATCGGCGTGCCCGAGCGGCCGAGCACGCCCGCCGCGTTCGGATGCGTGTCTGGGATCAGGCCCTTGCCCTTGAAGGTGGTCAGCACCGGCGCGCCGAGGCGCTCTGCGAAGCGGATCACCGCCTCGCGCGCCTCCGCCGCGCCATGGCCCATGACGATGATCGGGCGCTTGGCCTGATTGATCCGCCGCGCGACTTTCTGCAGCTCCGCCTCCGCCGGCAGGATCACCGGTTGGCCGAGCCGCCCCTCCGGGCTCCGCGCCTCCGCCGCGCTTGGCAGGGTCTGCGCATCATCCGGAAAGATTAGATGCGCCACATTGCGCTCCACCAGCGCGGTCTTGCAGGCGAGCGAGGCGAGCTCGGGATGGTTCGAGGTTGAGAGCACGGGCTGCGAGAAGGCCGCGACCGCCTCGAAGGCCGATTTCAGATCGATGTCCTGAAACGCGCCCGGACCCATCACTTGGGTCTGCACTTGGCCGGTCAGCGCAAGCACTGGCGCGCGGTCGACTTTGGCGTCCCAAAGGCCGGTCAAGAGATTGGTGGCGCCCGGCCCGGCGATGGTCAGGCAGGCGGCGGGCTTGCCGGTGAGCTTGCCATAGGCCGAGGCGGCGAAGGCGGCCGCGCCCTCATGGCGGATGCCGATATAGGCCATTTCGCCCGCGACGACGCGGCGGCGCAGCGCATCCGCCAGCCCGAGATTGGAGTGCCCGACCATGCCAAAGACGCGTTTGACGCCCCAATTCACGAACGTCTCCGCCATGGCGTCGGTGACGGTGCGCTCATGCGGCGGCTCCGGCGCAACGCCGACGAACACCTCCTCAGCGCCGGCGGGGCCGCGCAATTCGACCGGATAGAGCGTCTGACCCGTATCTTCATGCCCGCCCGGAGGCGCGCCGGTGAGCGGATCGAAATCCCAGCCATGCCACGGGCATCGGATCCAGCATTTGCCTTCGACGCCTTTCTCGATCGATCCCTCGCCAAGCGGGCCGCCCTGATGCGGGCAGCGATTGTCCATCGCCGCCCACTGGCCGTCGAAATGCGAGAGACAGAGCGTCAGCGCGCCGGCGGTGACCGACATCACGCGCCCTTCGGGCAGGTCATTCGCATCCGCGACTTTGATCCAGTCAAGATCGGCGGCGGCGGCCGCGCCAGTTGTCTCGCTCATCATGCGCCTCTTCTGGCGAAGGCGCCGCCGAAGCGACGCGCGGTGGGAACGGGTTGGAAGAGCGCGCGCCGCACGGCCCGAGCGCGTCACGCGACGCCGCCATAGGCGACGCCGGAGAGATCGGCCATCTCGCGCTTCCAGGTCGTCAAATCCTCCGCGGAGAATTTCGAGAGATGATCATGGCCGCAGGCGCGCGCCATCACCCGCATCAGTTCGGTCGAGGCGTCGAAGAAACTTTTCAGTCGCTGCGCGGATTTTTCGACCACGAGCCGGCTGACGAGATGAGGCTTCTGCGTGGCGATGCCCACAGGGCAGCTGTTGGTGTGGCAGGCGCGCATGGCGATGCAGCCGATCGCCTGCATCGCCGCGTTCGAGACCGCGATCGCATCCGCGCCGAGCGCCAGCGCTTTGATGAAATCGGCCGGCTTGCGCAGCCCGCCGGTGATCACCAGCGTCACATCTTTGCGCTCGCGCTTGTCGAGATGGCGCCGCGCCCGCGCCAGGGCGGGAATAGTCGGCACGGAGATGTTGTCTCGGAACAGGATCGGCGCCGCGCCGGTGCCGCCGCCGCGCCCATCGAGGATCACGTAGTCGACGCCCACTTCTAGCGCGGCGTCCAGGTCCTTCTCGATATGCTGGGCTGAGAGCTTGTAGCCGATAGGGATGCCGCCGGTGCGGCTGCGCACCTCGTCGGCGAAGGCGCGGATCTCGGCCGGGCGCTCCCACTCGGGAAAGCGCGGCGGCGAGATAGCGCTCTGCCCTTCGGCGAGCCCGCGCACCTCGGCGATCTTGCCGGTGACCTTATCGCCCGGCAGATGCCCGCCCGTGCCGGTTTTCGCGCCCTGGCCGCCTTTGAAGTGGAACGCCTGAACCTTGGCGAGCGCCTCCCAGGAAAACCCAAAGCGGCCCGAAGCGAGCTCGTAGAAATAGCGTGAGCACGCTTCCTGCTCCTCAGGCAGCATTCCGCCCTCGCCCGAGCAGATCCCCGTTCCCGAAAGCTCCGCGCCGCGGGCCATGGCGAGCTTCGCCGGCTCTGAAAGCGCGCCGAAGCTCATATCCGAAACAAAAAGCGGGATCTCGAGGCGCAGCGGCCTTTGCGCGTTGGGCCCGATCACCACATCCGCGCCGACCGCGGCGTCCTCAAGCAAAGGCGGGCGATGGAGCTGCGCGGTGAGGATCTGCAGATCGTCCCAGCTCGGCAAATGCTGCAGCGGCGCGCCCATGGAGGCGACGACGCCGTGATGACCGGTCTGGGAGAGACCCTCGCGCGCATAGCGCTGGATCAACCCGTTATGCGGCTCCTCCGCCTCGCCATGGCCGGTGTCCGCGTAAAGCCCGAGATAGGCCTCGCGATCGAAAGGCTGAGGGTTGGCCTTGGCCCACGCGGCGATCTCGGCTTCATCAACGTGCACCGCGCCATTTTCGACCCAGGCGGAGAACTTATGCAGCGCTTCGGCGTTGTCGTATTCTGAGACGCCTGTGTCGACGCGGTAATCCCAATGGTGCAGGCCGCAGATGAGATTGTCGCCCTCGACGTAACCGTCGGCCATCAGCGCGCCGCGATGGAGGCAGCGGCCATAGAGCACCGAGACCGCATCGTCATAGCGTATGATCACCAAATCGACGCCGGCCACCAACGCATAAGCAGGCGTGCGGTCCTCCAACGCATCAAATTCAGCGATCGCAGTTCTCGTCATGGCTCTCTCCCCGAGCGCCGCGACGAACGCGTTGAATCATCACCGGGTGGGAGATGGGTCGCAGCGTTCCGACCCTATCCCGGCGCCCGGCTGGGCGCTGATCACAATCCGAAGCCGACCGCGCGCCCTAGCGCCGCAGGCTGGAGACCGCTGCGAGAAACGCCCGAGCGCCGCCGCATAAAAAAACGGGCGCTGACGCGCCCGTCTGATCGTCGATCGGTGAAAGCGGCGGTTTAGTTCGTCGCTTCAGCCGGCGCTTCAGCCGGCGCTTCCTCGGCCGGCGCCTCTTCAGCGGCTTCGACCGCCGGGCTCACTTCGACGAGATAGGCCCAGATCGCGTCGCCATCGGCGCGCTTCTGCGCGGCCATGCCCGCCTTCGCCTTCGGATCGCCGGTGAACTCGCGGATATAGCCGCGCGGATCGGCGATGTAGGCGACGAAGGCGTCTTTGTCCCAGGTCTTGCCCATCTCGCCGGCTTTGATCAGGCCGTCTTTGTATTTGGTCTTGCCGCTCTTGGTGGCGTACGTCTCAAGCGAGCCGACCACGCGGCCCGGCACGCCGTAAAGGTTCGGACCGGTCTTGCCCTTCGCTTTACCGATCAGCCCATCCGGCCCTTCGACGCGGTGGCAGCTCGCGCAGACGCGGAACGCCTTCTCGCCATCAGCGATCACATCGGCCACGGCCGCCGGGGCGCTGACCGCGAGGGCCGCCATCGCCAGAACCAGTTTCTTCATCCGTCGTCTCCCATGTTACCGCACTAACCGCAGCATCGTCGGGACCTTCGCCCCGGACCGTCGTTAGCGCGCGCTCGCGGCGGTTGCAGCCGCGCGGCTTTCCGAACAGGTATCCCGCGCTCTGCGGGGGTCAACCCTCCACGATCGCGGCGCCCCGCCATGCGAGGCCGCCGAGATCATTAGCGTGGACAGAGCGATAATCGCTGAAAAAACATGTCGCTTCAGTGGCGACCTGGCGCCGCAGATCACCTCATGAATGGCGGTTTTCGTATCCCCAAGCAACGAAACGCACGCATAACGCGATCTGGAGCCGTGCGCGTCCGGCGCCCGGGCGCCGCTCGCGGGAAGGACAGGGGCATGCGGGTGACGAGCGGGACGGCGCGCTGGCGCGAGGAGATGATCGAGGCCAACGGCCAGATCTTTGAAACGGCGGTCGCCGGAGAGGGGCCGAAGCTCGCGATCTGTCTGCACGGATTTCCCGAGCATTTCATCGCTTGGCGCCGGCAGATCCCGATGCTTGCGGCGCGCGGTCACCAGGTTTGGGCGCCGAACATGCGCGGCTATGGGCGCAGCGCCGCGCCAGCGCGGATCCGCGACTACCATCTCTCCCAACTGCTGGGCGATCTCGCCGGCCTGCACGATGAAGCGCGCCGCCGCGGCCTCGAGCCCTCCTTGCTGATCGGTCACGATTGGGGCGGGATCGTCGCCTGGTCGTTCATGCTGAACCGGATCCGCCCGTTCGAGCGCTTGATCGCGGTGAACCTGCCGCATCCCCAAGCCGCGCGCGACGGGCTCTGGCGGCGCGGTCAATGGCTGCGCTCTTGGTATATTTTCTTCTTCCAACTGCCATGGGCGCCGGAGCGCTTGTTCGGGCGGCGGCGTGGCGCGGCGGTGGTGGCGGAGATCCTGCGCACCGCGCGCCGGCCAGAGTGCTTCGACGCGGAGATGCGCGAGATCCTAGAGCGGAACGCGGCGCGGCCGGGGGGGCTCTCGGCGATGATCAATTACTACCGCGCGAATTTCTGGGAGCTGCTGCGCGGGCCGCTGTTCGTCGGAGAGAAAACGCTCGCAACGCCCACGCTTCTGCTCTGGGGCCGGCATGACGCGTATCTCGGCGCGCATCTGGCGCCCGGCGCGGAGGCGTTTTGCACTGATTTCACACTGCGGTGGCTCGACGCGTCGCACTGGGCGCAAACGGATGCGGCCGAGGAGATGAACGAGGCGATCGAGGCATGGCTTGATAGAGACTTGGCTTGATAGAGACTTGGCTTGATAGAGACTTGGCGTGATCAAGACTTGGCTTGATAGAGGCTAGGTTTGGCTTGATAGAGGCTTGGCTTGATCAAGTCTCGGCTTGATCGAAGCAGAGCAGCGGCGCCAAACGCGCAGCGGCCGCCGCACGCCTATCGCCGCAAACGGAGTTCTTCCCCGCGGATCGAAACTTCGGAGAGACCGCCCAGAAAACTCATGCCCAAAAGCGGCGTGCCGAGCCGCCCGGGCTCCGCCACCGAGGCGGCGATGTTGGTGAGCGTAATCGGGCCCACCGTAACCGCCGGCAGCGTCACCGGCGCCACCATCGCCTGCCCATTAGCGGTCATCACCACGCGGGTGAAGCTGAGGTGATCGAGATCGACGCCAAGGCGCCGCGCCTCCTCATATGGCAGCGCCACATCGCTTGAGCCGGTGTCGACCAGCATCCGCACATTCTGATCATTGATGCGCACGATCGTGGTGAAATGTCCGCCGCGGTCGCGCATCAAAACCGCTTCATCGTGGGACAGCGCGACCGGCGCGCCCGGCTGGAGCGCGCTAAAAGCCAGAAGAGCGCTCTCTTTCAATTCGAAGCGATGCCCGTAGGCGGCGGCGAGCCCGCCGACCACGCCGACCCAGATCGTGAGACTGAGCATCGCCGCGCGCATTCGTCTCCCGGCGCGCCGCCGCGGCGGCCGCGCGCCTTCCGCCAGCGCCGGCCCGTCCGGCCGGATCGGCTCCGCGGCGAAGGCCGCGCCCGCAGCAGCCCGGCCGGCGGCGCGCTGGCGATCCCCGGGTCCGGCTTGCGTGACGAACCCGGGCCCCGCGGCCCAAGCGTCGTCATCAACCAGCTCTCGCCGCGCCTCCGCCCGCAAAGCGGCCAGGCTCGGCGCGGCTTGAAGCGCCATGGGCTCCGCCGCCTCGCCCCCAAACCCGATCCGCCGCCCGCCCCCGCCGCGCTCCACCGCGCGCGCGCCGCTCGCCTCGGCGCGACCATCGCGCCTCGACGCGCGACCTGCGGCGCCGACGCCGTCGTCGCGGCGCCGACGCCCCTCGAAAAGAGAGGCGAGCAAGACGAGGCCCAGCACCACGAACGCCGCGACAGCTTCGGGCTTCTCAAGCGCTTCGGGGCGCTTAAGCTCCAGGGCGTAGACGCCAAGCGCGAACAGCGCGATCAGAACCAGGCGGAACAGCAACCCCATTGTCACTCCATCGCAACGCGCGTCGATCCATAGCAGCGGCGTCACAGCATCGTCAAAGCGCGCCGCGAAAACTAGAGGGGAAAGCCGCGCATCATTTCTCCAAGCGAAACGATGCGCCGATCTCCGCACATTTCCAGCGGCGGCCGTCGCCTCACCGCTCGTCCTGCGCCGCGTCGCCCGCCAGCACGCGCATCCGCTCGAGCGCGCCCTGGAGGATGTAGGCCGCGGCGAGCTTGTCGACCACCGCCGCGCGCCGCGCGCGCGAGGCGTCAGCCTCAAGCAACGCGCGCTCCACCGCGGCGGTCGAGAGCCGCTCGTCCCAAAGCAGGATCGCCGCCGCGGCCGGAAAGCTCGGCCTGCGCGCCAGGTTGCGCGCGAAGGCGCGAGTCGATTGCGCGCGCGGCCCTTCCGAGCCGTCCATATTGCGCGGCAGGCCGAGCACCAAGCCGGCGACGTCGCGCTCCGCCATCAGCGCCTCGATCTGCGCGGCGTCGAGCGAGAACTTCTTGCGGCGCAGCGTCTCAAGCGGCGTCGCGCTGAGACGCAGCCCGTCCGACACGGCGAGGCCGATGGTCTTGGTTCCGAGATCGAGCCCAAAGAGCGGCCCGGCGCGCCAAGCGGCGCGCGCCGCCTCGACGGTCTCCACGATCGGCGCGCTCTCGCTTGGTCGAGCGCCGTCGCCTGGCGCGCCGCCGAAGCCGGGCGTCACGGCTGCGCCGCCGCGCGGGCGGCGGCGTCGAGCTGCGCCAGCGCCGCCTCATCCTCGGCGAAGGCGTCGCGCGCGCTGGCGAGCGCCGCCGCGCGCGCGTCCTCGCGCCCGAGCACGCCGTAAGCGCGGATCAGGCGGATCCAGCCGCCGAGATCGGAGGGATCGTTCTCGAGCCGCGCGGCGAGGCCGGCGACCATGCCGTCGATCATCTCCGCGCGCGCCTCCTCGCTCATCTCCGCGGCGGCGGCGATTTGCTCTTGGTTCGGGCCCGGCGCGCCCTCGGCCTCCGCCAGCATCTCGGGCGGGCGCGGATCGGGAAGGCGCGCCGCCGCGGCCACCGCTTGCTCGCCCACCGCGGGCGCTATGCGCTCGATCTGGGCTTTCAGCATCGGCGCGAAGGGCTCGCTCAGCGCGTCTTGATAAAGCGAGGTCCAACGGGCGAAGGCGCGGCGATAATCGCGCCGCTGCGCATCCGCGGCGCCGAGCATGTACTGGCTGATGAGAAACGCGCCGCCGCGCGTGAAGGCGGCCTCCGCCTCGCGGCTGACATAGCCGCCCGCCGCCTGCACCATCGCATCGCCCATCGCCGCGAAAAGGCGCGGCTCGGCCTCATTCCCCAGAAGACGGATCGCCTCGGCGTAGCGCGGCCAGGCCTCCGCCGGACGGCCGAGCCGCGTGTAGGCCTCCGCCAAAAGGATGCGGCCGCGAGGCTCGCCCGGCCTCTCCGCCAAGGTCGCCTTCATGCGTTCAATCAGCTCAGCGGTTTCCTCATCGAGCGGCGCTGGCTCAGGCAAGCCCGACGCCCGCGCTTCGGCCTCGGCGTCCGCTTGGGTCATGAGCATCTCGATCCGCTCCGCGGCGAGATCGCGATCGGCGAACGGACGATCCGGCTGCAGCGGCGCGCCGATCACCAAATAGACGGCGACGCCGACCGCGACGAGCGGGCCGGCGATGGCGATCAGGCCAAGGCGCGCGGCCTCTGGCGTCGCGGTCGGAAAGCTCTGCGCGCCCGCCAGCGCCTCATCCGCGGCGAGCAGCCGGCGCGCGATCTCCCGTTTGGCGCCCTCGGCCTCCGCCGCCGTGATCACGCCGCGCGCCAGATCGCGGTCCACCTCCGCCAGCTGCGCCTTATAAACCGAGACGTCATGCGCCGCATTGGGCGGCGCCGCCCGGCGCCCGGCCCAGAGCGGCCAGGCCGCCAGAACGACGGCCGCCGCCGTCAACAGCGCCGCGAGGATCCAAAAGCCGACGCTCATGCCTCGGACGCCCCTATCGCGGCGCCGGCGCCGGGTTGTCTCGCCACCTCAAGCGCTTCGGCGATCAGCCGCAGCACCGCCGGCTCGTCTTGCGCCGCGGCGAGATCGGATTTCGCGACCGAAACGCCCCAGCGCGCGGCGATGGCGCGATAGCGCGGCGCCCGCCAGCGCACGAGTTTGCGGAAGCTCGACCGCGCGAACTCATCCGGATCCACGATATCCGCCGCCGCGCCCGCCTCGGCGCGATGCGCGCTCCAAAGCTCGCGCAGGAACCCTTCATTGTAATAGATGGGCTTGGGATCCTCGATAAACCGGCGCACTAATTCCTCCTCATCCGAGGCTTCGCCTTTGATCAGCACGAACAGCACTTTATCCGCCAGGCCGCGCATCACCGGATCCTCCGCGTCGTCCGGATCCACCACTTCGACAAGGCTGCCGCTCGTATCGCAGAGAAAATGCGGATAGCCGTAGAGGTCGTGCGCTTTGGCCATGAATTCAAGCGCATCGCCCATCGCGCGCACTTCCGCCTCGCGATGCCGGCGCTGGCGCGTGATGTACTCCTCGAAGGCGAGACCGCCCTGCGCCGGATCGCCCGGTTTGCCCACGTAAGCCGAGAGCGCGGCGAGATTGCTGAAGCGGATATTGGCGTCGACGCGCACCGCATCGGCGCGCAGCATCTCGCGCAGCAGCGCGGATTGCATGGCTTCGCGCTTGAACATGTCGACGATCGCCTCGTCGAGATAGCGCGTGGCGATGCGGTAATCGACCGAGTAATGGAACCAGCCGCCCGCGCCGCGCATCATTTGCGCGAGGCGGGTTTTGCCCACCCCGGACATTCCAAACAACGCGATCGCTTTGCGCGGCGCGGCGAGAAACGCCTCAGGCTCGGGAAGCGTCGCTGCGCCAGAGGCGCGGGCTGTCGTCACCGGATGATCCACTCGTCACTCTCAAGCGCTGCGAAACGCGCCCCTTTGGCGGAGCGCTGATCCGCTTTGCTATCGAGCCGCCGCCGCGGCCGCAATCGGCCGCGGCGGCGCGCTCTCAATGCGCCAGCACCGCCAACATCAAAAGCGCGACGATATTGGTGATCTTGATCATCGGGTTCACCGCCGGTCCGGCGGTGTCTTTATAAGGATCGCCCACCGTGTCGCCGGTGACCGCCGCTTTATGCGCCTCCGAGCCCTTATAATGCTTCTCGCCTTTGCTGTCGGTGAAGCCGTCCTCGAAAATCTTCTTCGCGTTGTCCCACGCGCCGCCGCCGGCGGTCATGGAGATGGCGACGAAGAGCCCGGTGATGATCACGCCGAGCAGCATCGCGCCCACGGCCGAGAACGCCGCCGCTTTGCCCGCGATCGCGTTGATGGCGATGAACACCACGATCGGCGAGAGCACCGGCAGCATCGACGGCACGATCATCTCCTTGATCGCGGCTTTGGTCAGCATATCGACGGCGCGGCCGTAATCGGGCTTCTCGGTGCCTTCCATAATGCCCGGCTTCTCGCGGAACTGCCGGCGCACCTCCTCGACCACCGAGCCCGCGGCGCGGCCGACGGCGGTCATGGCGATGCCGCCGAAGAGGAACGGCAAGAGCCCGCCGAAGAAGAGGCCGACCACGACGTAAGGATCGGCGAGCGAGAAGCTGACCGACACGCCGTCGAAATAGGATCCCGGCGCCGCGTTGGCGGCGAAGTATTTGAGATCCTCGGTGTAAGCGGCGAACAGCACCAGCGCGCCGAGCCCCGCCGAGCCGATGGCGTAGCCCTTCGTCACCGCTTTGGTTGTGTTGCCCACGGCGTCGAGCGCGTCAGTGGTCTTCCTCACATCCTCCGGCAGATCGGACATCTCGGCGATGCCGCCGGCGTTGTCCGTCACCGGCCCGAAGGCGTCGAGCGCCACCACCATGCCCGCGAGCGCGAGCATGGTCGTCACCGCGATGGCGATGCCGAAGAGGCCGGCGAGCTGGAAGGTGACGATGATGCCGCCGATGATGATCAGCGCCGGCGCCGCCGTCGCCTCGAGGCTGACGGCGAGGCCTTGGATCACATTGGTGCCATGGCCGGTGATCGAAGCCTCCGCCACCGAGCGGACCGGCCGGTAATCGGTGCCGGTGTAATACTCGGTCACGACGATGATCGCGCCGGTCACCACCAGGCCGACGACGCCGCACCAGAAAAGATCCATCGCGGTGAAGGTCAGCTCGCCCGTGGTGAATTGCGTGGAGAGCCCGTCGGGAAACACCAGCATAGTCGTCGGCAAGAGCGCGATCAGCGACAGGACGCCGGTGGCGATGAAGCCCTTGTAAAGCGCGCCCATGATCGACGGATTCGGGCCCGAGCTCAGCTTCACGAAAAAGGTGCCGGCGATCGAGGTGATCACGCAGACGGCGCAGATCGCGAGTGGATAGAGCATCACGCTCTCCACGAGCCCGGTGCCTGCGAAGTAGATCGAGCCGAGCACCATGGTCGCCACCACAGTCACCGCATAAGTCTCGAACAGATCCGCCGCCATGCCGGCGCAATCGCCGACATTGTCGCCCACATTGTCGGCGATCGTCGCCGGGTTGCGCGGATCATCCTCCGGAATGCCCGCCTCGACCTTGCCGACGAGATCGCCGCCCACATCCGCGCCCTTGGTGAAGATGCCGCCGCCGAGACGCGCGAAGATCGAGATCAGAGAGGCGCCGAAGCCGAGCGCCACCAGGCTGTCCACCACCACCCGGTCCGTGCTGGCGTAGCCGACGACGCCGGTCAGAAACACGTAGTAGAGCGCGACGCCGAGCAGCGCGAGCCCGGCGACGAGCATGCCCGTCACCGCGCCCGCTTTAAAAGCGATCTCGAGCCCGCCTGCGAGGCTCTTGCTGGCGGCCTGCGTCGTGCGGACATTCGCGCGCACCGACACCCACATCCCGATGAAGCCCGCCAGCCCGGAGAGCACCGCCCCAAGCAGAAACCCGATGGCCACCAGAAGCCCGAGCAGGAACGCGACGACGACGAAAATCACCGCGCCCACGATGGCGATGGTGGTGTATTGCCGCGTCAAATAGGCCTGCGCGCCCTCCTGCACCGCGGCCGCGATCTCTTGCATCCGGGCGTTGCCCGCATCGGCGGCCATCACCGATTTCACCGCCCAGGCGCCGTAGACGATCGACAACGCACCGCACAATATAATGAACGCGCTCAGCATCGGCGCTCCTCCCTCTCCTCGACTTTAGCTTTTTGAAAAAACTCCGGTCGGCTCCTAGCACGCGGCGCCAGCGGGCGGGGTGCGGCGTCCCGCCGCGGATGGGACGCGTCAGGCGCGGTGCGGCGACCTACTCACAAGTAGGTCAGCCCCTTCGCCGCCGCGTCGTTTCAGGCTAAACGGACAGTCGGCGGCGGTCGGCGCGAGGCCCCTCTCCGCTCAAAAAGCTCCAGCGCGCGGCGCTCGCTGTCTTGGCGAGACCCTGCGGAGCGACAATGCGGCGCGCCCCTGCGGAGCGCGCGGAGAAAATGGGAAGGAAACGGCCATGAAAGCGCTGATGTCGGTGGTCCCGGGCGGGCCGGAGACGCTGGAGATCGTCGAGAGCGAGACGCCGACGCCCGGCAAGGGCCAAGTGCGGGTCGCCGTGCGCGCCGCAGGCGTGAATTTCCCGGACACGCTGATCATTCGCGACCTTTACCAGTTCAAGCCGCCGCGCCCCTTCGCGCCTGGCGGCGAGGTGGCGGGCGTGGTCGAGGCGGTCGGCGAAGGCGTCGAGCGCGTGGCGGTCGGCCAGCGCGTCGCCGCGCTCGCCGGGCCGTTCGGCGGCTTCACCAGCCATCTCCTTCTCAGCCAAGACGCGCTGATCCCGCTCGGCGATGAGATCCCGTTCGAGCAGGCCGCCGGCTTCATGATGACTTATGGCACGAGCTATTACGCGCTGAAGGACCGCGCCAGCCTTCAGCCCGGCCAAACGCTGCTGGTGCTCGGCGCCGCGGGCGGCGTCGGCTCGGCGGCGGTGGAGCTTGGCAAGGCGATGGGCGCCAAAGTGGTCGCCGCCGTCTCGTCTGAGGAGAAGGCCGCCTTTTGCCGCGCGCTCGGGACGGATGAAACCGTCATCTACCCGCGCGAGCTTGATAAGGAGGCGCAGAAGACGCTCGGCAAGGCCTTTAAACAGGCCTGCGGCGGCGGCGCGAACGTGGTCTATGACGCGGTCGGCGGCGCCTACGCCGAACCGGCGATCCGCGCCATGGACTGGGACGGACGCTTTCTCGTGGTCGGCTTTCCCGCCGGCATCCCCTCGATCCCGCTGAACCTGACGCTGCTGAAAAGCTGCCAGATCGTCGGCGTCTTCTGGGGCGCCGCGGTGATGCGCGATCCGGCCGGCCATGCGGCGAACATGAAAGCGCTGCTCGGCATGATCGCCGACGGCGCGGTCACGCCGCGCGTCACCGAGCGCTTCTCCCTTGAGAACGGCGCCGAAGCCCTCCGCCGCCTCGAAACCCGCGAGGCGACCGGCAAGATCGTGCTGACGCTCGATTAACACCCTCTCGAAGCGGGCTTCAGTCTTCCCATCCAGCCGGTCTCAGCCCCCGCCGCCCCCCGCGCGCACCAACAAGAGCCCGGCCAGGATCAGCCCGATCGCGAAGAGGAGGCGGAGCGGGCGTTGGGGGAGCGGGGCGGTGAGCTGGGCGGCGTGGGAGGCGCTGAGGAGCCAGAGCGGCGCGGCGAGGGCGATGGCGAAGAGGTCGACCGCGCCGATCGCCCACGGCGCCGCTGCGGGACGGTCGCTGAAAAGCGTCATCAGCAGCAGCGTGATGGTTCCAACGACGCCGGCGATGACGCCGAGGGCGGCGGCGTTCACCGAGGTTTTCGGCGCATCCTCGCCGCCTTGGCCCAACGCCGCGGCGCTGAAGCCGCCGCCGCTTTGGCCCGAGACCGCCGTCGCCGCGCCGAGGCCGATCGCGCCCGCCGCGCCGATCAAAAGATCGAGCGCCCGAGGCTCCGCTGCGACCGGCGGCGCCTTCGAGCCGCGGCGCGCGCCCGGCGCCGCCTCGCCTTGCGGCCAAAAGGCGATCTGCAGCCCAAGGCCGAAGGCCGCCGCGCCGATGATCAGCGTCAGCGCCCAGCCCGGCGCGAGCGCGGCGCCCGCCGCGCCGAGCGCCGCGCCCACGCCGAAGAGCGCGCCCCACCGCCTCAGGAGCGCGTAATCCGGCGCAGCCGCCAAGCGCTGCGCCGCCACAGCCGCCGCGGAGAGCAGCGCGATGAGCCCGAGCGCCGCCCCGACGGCTGCGAGGGCCCGCGTCTCCGCCGGCGCGCCGATCACTCCGTAAAGCGCATAAAACCCTGGCGCGAGCAGCGCGCCGCCGCCGATCCCCACAGCGCCCGCGACCGCCCCGCAGAAGAGCGCCAAGGCGCAGAGCCCCAACAGATAACTCGCGATCACCCACAGATCGCCGCCCGTCATCTCGCCGCTTATCGCCTCGCCGCCGATCGCTCCCTCCCCCGCCTGCCGCGCATCAACATGTTTGACCGCGCGCAGGCCTGGAAAGCAACCGACGCTCAGCCGCCCGCGAAATTGCGGATGGCGTAGGCGCCCAGCGTCTCCGCGACGGTTTCGCCGCGCTCATCCGTGACGCGCGCCATGAGATCGAAATCGAATTTTCCGGACGCGTCCAACTGGGCGTTCATCTCGGCCGCCTCCTCGGCGGTGAACCGCGCCTCCGCCGTCGCCGCGGAGAAGGCGGGCTTGAGGTAAGAGATCTTCACCTCGCGCACCACGGGCTGGAACGTCTCCGGCTTGGCGACATGTCTCATCGCCACCAGGCCGCCGAGGATCTCCGCCGTCGCGAACAGCATGCTGGCGTGCATGATGTTCACATGGTTGGCGGTGTTGCTTGTCAGAGGCGTTCTGACGCGGAAGACGCCCTCCTCCATCGCCAGAAGCTCGATCTCCATGAAGCGGTAGACCGCGCAGCTCTGTTTGACGATCTCAAGCGCCGCGCCGAGATCGATCGTTCGCTCGTCCATGGCTCTCTCCGATCAGCGGTTGGACGCGCCTGGCAGCGTGCCTTCGAGCTTGCAGATGATCGAGAGCATCACCTCATCCGCGCCGCCGCCGATTGAGGCGAGCCGGCCATCGCGATAGGCGCGGCTCACCGGCGTCTCGCTCATGAAGCCCATCCCGCCCCAATATTGCAGGCAGGCGTCGTTCAGCTCGCGGATGAGCCGCCCGGCTTTCAGCTTGGCCATCGACGCCAGCCGCGTGACGTTCTCTCCTGTCAGCATCTTCTCGACGGCGCTCCAAGTGAGCGCGCGCAACGCCTCAAGCTCCGTGCGCAGCTCGGCCAAGCGGAAATGCACCACTTGATTGTCGAGGATCGATTTGCCGAAGGCTTTGCGCGCGCGCGCATACTCGATCGTCGCGTCGATCGTCGCGTCCATCGCCTTCAGGCTTGAGAGCGCGCCCCACAGACGCTCCTCCTGGAATTGCAGCATTTGATAGGTGAAGCCCATGCCCGGCTCGCCGATCAGATTACGCTTCGGCGCGCGCACATTGTCGAAGTGGAACTCAGCCGTGTCGGAGCTCCTCATGCCGAGCTTGTCGAGCTTGCGCGCCACGCTCACGCCTTTGCGGCGCGCGCCGCTCTCGTCCTTCAGCGGCAGCGCGATCAGCGATTTGTTCCTATGCGGATGCCCGTCCGAGGTGTTGGCGAGGAGGCACATCCAATCGGCCTGAAGCCCGTTGGTGGTCCACATCTTCCCGCCATTGATGACGTAATCATCGCCATCCTCCACGGCGGTGGTCTTGATCGAGGCGACGTCCGATCCCGCGCCGGTCTCCGAGACGCCGAGGCACGCGACGTAATCGCCCGCGACGGTCGGGGTGAGGAACTCTTCGCGCAACTCTTCGCCGGCGAAGCGCGCCAGCGCCGGCGTCGCCATATCGGTCTGCACGCCGATCGCCATCGGCACTGCGCCGCAACCGATGCGGCCGAGCCCTTCGGCCACCACCGCCGCGTATGACCAATCGAGCGCGAGCCCGCCATTCTCCTCCGGCTTCGTGACGCCGAGCAGCCCGAGATCGCCGAGCTTCTTAAAGACCTCATGCGCCGGGAAAATCCCCTCCGCCTCCCATTCGTCCACATGCGGATTGATCTCGTGATCGATCACCCGGCTCAGAGTGCGCTCGATCTCTCGATGTTGATCGGTCAGCTGCATCGCGTCCCTCCCTCCAGCGCTGCGGCTCATGCGGCCGCGGCGCCTCGATCTCCGCCGCTTCCTAAATGAGCGGCGCTCAGTTATCTTTTTAGGGTCCGATGCGCGCCTTGGTCAACGCGCGGCGCGCGGCCGCACGGAAGGAGACCCGCCATCGCAGCGTCCGACGACCCGCCAACGCGCCGCCGCCGCGGCGCGCGCGCCGAACAGACCCGCGCCGCGATCATCGCCGCCGCCTGGGAGGCGTTCGCCCGCTCAGGTTACGAGGATACGCGCACGCCGGAGATCGCGGCGGCGGCGGAGGTCGCCGAAGGCACGCTCTTTTTGCATTTTGAGAACAAGCTCGGCCTCCTCGCCGGCGTGATGGACGCCTTCTACGCCAAACGCTTGCTGGCGCCGGCCGCCGCCATCGCCGCCGCGGCGCCCGATCCGCGCGCGCGCCTCGTCGCGCTGCTCCGCGACTATGTCCGAACGCTCGGGGCGGACTGGCGGCTGATCCGCGCCTTCGGCCAGCGCGGCCGGCTCTATGACGACGCGTTCCATGAGCGCTTCAAGGCCAACAACCGCGCCTTCACGCGTGTCTACCTTGATGCGGTGACGGAGCTGCGCGACGTCGGCGCGATCCGGGCCGATATCGAGCCGCGGCTGGTGCGCGATGCGATCCTCGGCGCGGCGGAGCATTATGTGGCGAGCCGCCTCGGCGCCGGGCTCGCGGTGGAGCCGGACGCCTTCACTCATCAGCTGCTCGCGATGATCTTCTCGGGTCTGGAGCCCCGGCGGTGACGCTCCTGCGGTGACGCTCCTGCGAACGCCATGAGCGCGGCGCCTCTCAGGAGACGCCGCGCCCTTCGCGCCCATGAGCCGCTCTTACGCCGCGGGCTGGATCGCTTCAGGACCGCGCCGCGCGGCGGCGAGCTTGGCGAGCGAGACCACATGCAGCCACAACCAGATCGGCGCCGGCAGGAACACCGCGTACATCATCGGATGATACGGCGTCATCTCCGGCAGCAGGATCAGCGCGATCGAACTCGCCACCACCAGAATATCGATTAATCCGAACGCGTTGGCGCAGAGCACCATCCGCGTCGCGTTCGGATCCCGCGCCGCGATCACCGCTGCGATCAGGCCCAGAAAGCCCGCCGTCACATGGCTGAAGCCGTCGATGATCCCAAAGGTCTCCGGCAAGAGCCCAATCGCCGCTTGCAACAGGAACCCGGCGCCGAAGAACACGCGAACCCCTTGGGCGAGCATCAGATCCTCTTGGCGCAAATTCATCAGCGTTCGCCCGACAGGCGTCGCGAAGATCCCAAGGCCGAAGACGCCGACGCCGGCGAAGATCACGCCGAGAAAGGCGAGGCCGCTGATGTCGGCGGGAATAAGGCTGCGCGTGGCGATGATCCCGTGCAGAACCGCGAGCCAGGCGCAAAGCGCCAGCACCGCGCCGGTCACGACGCGCGCCGAGCCGCCGCCGCGGCGCACGACCCACGCGGTGAAGCCCACCGCCGCGAGGTCGAGCAAGATCATAACCGGAACCGCCTGTTCAAAGAGCAGCGCGGCGAGCGAAGAAGTGTGCGTTGGGTCCATTGGTCGTCTCCAAGGTTGCTGATGACGGCCACTGTGCTTGCGCCGCACAGTCGTTTATATGATCCAACCGTCTGATCACTTTGCAGGAACGACTGAAATGGACGCGTTCAGCGACGCTCTGAGATCCATGCATGTCGCTGGGCAAATCGTCCTGGCGGAGCGCTACGCGCCGCCTTGGGCGATCCGGATTCCGGACGGCGCGGCGCTCAAGCGGCGGATGGCTCTCGATGCGCAGACCGCGGCGGCGCCCTTTCACATCGCCAAGCGCGGCGGCTTCCGGCTGACGCGCGCGAACGGCGACGAGATCGAGATCAACGCAGGCGAGGCGGTGATCTGCCTCGACGGCGCGCAGCATGTCATGGCGCGCGAGACGGCGTCCGGCGGCGCGGCGGAGGTCGTTCTCTTCGAAGACATCCTCGACGGCGCGGCGGCCCCAGCGGACCAGCCGGAGGCGCCGGACGCCACCGAGCTTGTCTGCGGCGTCTTCGCGCTCCGCCGGGCGGAGCGGAACCCGCTCTTCTCGGCCCTCCCGCCGATGGTGAAGCTTGGCGTTCTCGGCGACGGCGCGAACCGCAGCCTCTCAGGCATCGCCGAGCTCTTGACGCTCGAGGCGCAGGCGCCCCGGCGCGGCGAGGATTTCGTCGCCTCGCGCCTTGTGCAGCTCTTTTGCGCCGAAGCGCTGCGCGCCTTCGTCGAGACCGCGGGCGACGACGCCGGGCGCTGGGTGCGCGGGCTCACCCATCCGAAGATCGGCGCGGCGCTGAACGCGCTGCACGGCGCGCCCGCAGCGGCGCACAGCGTCGCCTCGCTCGCTGCGGGCGTCGGCATGTCGCCCTCGCGCTTCGCGGCGGTTTTCACCAAAGTGATGGGCGCGGCGCCCATGCGCTATCTGCAGTCCCTCCGGCTTGAAGCCGCCGCCGCGCTGCTCGAGGAAAGCGATCTTTCGATCGACGAGATCGCCGCGGAGAGCGGCTATGGCAGCCTCGCCGCCTTCTCCCGCGCTTACAAAGCGCAAACCGGCCTCGCTCCGGGCCAGGCGCGCCGCGCCGCGCGCGCAGACCGCTGACGAGAGAGCCGCAACGCCGGCCGCCCGGCGCGCGCTGAGCGCCGCGGGGTGGGCGGGCGGGAGCGGCGCTCAGAGCGCGCCGGGTCTCAGCACTGTTCGCTCGACCGCGGCGATGATCGCGTCGAGCCCGTCGGTGAGCGCCGCGGGCCCTGGCTGCAGGATCAGCGGCGATTTGATCTCCTCGATCCGGCCGGCGCGCACCGCGGGGATCGCCGCCCAGCCCTCGCGCGCGGCGATCCGCTCCGGCCGCGCTTTCTTCCCGCACCAAGAGGCCAGGATCAAATCCGGCGCCGCGCCGATCACCTGCTCCGACGACACGATCCGCCCTTGCGCGCCCTGGGCGGCGGCGCGCTCGGGAAAGGCCTCGCGCCCGCCCGCGATCTCGATCAGCTCCGAGACCCATTTGATCCCGGAGATCATCGGTTCGTCCCATTCTTCGAAATAGACGACCGGCCGCGCCCCGCCGGCCGCCGCGATCCGCGCCGCCGCCGCGGCGCGCGCCGCCTCCAGCCGCGCCTCATACCCCGCCGCCAGCGCCTCCGCCCGCTCCGCCGCGCCCACTATCGCGCCGAGATGCCGGATCATCGCCAGGATCCCCGCCACATCCCGCTGATTATACGCCATCACCGTCACGCCCTCCCGCAACAGACCGGCGACGAGATCAGCTTGCAGATCGGAGAAGCTGAGCACCAGATCGGGCTCGAGCGCGAGGATCTTCGGCGTATCGGCCGAGAGGAACGCGGCCACGCGCGGCTTCTCGCGCCGCACCCGCGCAGGGCGCACGGCGTAGCCTGTGACGCCGACGATCCGGGCGTCCTCACCCAGAAGATACAGCGTCTCCACCGTCTCTTCGGTCAGGCAGATGATGCGTTCAGGCGGGAAGCGGCGCATCTAACGCTCCTGCAGCGCCAACCGGGCGCCGAGCCCGATCAAGAGCGCGCCGAGCGTCCGATCGAGCCAGAGCCCGATCGAAGGGCGCCGCCTCAGCGCCTCGCTCAGCCCGCCGGCGATCATCACCAAGGGCGGCTCGATCAAGGCGGCGACGAAGATGATCAGAACGCCGTGCAGCAGAAGCTGCGCCCAAGCCGGGCCCGCGCCTGGCTCGACGAATTGCGGCAGGAAGGCGAGGAAGAACATCGCGACTTTCGGGTTGAGGAGCGAGACCATCACCCCTTGGCGCGCGATGCGCCAAGACGCCGCGCGCGCCGGCCGTCCGAGCGCGCCCAGCGAGCCAACAGCGCCCGGAGAGCCGAGAGCGCCTGCGCCGCGCGAGCGCAGCGCCGCGACGCCGAGCCAAATCAGATACGCCGCCCCCACCCACTTTACGATGGCGAAAGCCAGCGCGGAGCTCGCCAAGATCGCCGAGAGGCCCGCCGCCGCCAGCATCGCATGCGCCAGCGCGCCCACCCACACGCCGCCCATCGCGGCGAAACCCGCGCGCCGCCCGCCCCGCACGCTATGCCCGAGAATGAAGGCCATGTCCGGCCCCGGCGCCAAATGCAGCGCCGCCGCCGCGACGAAGAAAGTGGTCCAATGCAACAAAGAATAGTCGAACACGCGCCGCCGCCCCCTTGCGAGAGACGGCGCTGGCCCACGCGCCGTCCCGAAGCGCTCCCTCAAGATGCGCTCCCTCTGGATGCGCTCCTTCTAGATGCGCTCCCTCTATCAGATCCAGGCCGCGCGCGCCGCGCCATGGCGCCGCAAGAGCGCCAACCTGCGTCCGGGCGCGCGCCTTCGCGCCTCCTCATCCCGGCGGATCCACACCATCCGATCGCAGAACCAGGCTTTCGCCCCCATCCCGACGACGAGCCCGAACAGCGTCGCCCATGCGTCGAGCGCGATCACGCCGTAAAGCGCCACGAGACCGCAGAGCCCCGCGGCGACGCTCAGACCATGCGCAATGGGAATGTGATGGGCGTCGATGCGCCGCTCCGCCCGGTCGAGAAACAACCGCTCTCCCATCACCCCGCGAGCGGCCCAACTGTCCAAGGATTTCGGCTCGGCGAAGAGCCGCGGGTTAAGCCAGATCCAAAGCAGCGTCGCCGCGAGCCCCAGCCAGAACCACGACCCGATCCACATGCGGCTCCAGGCGGCGAGCGCCAGCAGCGGAAGCGCGCTGAAGCGCGTGTAGACGCTCCAGGGATTGGCGTGACGCGCCCAAGCCGCATCGTCCATCGCCATCACTCTCTCAGCCAAGCGATAGATATCCATCGTCTCCAGCGCTCCATGCTTCGCGCATCGCCGCGGCCTACGCTCGGCGCGAGCCCGTGCTAAGCCTTGCCATCCTCCGCCGTCCGGTTCTAGGAGCGCGCCAGCGCGGCTTTCGCGCCGCGACGCCCGCCGAGCCCAGCACTCACCCGAACGAGCCCCGAAGAACGAGACGCAAGGAACGAGACCTGTGCCGACGCCCGCCCATACGCTCTCCGTCGCGCCGATGATGGAATGGACGGACCGCGATTGCCGCTTCTTTCACCGTATCCTCTGCCCGAGCGCGCTCCTCTACACGGAGATGGTGGGCGAGGCGGCGGTGCGCCACGGTCCGCGCGAGCGGCTGCTCGGCTTCTCCGCCGAGGAGCGGCCTTTGGCGCTGCAGCTCGGCGGCTCCGATCCGGCGGGCCTCGCCGAAGCCGTGAGGATCGCCGCGCCTTACGGCTTCGACGAGATCAACCTCAATGTCGGCTGCCCGTCGGATCGCGTGCAATCCGGTGCCTTCGGCGCCTGCCTGATGCGCCGGCCCGCCTTGGTGGCGGATTGCGCCGCGGCGATGTTGGAGGCCGCGGGCGCTGGCCCGGACGCGCCAGAGATCACGGTCAAATGCCGCATCGGCGTCGATGAGCAAGACCCGCGCGAGGCGTTGCCCGCCTTCATCGACGCCGTCGCCGCCGCGGGCGTGCGCCGCTTCGCCGTGCATGCGCGAAAAGCCTGGCTAAAGGGCCTCTCGCCAAAAGAGAACCGCGACGTCCCGCCGCTCGATTACCCGCTGGCGCGCGATCTGAAGGCGACGCGCCCGGCGCTGACGGTCTCGCTCAATGGCGGGATCGGCTCGCTGGACGCCGCGGCGACGCATCTGGCGGAAGGCTTTGACGGCGTGATGATCGGCCGCGCCGCTTATCATGAGCCTTTCGCCATCCTCGGCCGGGCCGAGAGCGGGATCTTCGGCGGCGCCGATCCCGTCGCCGACCCGGCGGCGGCGGTTGAGGCGATGAAGCCTTACATCGCGCGCCGTCTCAGCGAAGGCGTCCGCCTGCACCAGATCACACGGCATATGCTCGGCCTCTTCGCCGGACGCCCCGGCGCGCGCGCCTGGCGGCGGATCCTCTCGGCCGAAGCGGTCAAGCCCGGCGCCGGGCTCGACGTTCTCGACCAGGCGCTGGCACCGCTGCGCGCGCTCGCCTGACGCCGCCGCCGCCGCATTATTCGTTTCAATTTTTTCTGAAACTCTTGATCCCGCCGATATGGTCCTAAAACAAAACTATGACGGGCGGACGCCGCGTCTCGGCCGCCATCGGCGCGCCGTTTAACGAGCGAGAAGGGGGATGCGCCCATGAAGGACTACAATCGCGAGAGCGGGTTCGATTACGAAGAGCTGCAGCGCCGCCGCGCTGAGGCGATGGCGTCGATCGAGGCGAAGCGCCTGCAAGCTGAATCGCGCGGCGCGGCGCTCGGATTGCTCGCTGAGGGCTTTCAGGCGCTTGAAAAGGCTAGGTTTTTCGGCTTCTTGATCAAAATCGCGCCTTCGCTTTGCCTCCTGATGGTGATCGGCGGCCTCTCCCTCCACTTCGCGGCGGGCTAGACGCCGCACCCCGCCCCGCGATCCGGAGATCGGGGCGCGCTCCGCGCTCCAGCTGCGCCGCATCGGAGAGCGGGCCGTTTTGGTCGTTGTATCAGTTGTAGTTTTGAGTGGTTGAGCCATCCTGGACGACCGGATCTGAGGAGAGGAAGCGGCCCAAGGTTGGGTCCAGCTTCTCTTAGTCGGACGCGGCCGTCCCAATGGACGAGGCCGACGCTATCGATCATCTCATGGCCCAGTTCTTTTCATGGCCCAGTTCTTTTCATGGCCCAGTTCTTTGGCCGGTGAAGCCGTGTGTGGCGCTCGGGATCGGCACTCACCGGATCGAAGACGGCGATCTGCAGATCGCTGAGCGGCGCGGTCGTGGCCTCGTCGCGGCGCTTGCTGGGAAAAGGCGAGACGAGTGTTGCGACACTGCTCCTCAGAGCGGCCTACGGTCTCACTTCAACACGTTGGGACGGTGAGGCGTTTGCGGGCGGCGCGCCCGTTTCGGCGGCGAGGAGATCGGGCCAGCCGCTTGGGTACAGTAAATAAAGTGAGAGAAGCGTCTCTTCAAGTCGCGACGCCGCCTTCACCTCCCGCTCCCGCACGCGCCCTATCGCAGCGCGCGGGGATCGAGCGTTATAGGCCGCAAAATTGAAATAAAATTGGATTTCATAACATACGATCTTAAGATGCGATCAGTCGAAGATCCAATCGCATCGCCGCATGCTATGATCGCCGCTGCTATTCGTAAATTTAATGGCTAAATGACAAAGAACTCAACCCAGGACAGCTCCACAGCCGATCATCCATTTTGATTTCTACGCTCAGCCCCGCGTCATATTACAATACAGTTCGGAACTCCGACTCGCAAACCTCATCGACGATCTGACCAAAAACCAATTTTTAAGCTCGTCAATAAAGGGCCCGGCAAAATAATCACTGTATATACCCAGGCGACTTTCGCGTGTGGCGAGGTAAAATGTGCGCCTCCCAATCTCGAATGATACAATATTCTCCCCTGCAACCTCGGACAGCGGCCGGCGGATCTTAAGACCTTCATTTAAGGGGTAAGTGCGTGGCGGGATCAGATTTACCACTTAGCGCCCTGCCTGTCGCGCGATTAGCGATTTGATCTGTTTTGTTCATACAGAGTTCGGGTAGACGAGACTTTGGCGACCCTGAGTTGTCGGGCCCATAATCCTGACACCATCAACCCGCTTGTCCAGCCGCTCGCCTCCAGCACCTCCCCTCAAGAGCGCTTCGACGCTCTCAGGGATATTTCCGCATTGCTTCGAGCGAGGCTGCGCGCGAAAGCCGCCGCCTCGGCCAACGCCTCGACGTCGACGCCCGTCGCGAGCCCCAGCTCCGCCATCCGCGCGACCAGCGCCTCTGTGGCGAGGTTGCCCGGCGCGCCCGGCGCATAGGGACAGCCCCCAAGACCGCCCGCCGCGGCGTCGAAGACGCGCACGCCCATCTCGAGGCTCGCCTCGACATTCGCTAAGGCGCGCCCGCCCGTGTCGTGATAATGCCCCGCGACTCTCTCCTCGGGCAGGCGCTTCAAAACCGCCTCCAGCATCCAGCGCACGCTGTCCGGATCGCCGGCGCCGATCGTGTCGCCCAACGACACCTCGAACGCCCCGAGATCGAGCGCCCGCGCCGCAACCTCCGCCGCCGCCTGAGGTTTGACCGGCCCGTCATAGGGACAGGCGATGACGCAAGAGACATACGCCCGAAGCGGCGTGCGGTCCGCCTCCGCCGCCCCAGCCACTTCGCCGATCCGCAGAAAACTCTCTTTGATCGAGGCGTTGACGTTGCGCTGCGAAAAACCTTCAGAGGCCGAGGCGAAGACCGCGACTTCGTCGACGCTCGCCGCGCGCGCCGCGTCATAGCCCTTCATATTCGGCGTCAGCGCGGCGTAAGCGACGCTCGCCCGCCGCTCGATCGCCGCCATCACCGCGGCGCCGTCGGCCATTTGCGGCGTCCATTTCGGACTGACGAAGCTCGCCGCCTCGATGCTGACGAGACCCGTCTCCGAGAGAAGATCGATCAGACGCACCTTCTCTTCGGTCCGGATCGGCGCCGG
>JBCBCG010000039.1:0-24964 GCA_038530925.1 Pseudomonadota bacterium
AGAAGCTGGCGCTCAATGATGCGAGTTTCAGCCATGAGATGGAGACGTCGGCGGCGCTCGGCTTCGGTTTTCGCTGCGGCTTTCTTGGGCTCCTCCATCTCGAGATCATCCGCGAGCGGCTGGAGCGCGAATACAATATCGAGCTGATCACCACCGCGCCGTCAGTCGTTTACAAAATGCACCTGACGGACGGCGCCGTCTCGGAGCTGCATAATCCAGCCGATATGCCCGATCCGGTGAAGATCGCGCATATCGAGGAGCCGTGGATCACGGCGAACATCATGACGCCGGATGAATATCTCGGTGATATTCTCAAACTCTGCCAAGAACGGCGCGGCGTGCAGAAGGATTTAACCTACGCCGGATCGCGGGCGATGGCGGTGTACCGGTTGCCGCTGAACGAGGTGGTGTTCGACTTCTACGATCGTTTGAAGTCGATCTCGCGCGGCTATGCGAGTTTCGATTATCAGATGGACGGCTATGAGACGGGCGATCTCGTGCGCATGTCGATCCTGGTGAATAGCGAACCGGTGGACGCGCTCTCTGTGATCGTGCATCGCAGCCAAGCGGAGCGGCGCGGCCGCTCCATGTGCGAGAAGCTTAAAGACCTCATTCCGCAGCATATGTTCCAAGTGCCGATCCAAGCGGCGATCGGCGGCCGGATCATCGCGCGCGAGACGATCAGAGCGCTGCGCAAGGACGTTACCGCAAAGTGCTATGGCGGCGACGTCTCTCGAAAGCGCAAACTGCTGGAGAAGCAGAAGGCCGGTAAGAAGAAAATGCGGCAGTTCGGGAAAGTCGACATCCCGCAAGACGCTTTCATCAACGCGCTGAAGATGGAGTAGGGCGACGCTTTTGAGCGTCGCCTGAACCAGCGCATCACGCGTCACGGCGCACGAAGGCGCCGGCGCGCTCAGCTATAACGTTGGCGCGCGGCTGACCATTCGCGGAGGAAGGCGAGGCACAGGAGGCCGACGCCCAGCAAAAAGGCGAGGCCGATCCGAACGGTCGGATCAGAGAAAAAGCCGGCCGTCTCCGGCGTGGCTTGCGCCGCGTATCCGATCTCCCGCGACGGGCGCGCCGGCGCCTCGACGGCGGAGGGCGTCGGCGCGGGCTCGGTCTCGCGGACCAAAACGCCGCCTGAAGACGCGGCGACCACCTCGAGCCCCATTTCCGCGCCCGCGCCGCTCGCATTCGCCACGTTCGTGATGGTCGTCGGCGTCGGAGCCGCCTCCGCCAGGTCGCGCGGCCGCGGCTCGGCGGATGTCGTCGCGGGACCCGAAGTCTGGGCAGGCGAGAGAGCCGTCGCCGGGTCGAGGGCGAGTTCGGCTTCGAGTTCCTCGTCGAGAGGATCTTGCGCCGTCTCGGGCGATGCGTCGTTGCGCAGCGCCAAGCCGCCCAGCAGCGCCGCCAGCTTCCGGCGCTCCGCTTCGGTGGTCGTAGGCTCCAGCGGAGCGGGCGCCTCTCGCAGCGTCGTCCGCGGCGGCGCGGCGAGCGCAGCTTCGCCGTCGCGCGATGCGTCCGTCTCCGCAGCGATCTCGCCCGCGCGCGCCTTTTCCGCGGCCGCGAAATCGAGCGGGCGAAGCGCGGGAAGCGGCGCTGAGGCTGGCGCCGCGCGACGCTGCGCCGCGGGCGGGATCGGCGGCGGCAAGGCGGCGCCGAGCTGGGGCGGCGGCTGCGAGGCCGCGAGCGCGCGCGTCTCGCCGCGCTCGCGGCGCCGCCATTCGCGGGCGCGTTCGCTTGAGCGATTGCGGACGAAGCCCTCCGAAGCGGAGGGGCCGGGCGGCTGGTTCCACCATTCGGCGAAGCCGCGGCGCAGCTCATTCAACTCGCCGCGCACGCCGCTTTCATTCGCGGCGGGCTCGGCGCTGCTTTGCGCCGGAGCGCCGGGGCCGAAGGACGCCGCGCCGATCGCGATGAAGAGCGCCGCGCCGACGCGCAAGCGCTGGCGAGCGGTCGCTCGTGTCGCGCGGCGCTCGCACCGCGTCTCGCACGCGCTGCGCCCGCATCGTCGATTTCGCCAAGGGCTCATCCACTCTTCCCCTTCACCTCGCCTCCGCGGCGCGGCGCTCTCGCCGTCCCCTTCCATAAGGCGGCGCCGAAATCTGGGCGCCGGAGCGCCTCAATCTCATTTGGGCGGCGTTATGCGCCTGGTCAGCCGAAGATTCGCTCGCGTCGCGCGCTTTGGCCGCCCGTTTCGACTGGTCGCCCGTTCTGAGCCGCGCCGTTCAGTCGCCGGAAGGGCGCCCTCAACGCTGTGCGCGGACGATTATGCAAAGACCTAGCCGGCGAGACCATCGCGGGCGGCCGCATGGGGTCAACGCGCGGCGCCAACCCATAAGCGCATATAGGCCAAGAGCCAGAAGACGCCAAATCCGGCCAAAACGGCCACATCGACCCAGTCGTCGATCAAATCTCCGGTGGCCGAAACGACCGCGGCCGCTTTCGGCGGCGTCGCTGCTTCCCGCGGCGCTGCGTCGGCCTCCTCGGCTGTTTCCGCGTCGCTGAAGGCCGCTTGCGGCGCGGCCTGCGCCGGCGCGTCGGCCGGCGCCGGCGATGGAGCCGCCGTCGGCGCCGCGCTGACGGCGTCGCTGCGTGGATTGTCCACTGGGGCGCCGCCCCTGCGGCCCAGGGTGCAGGCTCGGCGCGGTCCCTGATACGGTTGAAAGCTGCAATCTGAGGCGCGGAAGGAGCGATATCGCGCTTCGCAGGCGGCGTAATCGCAGGCTCGGGGCTCCGCCTGCGCCAGCCGCGCCGGCGCCGGTGGAACGCGCTCTCCTCCGAGCGGCGTCTCGCTTTCCGCGACCAGCAAGCGCGGCGGTTGCTCGCGCGCCGGCGTCGCCTGCCCAGCGCCGGCGCCAAGCGCAAGCGCCGCGCCGAGCGCGGCGAGCATCACGCGGATCGGCGCGCTGCGGCTCGCGAGCGCACTGATAGCCCTCTCAGTCTTCGGCCCCATCCCAAGTCCCCTTTATCTGGTGTCTGGCCCCTTCATCCCGTGGCCCCGTTCGCTCGATGGCGGGTTCCGGTGCGCCACAGCGCGCGCCGGCCTGGTCCTGTCCATGAGCCATCGGTCACCCGCCTCATCCCCATCCGGCGAGTTGCGCTCGGTCATCGGCCGCCGAACGCGCAACGCTCGGCCCAACGCCCGGATCGATCGAGAGAATAAACTTAATGCAGGGCCGCGGTGAACCGGCCACCCTGCCGCGGCCTCTGACGCTGGATTGACGCTCGCGCCGCGGCGCATAACGCAGCGGCATGGTTTACAGAGACGCGTGCGCCAGCCGATATGGCGCGGACTGCGGCCATCGGCGGCCTTGCGCCCTGAGGCCGCCTCGTTCTCGGCTTGTCGCTCGCCTGCGGCGGGCGACATCACGACAGATACGGGCCTCAAGGGTCCAAAATGCAACAGGGTGAGGGAATGGCGCAAAAGATTGGCGTGCCGCGCGAGCTGATGCAGGACGAAAAGCGCGTCGCGCTCACGCCTGAGACAGCGGGCCGCATCCAGAAACTCGGATATCAATTAACGATAGAAAGCGGCGCTGGTGAGGCGGCCTCCTTCTCGGACGCGTCATACGCCGAGGCGGGCGTCGAGATCGCGCCGGACGCCGCGTCCATATGGTCGAACGCCGACATCGTGATGAAAGTGCGCGGGCCGGAGGAGGGCGAGGTCGCGCAGCTGCGCGAAGGCCAGACGCTGATCAGCTTCCTCTATCCCGCGCAGAACGAGGCGCTGCTGAGCGCGCTGGCTGAGAGAAAGCCGCATGCGGTTCTGGCGATGGACATGGTGCCGCGCATCAGCCGCGCGCAGAAACTCGACGCCCTCTCCTCCATGGCGAACATCGCCGGTTATCGCGCGGTGATCGAGGCCTCGAACAATTTCGGACGCTTCTTCACGGGGCAGGTCACCGCCGCCGGCAAAGTGCCGCCGGCTAAAGTTCTGGTGATCGGCGCCGGCGTCGCCGGGCTTGCGGCGATCGGCGCGGCGCGCGGCCTCGGCGCCATCGTGCGCAGCTTCGACGTTCGTCCTGAAGTGGCTGAGCAGATCGAAAGCATGGGCGCCGAATTCCTGATGCTCGATTTCGAAGAGCAGGCCGACGGCGCCGCCTCTGGCGGCTACGCCGCGCCCTCCTCGCCGGAGTTTCGCGAGAAGCAGCTCGCCCTGTTCCGCGCGCAGGCGCCGGAGATCGACATCGTCATCACCACCGCGCTGATCCCGGGCCGCGACGCGCCAAAGCTCTGGCTTGAGGACATGGTGAAGGCCATGAAGCCAGGTTCGGTGATCGTCGATCTCGCGGCCGAGCGCGGCGGCAATTGCGATCTCACCGTGCCGGATCAGAAGATCGTCACCGACAATGGCGTCACCATCGTCGGCTACACCGACTTCCCGAGCCGCATGGCGGCGCAGTCGAGCCAGCTTTACGGCACCAATCTGCGGCATATGCTCGATGATCTGACGCCTGAAAAGGACGGTCAGCCCAACGTCAATATGGAAGACGACGTCATCCGGGGCGCGACCGTGATCAAGGAGGGCGAGATCACCTTCCCGCCGCCGCCGCCGAAAGTCGCGGCGATCGCCAAACAGGCGCCGGCGGCGAAGAAGGTCGAGAAGACGCCGGCGGAGATCGCCGCCGAGGAAGCCGCCGCCGCGCGCAAGGCGGGCCAGAGCCAGATGCTGATGCTGGCGATCGGCACGGCGCTGGTGCTGGCGCTCGGCTCTGTCGCGCCGCAGGCTTTCATGCAGCACTTCATCGTGTTCGTGCTCGCCTGCTTCATCGGATACCAGGTGATTTGGAACGTAACGCACGCGCTCCACACGCCGCTGATGGCTGTCACGAACGCGATCTCCGGCATCGTGATCCTCGGCGCGATCCTCCAGATCGGCTCCGGCTCCTGGATCGTCATCTTCCTCTCCGCGATCTCGGTCTTGATCGCGACCATCAACATCGTCGGCGGCTTCCTGGTGACGCGCCGGATGCTCGCAATGTTCCAGAAGAGCTAAGGAGCGGCCGATATGAGCATTGGAATGATCTCGGCCGCCTATGTGGCGTCCAGCGTCTTGTTTATCCTCAGCCTTGGTGGGCTGAGCAGCCAAGAGAGCGCCAAGCGCGGCGTTCTCTACGGCATCATCGGCATGGCGATCGCCGTGGCGGCGACCTTCCTCAGCAAAGGCGTCGACAATTTCGCGATTCTGATCGCGATGGTCGCGATCGGCGCGGTCGCCGGCGCCTATGTGGCGGCGAAAGTCGCCATGACCGGCATGCCGCAACTGGTCGCGGCGCTGCACAGTTTCGTCGGCCTCGCCGCGGTGTTCATCGGCATCAACGCCCAGCTCGAGCTCGCGACGGTGGAGGCGGCCGTGGCCGGCCTGAATGTCGGCGCGCTCAACACGCTGTCGGGCGCGGAGCTGACCACGGCGCTCGCCACGCTGGAAGCGCAGCAATTCGGCGGCTTCGCGCTCAAGGTTCTCGATAAGCTGAATGACCCTGAAGCGGTCGCGCTGATCAACATCCTGAAGATCGAGGTCTGGCTCGGCGTCTTCATCGGCGCGGTCACCTTCACGGGCTCGATCATCGCCTATGGCAAGCTCGCCGGCTCCATCGACGGCAAGGCGCTGACGCTGCCCGGGCGCCATATGATGAACCTCGGCATGATCATCGCCTGCCTGCTGCTGGGCGTCCTTTATCTGCAGGGCGCCGGCGTCTGGACGCTGTTGCTCATCACCATCATCGCCTTCGTGCTCGGCGCGCATTTGGTGATGGCGATCGGCGGGGCGGACATGCCGGTGGTGGTCTCGATGCTGAACAGCTACTCGGGCTGGGCGGCGGCGGCGATCGGCTTCACGCTGTCGAACGATCTCCTGATCGTCACGGGCGCGCTGGTCGGCTCCTCCGGCGCGATCCTCTCCTACATCATGTGCAAAGCGATGAACCGCAGCTTCATCAGCGTCATTCTCGGCGGCTGGGGCGGCGAGGCGACGTCTTCGGCGCAGGCGGTCGAAGGCGAGATGATCGCCACCGACAGCGACAGCGTCGCGCAGATGCTGGAGGACGCTGACGAGGTGATCATCGTGCCAGGATACGGCCTCGCAGTGGCCCAAGCGCAAAGCTCGGTCTCCGAGCTGACCCGGCGGCTGCGCGACAAGGGCAAGACCGTCCGCTTCGCGATCCATCCGGTCGCTGGCCGCCTGCCTGGCCATATGAACGTGCTCTTGGCCGAGGCGAAGGTGCCTTACGACATCGTCCTGGAGATGGAGGAGATCAACGACGATTTCCCGACGACCGACGTCGCCATCATCATCGGCGCGAACGACATCGTGAACCCGGCGGCCGAGGATGATCCCGGCAGCCCGATCGCCGGCATGCCGGTGCTGCAGGTCTGGAAGGCCAAGAACGTGATCGTCTCCAAACGCGGCAAAGGCACCGGCTATTCCGGTATCGAGAACCCGCTCTTCTTCAAAGACAACACGCGCATGCTCTATGGCGACGCGAAAAAGTCGCTGGATGAGCTGTTGTTGAAGGTGACGTGAACTGCGGTTACCGGGCGGCTTTGTTCGGGTCGCCCGGTTTCATCTGATGAACCCAAAAGGACAAAGCTGAAGCATATATGCGCCTGCAGCTATCCTTCGGGCATGCCGCGTCATCGCTGGGTGATCAGCGCATGTCGACGCCTCACTCCGATGTTTACTTGATCTCCTGGAAGAACCTGCTCTGAGGTTGAGGGCGTCTTGGGGCGGCGGCTTGCTCGGGCACGAGCTCGAATTGATCGAGGTTGTAGCTGGCCATGCCGACCAGCGGACGACCTTCCGCGTGCGAGAACGCGAAGATGCTCAAACGGGCGTTCCCGATCATAAGACGGCAGACGACGCCGGGGCTGGCCAGCGTGTTTGGACAGCTGTCCATCGTGAGGACGGGCAGCGAACGCTCCACTCTCTCAAGCGTCAGCGGCTTAGCGTTTGCGAGCGCGGCCAGACTCGCCATCAGAGCCGCGCCCGCCGCGATTACGATTGATTTCTTCAACATTCGCCCGCCTCCGCTTCGCCGTCGGCCGCGTCTTCGACTCCGCGCGGCGCTGAGGCGCCTCGCCCGAGCGCGCCTGTCTGCGCGCCCGCCTGGCCGATCATCATTGGGTTCTGCTCGATACAATCAGCGAGAAACCGCATCATTGTCGCTCGCTCGATAATCCTTACTATTTTTGTCGGAAATTGCAATCCACCATGTGCGGCGCAGCAATTCGATGGTGTGCGCTCACGCGCTATAAAGGCGCGCCTATCAAGCCGCTTCGTCTTGAACCGAAGCGACAGGCGAAAAATCTTTAAAATCAATTATATGAGAAGGGTGCGGGCGCTCCGCTCGATCGCAAACGACAAGCAACGGTCACGTCGAGTGGCGTTGAGCAATGCTGCTATGCAGCATCGCCGTGGCGCGGCGGCGCGGGAAGGCGCCGCCGCCCAGGCGCTCACGCTCGAGCGGCGATCGATTCGCTGGTGAGCGGGTGGGCGAGTTTGTCGAGCATCTCTCTCGGGCAGATCTGCCAGAAATGGCTGAGGCTCTGGCTCCAATCGCGCAGCAGTTCAGCAGCGAGCGGCGAGCCGGTTTCGCGCTTATGCTCCTCGATCAGCGTGAGGAGCCGGCTCTCCCAATGGTCGCTGTCGACGCGCACCATCACCACGCTCTCATCATTCAGCCGATCCGCGAGGCCGCCGCGCACGCCGTCCATCGCGTCGTAAACCCAGGCCATGCCGCCGGTCATGCCCGCGGCGAAATTGTCGCCGACCGCGCCGAGGATCACTGCGTTTCCGCCCGTCATATACTCGCAGCCATTCGAGCCGCAGCCCTCCACCACCACATCGGCGCCGGAGTTCCGCACCGCGAAGCGCTCGCCCGCCTGGCCGTTGGCGAAGAGTTTGCCGCCGGTCGCGCCGTAGAGAACCGTGTTGCCGATGATGGTGTTCTGATGGGGCGTCAGCGGGCTGCCGAGCGGCGGGCGCACGACGATCCGTCCGCCCGAGAGGCCCTTGCCGACATAATCATTCGCATCGCCATGCACCACGAGTTTCAGCCCGGGCGCCGCGAAGGCGCCGAGCGATTGGCCCGCCGAGCCTGAAAGATGCACCGTCAAATGATCCGGCTGCAGACCGTTCCGCATGCCGAAGCGGCGGACGATATGGCTCGAGACGCGGGCGCCGATGGTGCGCACTGTGTTCCGCACCGTGTAGGAGAGCTGCATCTTCTCGCCGTCTTTGAAGAACGGCTCGGCGTCCTGGATGATCTGCGCGTCCAGCGTGTCGTCCACCGGGTTGCGCGGCCGATCCCGGCGATAGGTCACCGCGCTGCCTTCGGCGACTTGCACGAGCAACGGGTTCATATCGAGATCATCGAGATGCGCGGCGCCGCGGCTCACTTGGCTCAGAAGATCAACCCGGCCGATCGCCTCATCCAGCGAGCGCAGGCGGAGGCTGGCCAGGATCTCGCGCACTTCGGTCGCGACGAAGGTGAAGAGGTTCACGACCTTGTCCGCGTTGCCGGTGAACATCTCCCGGAGCTTCGGATCCTGCGTGCAGACGCCGACCGGGCAGGTGTTGGACTGGCACTGGCGCACCATGATGCAGCCCATGGCGATGAGCGCCGCGGTGCCGACGCCGTATTCCTCCGCGCCCATCATCGCCGCCATCACCACATCGCGCCCGGTGCGAATGCCGCCATCGGTGCGCAGCGTGATGCGTTCGCGCAGATTGTTGAGGCTCAGCACCTGATGCGCTTCGGTGAGCCCCATCTCCCAAGGAAGACCGGCGTATTTGATCGAGGTCTGCGGGCTGGCGCCGGTGCCGCCATTATGGCCGGCGATCAGGATCACATCCGCCTTCGCCTTGGCGACGCCCGCCGCGATGGTTCCGACGCCGCTGGCCGAGACCAGCTTCACGCAGACTTTCGCCTCCGGATTGATCTGCTTGAGATCATAGATCAGCTGCGCCAGATCTTCGATCGAATAGATGTCGTGATGCGGCGGCGGCGAGATCAGCGTCACGCCCGGCGTCGAATGCCGGAGTTTGGCGATCATCTCAGTGACTTTG
The DNA here is from genome assembly GCA_038530925.1 of Pseudomonadota bacterium. Classification (GTDB taxonomy): domain Bacteria; phylum Pseudomonadota; class Alphaproteobacteria; order Rhodobacterales; family Rhodobacteraceae; genus JALEGB01. The sequence goes on from JBCBCG010000039.1 coordinate 9,071, forward strand.
AAGCCGGGAAGCTGGCCGCCTTCGCCGGGCTTAGCGCCTTGGGCGACCTTGATCTCGAGCTCTTGGCAATGGTTGAGATACTCGGCTGTGACGCCGAAGCGGCCCGAGGCGACTTGCTTGATCTTCGCCGACGGGTTGTCGCCGTTCGATTCCGGATGGAAGTGCTTAGGATCCTCGCCGCCTTCACCGCTGTCGGATTTCGCGCCGATGCGGTTCATCGCGACGTTCAGCGCCTTATGCGCCTCTGGGCTGAGCGCGCCGAGCGACATGCCGGGCGTGACGAAACGCTTGCGGATCGAGGTGATGCTCTCGACCTGATCGAGCGGCAGCGGCTCCTCGGCGCGTTTGAAGTCCAAAAGATCGCGGACATGGATCGGCGGCTGCTTGGCGAGCCCGTCCGAATAGCGCTTGAACTGCTTATAGGAGCCGGTGTTGCAGGCGGTTTGCAGAGTGTGCATCAGCTGGCTCTGCCAGGCGTGCGCTTCCCCTGAGCGACGCTGCTTGTAAAGCCCGCCGATCGGCAGCGAGACCACATCCTCCGCAAAGGCGCGCGCATGCAGGGCGAGCGCGTTCTTTTGGATGCCGGCGAGCCCGATGCCGGACATCCGGCTCGGCATGCCCGGGAAATACTCGGCCACCAGCGCGCGGCTGAGGCCGACAGCTTCAAAATTCCGGCCGCCACGATAGCTAGAGAGCAATGAGATGCCCATTTTCGACATGATCTTCAGCAGGCCGTTGTCGATCGCCTCGCGATAGCGCGCGACCGCCTCCTCGACGGAGAGCGGGCTGAGCCCGCGGCGCACCCTGTCGGCGATGCTCTCCTGCGCGACATAGGCGTTCACCGTGGTGGCGCCGCAGCCGATCAGCACGGCGAAGTAATGCGGATCGAGGCACTCGGCCGAGCGCACGGAGATCGAGCAGAAGGTGCGCAGGCCTTGGCGCACGAGGCCCGAATGCACGGCTGAGACCGCCAGGATCATCGGCGTCGCCGCGTTGTCCTGATCCGCGCGTTCATCAGTGAGGATCAGATGCGCGACGCCAGCGCGCACCGCTTCCTCCGCCTCGACCCGCAGCCGCGCCAGCGCCGATTTCAGCGCGATCTCGCCTTTCTCCGCATCCGCTACGGAGAAGAGACAGTCGATCTCGCGCTGATCATCGCCGAAGGCCTCGCGCATCTTTTCAAAGCGGCCGTTCGAGACGACCGGGCTCTCCAGCGTCAGGATCTCGGTCTGCGTGCTCGACTCGTCCAACACGTTCTTCAGGTTGGCGAAGCGCGTCTTCAGGCTCATCACCCTGCGTTCCCGCAGCGGGTCGATCGGCGGGTTGGTGACCTGGCTGAAGTTCTGCCGGAAGAAGTGGCTGAGCGGGCGATACTGGTCCGACAGCACCGCGATCGGCGTGTCGTCGCCCATCGAGCCGATCGCTTCTTTGCCGTCGTCGATCATCGGCTGCAGGATCGCCTCGAGATCTTCGATCGAATAGCCGGCGGCGAGCTGGCGCACGCGCAGCTCGGCGGGCGAGAGGCGCGCGCCTTCGCCGACGCCGCTGGTCTTCGGCGTGTCGATGGTCTCGAGGTCTTTGATCTTGCTGATCCAATCGGCGAATGGCCGCTCGCCGGCGAGCTCGTCCTTCAGCGCCGCGTCATGCAGCAGCCGGCCGCCGACCAGATCGACGCCGATGATCTGGCCAGGCCCAAGCCGGCCTTTCTCGACCACCGTGGTCTCGTCCGTCGGGGCCATGCCGACCTCCGAGCCGGCGATCACCAGCCCATCGCCGGAGACGACATAGCGCATGGGGCGCAGACCATTGCGGTCCATGCCCCCGATCACCCAGCGTCCATCCGTCGCCGCGATCGCCGCCGGGCCGTCCCAGGGCTCCATCACCGCGTTGGCGTAGGAATACATGGCGCGCCAGCTTTCCGGCATGGGCGAGGCTTTGTTCGACCAGGCTTCCGGGATCAGCATGGTCTTGGCCATGGGCGCGGAGCGACCGGCGCGGACCATCACCTCGAACACCGCATCCAGCGCCGCGCTGTCGGAGGCGCCGTCGGCGACGATGGGTTTGAGATCCTCCTGATGCTCGCCGAAGACGCCGGCCGCCATCCGGATCTCATGGCTTTTCATCCAATTCAGGTTGCCCTTGAGCGTGTTGATCTCGCCGTTATGGGCCAGCATGCGGAAGGGCTGGGCCAACCACCATTGCGGGAAGGTGTTCGTCGAGTAGCGCTGGTGATAGATCGCGAAAGCGCTCTCAAAGCGCTTATCTTGCAGATCCGGATAAAACTCGGCCACCTGCTCGGCCAGCATCATGCCTTTGTAGATCACCGAACGGCAGGAGAGCGAGCAGACGTAGAAACCGCTCACTTGCGCCTTGGCGGCGGCTTTTTCGACGCGCCGGCGTATCAAATACAGCTCGCGTTCGAACTCTTCGTCGTCGATGCGTTTGCCGCCGACGATCTTGTTGTTCGCGATCATGATCTGCTCGATCTCAGGCCGCGTGGCGTTGGCCTTATCGCCGAGCATCGAGACGTCGACCGGCACTTGGCGCCAGCCATAAATGGTGTAGCCGAGCCGCAGCACCTCGGTCTCGACGATGGCGCGACACGTCTCCTGCGCGCCGAAATCGGTCCGCGGCAAGAACACCATGCCGACGGCCAGCTTGCCCTCATGCACCTCATGCCCGGTGCGCTCGACATGGTCTTTGAAGAAACCTTGCGGGATCTGCACATGGATGCCCGCGCCGTCGCCGGTCTTGCCGTCGGCGTCCACCGCGCCGCGATGCCAGATGGCTTTCAGCGCCTCGATGCCCTTCTCGACAACCTCGCGCCGCGGCTTGCCGTCGATCGCGGCGACAAACCCAACACCGCAGCTGTCGCGCTCATCGGCCGGATCATAGAGGCCGATCGGACCGGGAATTTTGAAGTCGTTCATGAGGAACCCCATTTTAAGCGGCTGCTGCAGCAGGGTGAGATCGTATCGATCGACTGTGCGATGGCGCGGGACCCATGCCTAGCCTCTCGCAAAGCGATAAGGTTTCGCCAAACCCTGTCTCGCCCGGTAGGGCGAGCTCGACTGGCGTGTAGTCAAATATTTGGTCGGTCGCGTAGCGGTCACGCACTCCGATCACTGCACCGAGTTCAATATCGTAATAGTAGGAATGAGATGCGGAGCTATTTAAGTCGCCAGATTCATAGGTGTAGCTAGTGCTCCCCGACCATTTGAGAATCTGTCGTCCGTCCAATATACTGCTGTCATTTGCACCGAATAGATTGAGCTGAAAGACGGTCGCCCCGACAACGCGGTCATCGAAAGTGGCGGTGAGCTTAAGAGACTGGCGCGGATCTCTCGGATCAAGCCGATCGATCGCAACCTTGTGAACCTCCGAAAGCTCTAGATCATAAAAGTTTTGTTCAGCGAGATCCTCATAATGCAATTGAACAAGCCCGCCATGATAATCGGCAACGCCCTTTAGAACGCCGTTTTGGTAGTCATAGATTCGGCGATCTACTGGTCGCGGACCACATGAGAGTATCTGCCAGGTGCGGCAGCTTTCCTGCTGAACAGTCGCCATATGTTCGCAGTTATTTGGCGATACGAAGCGAGCCGCCTGCGCAGGATGCGCTGAGGCCAAGAAAATGGTCCCTAGGGCGATTGCAGCAAAGCTTGTCACGAACGTGCGGCGTCCTCGATCGTGAAGAGCGCGCTCATTTCGGGTTTGGTTGGGCGCGGGCGCTGGCTTCGCCATAGCGTAGCCTATTCCGCCGCCACGGAGGCCTTGCCGCTCAGCGTCTCAGCGATGGCGTCGGCGGCCTCGCGGCCGTCGCGGATGGCCCACACCACCAAGGACGCGCCGCGCACGATGTCGCCGGCGGCGTAGACGCGCGGCAGGCTGGTCGCTTTGGTCTGGAAATCCGCCTTGATCGTGCCCCAGCGCGTCACTTCGAGCCCTTCGACGCCCCAAAGCTTTGGCAGCGCTTCGGGCTCGAAGCCGAGCGCTTGGATCACCAAATCGGCCTCGATCTCATAATCCGAGCCCGGCAACTCCTCCGGCGCCTGGCGGCCGGTGGCGTCGGGCGGGCCGAGGCGCATGCGCACCGCGCGCACTTTGGCGACGCGGTTGTCGCCGTCGAAGGCTTTGGGCGCGGAGAGCCAATCGAAGCGCACGCCTTCTTCTTCAGCGTTCTGCACTTCGCGCTGGCTGCCGGGCATGTTGGCGCGGTCGCGGCGATAGAGGCACGTGACCGACGTCGCGCCTTGGCGCACCGCGGTGCGCACGCAGTCCATCGCCGTGTCGCCGCCGCCGATCACCACCACATTGCGGCCATCGGCGTTGAGCGTGCCGTCCGCGAAGGCCGGCACTGTGTCGCCGAACCCAGATTTATTCGACGCCGTCAAATATTCGAGCGCTTGCACCACGCCGTTCAGTCCCGCGCCCGGGCCGCCGACGTCGCGCGTCTTGTAAACGCCGGTGGCGATCAGCAGCGCGTCATGACGCTGGCGCAGCGTGTCGAAGCTCACGTCCTCGCCGACCGCGCAGTTCATTTTGAACATAACGCCTGAGGCTTCGAGCTGGTCGATCCGGCGCATCACCGCGTCTTTCTCGAGCTTGAAGCCTGGGATCCCATAAGTCAGCAAGCCGCCGGCGCGGTCGTAGCGGTCGTAGATGACGGTCTGAAACCCCTTGCGCCGCAGCATCTCCGCCGCGGCGAGGCCCGCCGGCCCGGCGCCGATGATCCCGACGCTCTCCTCGCGCTCCCGCCGCGGTTTGACCGGCTTGACCCAGCCTTCCTCAAACGCGGTCTCAACGATGTATTTTTCGACCGCGCCGATCGTCACCGTGCCATGGCCGGCCTGCTCGATCACGCAATTGCCTTCGCAAAGCCGATCCTGCGGGCAGATCCGGCCGCAGATCTCCGGAAATGTGTTGGTGGACTGCGCGACCTCATAGGCCTCCTGGAGGCGTCCTTCGGCGGTGAGTTTCAGCCAATCGGGAATGTTGTTGTGCAGCGGGCAGGCGGATTGGCAGTAAGGCACGCCGCATTGCGAGCAGCGCCCGGCCTGCTCCTCGGCTTTGGCGGCGATGAATTCGCCATAGATCTCGAGGAAATCCTCTTTGCGCGCGGTCGCCGCACGTTTCTCAGGCGTCTCCCGCTCGACATCGACGAATTTGAGCAGCTTCGACGCCATGCGCGTCCCCCGGATTTCGAAGCGAATGTGGCGCAGGCGACCGCAAAGAGAGCGATGCGCCAGGCGGCGCCGCCAACGCGGATGCGTAGCGGAACAACGCCTGCAAATAAATCAGTATTTTTGACCTTTTTGTCGCAGCGCCGAATGGGAATGCAATGGCGCGCTGAGGCCTTCCTGGAAGTTGGTCAGTAGTGCTGACAAACGTCTTTAGCGCCGCCGGCTCTTGCCGCGTTGGGTGGAATCAGACAGACGGAGCGCAGTGACGCGCCGCGCCAAAATGGCGGCGCTGCGCCCGTATGGGTTGCGCGCGGAGGGGCGCGCATCGCCGTCGCGGCGCCGTCGCCGATCCCGCTCAAGCGGCGCCGGCATGCATTTGGGGGACGGCAGAATGCCGCTTACTGAACTTATTATTCTCGCGATTGTTCAAGGAATCACGGAGTTTTTGCCGATTTCAAGTTCAGCGCATTTAATTCTGATGCGCATGCTGTTCCATCCCGGCCAAGGCTCCGAGGCGATCGATATCGGCGTGACCATCGACGTCGCGCTCCATGTCGGCAGCCTCTTCGCAGTGCTGGTCTATTTCCGAAAAGAAACGCGCGACGCGGTGGTGGGCCCATTCACTTTAGTGGGCGATCTGCGCCATCGCCGGGCGCTCCGCCCGCAAAGTAAGCTGGCCATGCTGCTCGTTGTGGCGACGATACCGGCGATCATCCTCGGCCTCATCCTCGCCAAGACGGATGCGCTCGATGCGATTCGCGGCGAACTGGCGCTGAAGGTGATCGGGTGGACGACGGTGATCTTCGGCGTGCTTCTTTACATCTCCGATCGCTTTTTCCGCGAGATGAAGCGGCTGGAGGATTGGAACCTCAACGGCGCGGTGGTGATGGGCCTCGCCCAGGCGATGGCGCTGATCCCGGGCGTCTCGCGCTCCGGCGTGTGCATGACGGCGGGCCGGTTTCTCGGCTACAGCCGCGTCGAATCGGCGCGAATCGCGATGCTGATGGCGATCCCGACCATCCTCGCCGCCGGCGGTTTTAAGTCTTTGGATTTGATCGGATCGCAAGATCTCGATCTCGGCCGAGACGCGGCGATCGCCGCCGGGCTCTCGTTCGTCTCCGCCTACATTGCGCTTGTGGTGATGATGAAGCTGCTCGAGCGCGTCAGCTTCACGCCTTACGTGATCTACCGCCTTGCGCTGGGCGGGTTCCTCCTCTGGACCGCCTACGCCAACGTGTAGCGCCGCGGCGCGCGGCGCCGGCCTTGCACCGCTCTCGCGCGGGTCAAGCGCGGGGATGCGGCATGGGGACGGGCGGCGAAGACGCCAGCGGCGACGGCGAAGCGGGCGAACCCGCGGCCGGCGCTGCGCCCCGGACGGCTCCAAGGGACGAGACGCGCGGGTCCGACACCGTGTTTGAGGAGGGCGCCGCGGCGGACGAGGCCGGCGACAACCCTGCGAGCGCGCATGACCGTGGGCGCGCCGAGGACGCCGATCCCAACCGCCTACGCCGGCGGCGCTACTGGTCCCATGGCCTCGCAGTCTGCACCATCGCGTTCGGCGGGCTTGATTGCGTCTCCACCGATCTCGCTTTGCGCCTCGAGGGCGCTGTGGAGGCGAACCCGGTGGTGCGCGCGCTGCAAGAGCGCCTCGGCGCGGCGTGGATTTGGCCGAAAATGGCGCTGCATGGCGTGCTCGCAGCGATTGTGCTCGCCCATCCCACGCGCGAGACCCTGCTCACGCTCGGGCTCATCGCCGCCCTTACTCTGGGAGCGGCGCTCAGCAATCTGATGCTGCATCAAGAACTCCTCACCGCGATGGCGGAGCAAGCGCGGCTCTTCGCGCGTTGGATCTTCGGCGCAGCGCCCGCTGCGGCGGGGTGAGGCGACGCCGCAGGCGCCGTTTCCAGCTTGCGCGCTCCGCCGCCGGACCCAATCTTCCGGGCCGACGAAGGTTCGGTTGGGGCGGAAGGGAGAAATCGGCCGGTGGATGGCGATAGCTTGCTTGAGGCGGCGGCGCGGGCGCCGTCGGCGCTGCGCGCGCAGGTGCGGCGCTGGCGCGCGGATGGGCTGAGAGTGGCTCTGACGCCGACCATGGGCGCGCTCCATGAGGGGCATCTTTCGTTGCTGACGCTGGCGCGGGCGCAGGCCGATCGCGTGGTGGCGAGCCTCTTCGTCAATCCGACGCAATTCGGGCCTGGCGAGGATTTCGACGCCTATCCGCGCGACACGCCCAGCGACGCGGCGCTGTTGGCGCAGGCCGGCTGCGATCTTCTCTACCTGCCGAACCCGGGCGCGATGTATCCGCCGGGCTTCGCCACGGAAGTGCAGGTGACCGGCTTGACCGAGCGGCTCTGCGGCGCGGCGCGGCCGGGACATTTCGACGGCGTCGCGCAGGTGGTGACGAAGCTCCTCAATCAGGCCGAGGCGAATGTCGCGGTGTTCGGCGAGAAGGATTGGCAGCAACTCGCCGTGATCCGGCGCCTCGCCGCGGATCTCGACATCCCGACGCAGATCCTCGGCGCGCCGACCCTGCGGGAGCCGGACGGCCTCGCGCTGTCATCGCGCAATCGCTATCTGACGCAAACCGAACGGGCGGCGGCGCCGACGCTTCACGCGGCGCTGCAGGAGGCGGCGGCGGCGCTTCGCGCCGGCGCGGCGGCGGAGGCGGCCTGCGCCGCCGCGCGGGCGCGGATCGAGGCGGCGGGCTTCGCGCAGGTGGATTATGTTGAAGCGCTGGACGGGCGGAGCCTGGGCGCGCTCGGCGATCTCGCCGCGGGACGCGTGTTTGGCGCGGCGCGGCTCGGCAAAGCGCGGCTTATCGACAACATCGCCATCTCGCCGCAGGCGGCGACGCCGCCGCGCGCGTCCGATGGCGGCGGGCGGGGCTGAGCGCGATGCGAAAGATCATTCGGTTTATCGACATCCCGCCAAGCTGGCTGCTCTTCTTCATGGGCGCGGGCTGGGGGCTGGACGAGATCGCGCCGCTCGGCCTCGTCGCGCCGACGCCGATCGTCGGCGGCGTCGTGATGGCCTGCGGCGTGGTGTTGGCGGTATGGGCGGCGTTGGTGTTCCGCCGCAGCAAGACGCCCGTCTTCCCGCGCCGCCGCCCCGAAGCGCTGGTGCGGAGCGGTCCTTACGCCGTGTCGCGCAACCCGATCTATGTCGCGGACCTGGTGATCTTGCTCGGCTGGAGCGCCGCGATCGGCTCGGCGTGGCCGGCGTTCCTGACGCCGCTCTTCATGTTGATCCTGCAAAAGCGCTTCATCGATGGCGAGGAAGCGGCCCTTCGCGAGGGCTTCCCGGAGGAATGGGAGGACTGGTCGGCGAAGACGCGGCGCTGGCTGTGACAGCCGGCGGCGCAGCGCCCTGACCAATCATCGGACGCGCGCCGCGTCGCCTCACCATTCCGCTTTCGCCGCTGCGAGGATCGGGCCGACGGGGCCTGCCTCCACGTCCCGCTGCACCCAGACCGCGACCCCGTCGGCGTCGCTTGGTAAGGCGGCGCGGAGCGTGGTGGCGGCGCCGTCATAGCCGCCGATCCGTTCGATGCGGAGAACGGAGTTGTGATAGGTCAGCGATTTGCCCGCGTTCTCACCGCGGTCGATCGCTTGCTCGACCTCTTGGCGATAGGGCGCGACGATGATGGAGGCCGCTCCGGCCGCGGCGGCGTCGCTCGCAGGCGTGATGGTGATCGAGACCGCGCCCTCCGCGTGATCGAGCGCGACGGTCGCCTCGGCGGGTTCGGCCGCGGCTTGCGCGACGCTGTTTAGGATCGCGCGCTTTTGGCCGCCGGCCATCGCGTTCGCGCCATGAACGATCATATGCGGCGTGCCGACGGCGGTTTCGCGATGCGCCTCGGCGTACGCCATCTGCCGCTCTTTATTCTCCGGCAGAGCCAGCGTGTCTTTCCAGCCGATGTAATCCCAGTAATCGACATTCAGCGAAAGGCCGATCACTTCGGGCCGCTCCGCCAATTCGCCGAGAAAGGCGTCCGCTTCAGGGCACAAATAACAGCCTTGGCTGGTGTAGAGTTCCACGAGAACCGGATCCGCCGCGGCGGGTTTCGGCGCGGCGACGAGGAGCAGCGCCGCCGCGGCGCTGAGCGCGGCCGCGCGGGCGAAGCGCAGCGCTCTCACCGATCCGTCCATCGCGCGTCTGCTCATCTCTCTCTCCTCGCTCAAAATTCCAATGCGCCGGCCGCAACGGCGCTGAAGTGAAAAAAGCGCCGCCAGCCCGTGAAGCCGACGGCGCTTTGCTGAGATCGTAGATAGGCGCGAGAGGCGCTCCGCGCTAATCAAGCCCTCGCGATCAGGCCGCGAGGGCGAGCGGCGGCTTACTCCGCCGCGACCGGCGCTTTGGCGAGGTCGCGCAGCACGTAATGCAGGACGCCGCCATGCTTCAGGTAATCGATCTCGGTTTGCGTATCGACGCGGCAGAGCAGGTCGATCTCTTTGGTCTCGCCGCCGGGATAAGCGACCGACGCTTTCACGATCTGGCGCGGGCTGACATCGCCGAGATCGGGGATCGAGACGATCTCCGCGCCGGTGAGGCCGAGGGATTTACGCGTGGCGCCGCCGGTGAACTCGAACGGCAGCACGCCCATGCCCACCAGGTTCGAACGGTGGATCCGCTCGAAGCTCTCGGCGATCACCGCGCGCACGCCGAGCAGCTTCGTGCCTTTCGCCGCCCAATCGCGGCTTGAACCGTTGCCGTAGAGCGATCCGGCGACCACCACCAGCGGGCGCCCTTCCGCGGCGTATTTCATCGCCGCGTCATAGATCGACATCTGTTCGCCCGCGCCGTCGCCTTCGCCGAGATAGCGCGTGTAGCCGCCTTCGACGCCGTCCAGCATCTCGTTCTTGATGCGGATGTTGGCGAAGGTGCCGCGCATCATGATCTCATGATTGCCGCGGCGCGCGCCGTAAGAGTTGAAGTCCCGCACCGGGATCTGCGCGCCTTGCAGATAGGATCCGGCGGGGCTGTCGGCCTTGATGTTGCCCGCGGGCGAGATGTGGTCGGTGGTGATGCTGTCGCCAAGCACCGCCAAAATGCGCGCGCCTTCGATATCGGTGATCTCGCCCGGCTCGGCGGCCATGCCCTCGAAATAAGGCGGGTTCTGCACGTAGGTTGAGCTTGGATCCCAGGAATAGGTGAGGCCGGCGCCGGCTTCGATGTCGCGCCAGGCTTCATCGCCCGCGAAGACGTCGGCGTATTTCGACTGGAAGCTCTCGCGCGTCACGGTTTGCTCAACCAGCTCAGCGATCTCCTTCTGCGTCGGCCAGACGTCTTTGAGGTAGACCGGCTGACCGGACGGATCGGTTCCCAGCGGCTCGGTGACGATGTCTTTGGTCATGTCGCCCAGCAGCGCGTAGGCGACGACCAGCGGCGGCGAGGCCAGATAGTTCGCGCGCACATCCGGATTGACGCGGCCTTCGAAGTTTCGGTTGCCCGAGAGCACCGAGCAGGCGACGAGATCGCCGTCCTTGATCGCCGCGGAGATCGGCTCGGGCAGCGGACCGGAATTGCCGATGCAGGTGGTGCAGCCATAGCCGACGAGATGGAAGCCGAGCTTATCAAGCTCGGTCTGCAGCCCCGCTTTCTCAAGATAGTCGGACACGACCTTCGAGCCTGGCGCGAGCGATGTCTTCACCCAAGGTTTGCGCGTCAAGCCGCGCTCCGCCGCCTTTTTGGCGACCAGGCCGGCGCCGATCATCACATAAGGGTTCGACGTGTTGGTGCAGGAGGTGATCGCCGCGATCACGACCGAGCCGCTCTTGATCGCGTAATCCTCGCCGGAGACGGGAACGGATTTATCGAGCGGACGCTTGAACTCGGCGCCCATCGCGTCGACGAAGGCGGCGCTGGCTTTGGAGAGGGCGATCCTGTCTTGCGGGCGCTTCGGGCCGGAGATCGCCGGCTCGACGGTGCTCATGTCGAGCGAGAGCGTATCGGTGAAGACCGGCGCGTCGCCCGGCTCGCGCCAGAAGCCGTTGGCTTTCGCGTAAGCTTCGACGAGGGCGATGCGCTTTTCATCGCGGCCGGAGACGCGGAGATAGCGGAGCGTCTCATCGTCGATCGGGAAGTAGCCGCAGGTCGCGCCGTATTCCGGAGCCATGTTGGCGATGGTCGCGCGGTCGGCGAGCGGCAGCTGGTCGAGGCCGGAGCCGTAGAACTCGACGAATTTGCCGACGACGCCCTTCTGGCGGAGCATCTCCACAACGCGAAGCACGAGGTCGGTGGCGGTGACGCCTTCGGAAAGCGCGCCGGTCAGCTCAAAGCCGACCACTTCGGGCAGCAGCATGGAGACCGGCTGACCGAGCATGGCCGCCTCGGCCTCGATGCCGCCGACGCCCCAGCCGAGCACGGCGAGACCGTTGACCATGGTGGTGTGGCTGTCCGTGCCCACCAGCGTGTCCGGATAAGCGACCATCGCGCCGCTCTGATCCGTGTCCGTCCAAACGACTTGGGCCAGATATTCAAGGTTCACCTGGTGACAGATGCCGGTGCCCGGCGGCACGACGCGGAAATTCTCAAACGCGTCCTGGCCCCATTTAAGGAAGGTGTAACGCTCTTGGTTCCGCTCGAACTCGCGCTCGACATTCAACTGGAAGGCGCGCGGATTGCCGAACTCGTCGACCATCACCGAGTGGTCGATCACCAGATCCACCGGAGAGAGTGGGTTGATCTTACGCCGATCGCCGCCAAGCTCGCCCATCGCGTCGCGCATCGCGGCGAGATCGACCACCGCCGGCACGCCCGTGAAATCCTGCATCAAGACGCGGGCTGGGCGATACGCGATCTCGCGCTCGACCTTGCCGCCGCCTGCGAGCCACTGGGAGAAGGCGGCGATGTCGTCATCCGTCACGGTCTCGCCATCGAGGTTGCGCAAGAGGTTCTCAAGCACGGTTTTGAGCGATTTCGGCAGACGCGCCACGTCGCCGGCGCCGGAGAGATCGTAATAGGCGAAGGTTTCGCCCTGAACTTCCAAGGTTTTGCGATGCTTAGCGCTGGACGCACCGACACTAACGCTCATGCGAGCTCTCCCTTTACTGCTTGCCCGCCCAGGGCTGGCGAAATCCGATCGTCCCGGACGCGATGCGCGCGGGGGCGCCGCCGCACCGTACCGGAGCAGCGCTCGGCGCTGAGGTGTGCTCTCCAACAGCGCGCCGTCAAGCGCACGCAGTTTGAGGCGATACTCCTATTTTCGCGTGAACGCGCGAAAAGAGGCGGTCTCAGCGCATGGGGCGGCCGTAGTCGACGCGCCACGGCGCGCGCCCGCGCGTGATGAAGGGTTTGGCGACGCCGGTCCATGGGGCGCTTCGCCTCGGCTTGGGCGCGCTTCGCCTCGGCTTGGGCGCGCTGAGCCTCGGTCGGCGGCTCGGCGCTCGGCTGACGCCGCTTCTCGCCGCGGGGCTGGGAGCGTTGGCGCTGCTGGTGATCGCGCGGGAGGCGGGCGGGCTCGAGCTGCGTGGGGCGGCGGCGGCGCTGGTCGCGGCGTATGAGCGGGGCGCGGAGGCGGCGCTCGGGCCGGCGGACGCGTGGGCGTGGGCGCGGGTGCTGGAGATCAACGCGGCGCAGGGGCTGGCGCTGTCTCTGGATCCGTTCTGGCGGCATGTCTTCGTGATCGGTCTCTTGCTGGCGCTCGGCGATGCGTGCCGGCTGGCGAGGGCGCGAGGCGAGAGGGCGCGCGGCGAGAGGCGGCGTGGATGGCTCGCGGCTGCGGCGCATCTCGCGCTCGGCGCGCCGCTGGCCGCGGCGGCGGCGCTGGGGCTTGGGATCGCGGCGGCGGCGCCGCCAGCTCCGATCCCGCATTATCTGGCCGCGGCGCTGCCGCTGGCGGCGCTCTTCTTATATGTGGGGTTCAGCCTCGCCTGGATCGCGCTGAGCGCGCCGCGGGCGGCGTCTCGCGGGTTTCATTGGGCCGCGGCGTTGCTGGTGCTCGGCCTGACGGGCGCCGCCGCGGGAATTCTGCTCGGCCGGCTGGGGCTGCGCTATCCGGGCGTCGCGATGCTTGCGGCGATGGGCCTTCTCGCCGCGGCCGCCTTGGCGGCGACGCGGGTGTCGCGCCGCGCGAGCGCGCGCGCCGCGGGCGCGGGCGGGGCGGCGCTCCTCGCTGCGGCGATCGCCGCGCTCCTCGCTGGTCTTGAGCATGCGCCCCAAGCGATGGCGGCGATGGCCGCCGCCTGGTCGCCCTGAGCGGCCCGCGCGGCGCCGCGTCTCTGGCCAAAGGGCTTGAGCCGCCGTTACAACTGGATGGCGCGCCGACATCCTTCGCACGCTGGCGCGCCGTTCATCTCGTCATCTTTCGAGCCGCATGACCAATCCGACCGCTTCGCTCCCTGACGCCGCGCCCGCCAAAACCGCTTCGGCGCGGGTCGAGGCCGCGGGGCTCAGCGTCGAGGCGGCTTCGATCCGTCGCGGCGGGCGGCTGCTGCTCGAAGGCGTCTCCTTCGCCGCTCCGGCCGGCGCCTTCGCGGCGCTGCGCGGGCCCAACGGGTCTGGGAAAACCAGCCTCCTGCGCGTTCTGGCGGGCCTTGCGCCGCTCGCGGGCGGCGTGGTGCGCTTCGGCGCGGCCACCCTCACGGAGGATCCCGAAGCCTATCGCGAGCGCATCATGCTCGCAGGGCATCTCGACGCGGTGAAGCCCAGCCTCTCCGTGCTCGAGAATCTCCGCTTTTGGGCCGCCTATTACGGCGCGCCGGAGCCAGAGGCGGCCTCGCGCGCGGCGCTGGAGCGCTTCGGCCTCGCGCATCGCGCCGAGGCCCCGGCCGGTCATTGCTCGGCGGGGCAAAAGCGCCGTCTCGGCCTGGCGCGTCTCGCGGCGGCGGCGCGGCCGCTTTGGCTGCTCGACGAGCCCACGGTCGCGCTCGATAAAGAGAGCGTCGCCGCGCTATCGGCGATGATCGAAGCCCATTGCGCGGCAGGCGGCGTGGTGGTGGCGGCGACGCATCAGGACTTTCCGATCCGAGAGAGCCTTACGATCGATGTCGGCGCCTTTGAGCCGAAGCGGCGCGATGACGGGCGGACGGGCGCGGCGAACGGCGTCGACCCGTTCCTCGACGGCTTTGGAGCCTAAACCATGCGGACTCTGTTCCTCCGCGATGTGACGTTGGCGCTGCGCCTTGGCGGCGGCGCGGGGCAGAGCCTTGGGTTTTTCCTGATCGCGGTCTCGCTCATCGCGTTCGGCGTCGGGCCGGAGCCTGAGCGGCTGGAGGCGGTGGCGCCGGGCGCGCTCTGGGTGTTTGCGATGCTCGCCTGCCTCTTGTCGCTCGATCGGCTGTTCCAGGCCGATTACGAGGACGGCTCGCTTGATCTCATCGCGCTTGGCCCCGCGCCGCTGGAGACGGCCGCGCTGGCGAAGGCGGCGGCGCATTGGGCGACCACGGGGCTGCCCTTGACGCTGGCGGCGCCGCTGCTGGCGCCGCTCCTCAGCCTGCCGCTCGAGGCGGCGCCGGTGCTGGTTCTGAGCCTCGCGCTTGGCGCGCCGGCCTTGTCGCTGATCGGCGCGGTGGGCGCTGCGCTCACCGTGGGCGTGCGCCGCGGCGGGCTCCTTCTCTCCGTGTTGGTGCTGCCGCTCTACATCCCGACATTGATTTTCGGCGCGCTGGCGGTGCGCGCGGCGGCGGAGGGCTTCGACCCCTGGCCGTCCCTGGCGCTCACCGGCGCCGTCAGCCTCGGCGCGCTGGCGCTCGCGCCTTTCGCGGCGGCGGCGGCGCTGCGCGCGAACCTCTCCTGAGCGGCGCTTTCCGGAGACGCGGCGATCCTGCGCGGCCGAGGCGCCTTGTCGGCGCCGTTTCGCAACTTTAGATCAGAGCCATGGCGAGCACGGGCATTTGGACATTCGCGAACCCTTACAACTTCATGCGGCTCTCGGAGCGGCTGTTGCCGCCCGTGGCGATCGCGGCGGCGACCGTATTCGCGGTCGGGCTGGCGTGGAGCCTCTTCTTCACGCCGGATGATTATCAGCAAGGGCTGACGGTTAAGATCCTGTTCATCCACGTGCCGGCGGCGATCCTGGCGATCAACACCTATATGGTGATGGTGGTGGCGAGCTTGATCGGCCTGATCCGCAGCCATCCCGTCTCGCATCTCGTCGCCAAATCCTGCGCGCCGATCGGCGCCGCCTTCACCGTGATCGCGATCGCCACCGGCGCGCTCTGGGGCAAGCCGATGTGGGGCGCCTGGTGGGTTTGGGACGCGCGGCTCACCTCCGTTCTGGTGCTGCTGTTTTTCTATATGGGCTACATGGCGCTTTGGGAGGCGATCGAGGATCCGGTGAAGGCGGCGGAGCTTTCGGCCATTCTCTGCCTCTTCGGCTCGGTCTTCGCCTTCCTGTCGCGCTATGCGGTGATGATTTGGAACACGCTGCATCAAGGCACGAGCGTCGGCGTCACCGCAGGCGGCGCTCTGCATGACAGCTTCTTTTATCCGCTCGCGGTGATGATCCTCGCGCATTACCTCCTCTTCATCGCGCTGCTGCTCCTAGGCGTGCGCACGGAGATCATGGCGCGGCGCGCGCGCAGCCTGCGCCTGCGCGAGAGCTTCGGCTGAAAGGGCGGCGATGGGCGTGTTCGAAAGCCTGGGCGGCGAGTTCGCCGAATATGTCTGGCCGGCTTATGGCGTCTTTTTCATCGTGCTCGGCGGTCTCATTTGGCGCGCCCTCGCCCGCGCGCGCGCCGTGCGCCAGGAGCTCGACGCCCTTGAGCGCGAG
>JBCBCG010000040.1:0-1643 GCA_038530925.1 Pseudomonadota bacterium
GCGCCCAGCTCGCCTTCGTCGTCTCCCAGGGCGCCGACGACCCCGGCGACGGCATCGAGGCCCGGGCCGCGGCCGAGCTGGTGGCGGCGGAACAAGGCGCGGGCATGATGATCATGGTCGCCTCGAAGTTTCAGCTCACCGACATCGTGATCATGGGCATCATCTTCATCGGCGTGATCGGCTACGGCATCGACGTGCTGATGCGCATCGCTGAGAAATGGCTGATCCCCTGGAAAGGCCGCGCTTAAGCGGGCGCGGGCTCACGCCTCCTGCGCCGCTTCGGCGAGCAATGCGACACCTGGTGCGATTTGGGCCAAAGACGCGGATGAATAGGCGATGCGGAAGAGCGGCGTAACCCGCGGCGCGGCGTAGAAGGCGGCGCCCGGCTCGATCAAAACGCCGCGCCGCCGCGCCCGGCGGGCCAAGACCTCGCTGTCGAGATCCGCGGGCGCCGAAGCCCAAAAGCTCGCTCCGCCATGCCCGCCCATCGGCGGCAACGAGAAGCCATGGGTGAGGAGAGCCGCCTGCATCGCGGCTCGGCGCTCGGCGAAAGCGCGTTTCATTCGCGCCACATGGGCGTTGTAATGTCCGAAGGCGAGGAAGTGGGCGACCGTGCGCTGGGTCATGCCCGGCGGATGCCGCATCGCCGCTGAGCGGAGCGCCCGCGCCGCGCGGATAAAGGGCTCGGGCCCAACCAGATAGCCGAGCCTCAAGCCCGGAAAGAGCGGCTTGGAGTAGCTGCCGACATAAAGCACGCGGCCTTCGATATCGAAGGTCTTCAAGGCCGGGCTCGGCGGGCGCAGGAAGCTCATCTCGAAATCATAATCATCTTCGAGGATGAGAAACTCCTCGGCCGAGGCGCGCGCCAGCAGCGCTTTGCGCCGCCGCTCCGAGAGCGAAGCGCCCGTCGGCGCCTGGTGGCTCGGCGCGACGCAGACGAGATCGACCCCGAGCGGCAGCGCTTCGGGATCAAGCCCTTCGGAGTCCACCGGCGCCGGATGGGTCTCGGCGCCCGAGAGCCGAAGAATGTCGCGCAGCTCCGGGTAACAGGGATCCTCCACCGCGACGCGCAGCGGTCGGCCGAGCCCGCGCCCCAGCGTCTCCGCCGCAAGCCAGAGCGCGTTCTGCGCGCCGAGCGTGATCAGCAGCTCCTCTTGGCCGGCCTCCACGCCCCGCGACGGCAGACTGTGCGACAGCGTGCAGGCCACCAGCCGCGGATCATCGCGCGTGGAGGCGTCGGCGGCGACTTCGGGAAACTCGCGCCGGCCCAGCGCCCGGCGCGCGCAATCGCGCCAGCTGTCATGGGGAAAGAGGCTCTCATCGGTTTGCCCATAGACGAAGGGATAGGCGTAGCTGCGCCAATCTTCGGGCTTGCGCACGCGGGCGCGCTCGCCCAGCAGCGGGCCAAGACGCGCCTCCCAATCCACCGCGCCGACGCTGACCGGTTTCGGCGCCGGCATCAGCCCAGGCGGATCATTGCTCACGAACACGCCGCTACGCGGCTTTGTGATGAGATAGCCATCCGCTACAAGCTCTTGATAAGCGAGCGCTACGGTGATGCGCGCGACGCCCAGATGCGCCGCCAGCCGCCGCGTCGCCGGCATGCGCGCGCCTGGTGGAAAGCGACGGCGCAGGATCGCGGA
>JBCBCG010000040.1:1653-24097 GCA_038530925.1 Pseudomonadota bacterium
CGCTCGCGCAGCTGCGCCTGCAGCCCGATGGGACTCTCTGCGTCGATGAAGAACTGCGTCTCGGAGATGCTCATGGCCGCGTGCGCGCGCCCTCGCCTTTAGGGTTTCGCGAAAAATCCTTTGCCTGGACCTATGAATGGGCGCAACTGGGCTTACGCCGCCGCGTCCCGCTCGGGCATCCTTTTCCGCGATTATCGCGAGCGGCGCCGCGGAACCGCCGCATCCTCTCACCGCCGAACAGGAGGCTCGACCATGCAAGACGCGCCGACCCAGCGCCCGGAGCCGAACTCTCTCGAAGAGTTCTGGATGCCGTTCACGCCCAACCGCGCCTTCAAAGCCAAGCCGCGCCTGGTCTCGCGCGCCTCGGGCGTCACGCTCTATAACCAGTATGACGAGCCGGTGCTGGACGGCTCATCCGGCCTGTTCTGCTCGCCCGCCGGCCATTGCCATCCGAAAATCGTGGAGGCGGTGCATGAGCAAATGAAGCGCAACACCTACACGACCTCCTTCGCCATGGGCCATGCGGGCGGCTTCCAACTCGCCGCCGAAGTCGCGCAGCTGACGCCCGAGGGCGTCGACCATGTGTTCTTCACCAATTCGGGCTCGGAGTCGGTCGACACGGCGCTGAAGATCGCGATGGCCTATCACCAGGCCAAAGGCGACAATCAGCGCCAGCGCTTCGTCAGCCGCGAGCGCGCCTATCACGGCGTCAATATCGGCGGGCTGAGCCTCTCCGGCATGGTGCGCAATCGGCGCCAGTTCCCGGTGACGATGCCGAATGTGGTGATGCTGCGGCACACCTTCACCGGCCAAGAGCTGAACAAGCCCGGCCAGCCCGAGCATGGCGCGGACCTGGCGGAGGATCTGGCGCGCCTCTGCGCGACCTATGGCGGCGATCAGATCGCGGCGGTCTTCGTTGAGCCGGTGGCGGGCTCCACCGGCGTCCTCGTGCCGCCGAAAGGGTATCTTCAGCGCCTGCGGGAGATCTGCGACGAGCACGGCGTTCTGTTGGTGTTCGACGAGGTGATCACCGGCTTTGGCCGCATGGGCTACAATTTCGGCGCGCAAACCTTCGGCGTGACGCCGGACATCATGACGATGGCCAAAGCGCTCACCAATGGCTCGATCCCCATGGGCGCGGTGGCGGTGAAGGACGAAATCTACACGACCATTGCGGATGCGACGCCCGAGGGCGCCAACGACCTCTTCCACGGCTACACCTATTCGGCGCATCCGGCGGCGACGGCGGCGGGCCTCGCCGCGCTGTCGATCTACCGCGAAGAAGGCCTCTTTGAACGCGTCTTCGCGATGCAGGACGGCTTCCGCGACGCGGCGCACAGCCTCGCCGACCATCCGGCGGTGATGGATGTGCGCTCCATCGGCCTGATCGCCGGCGTCGAGCTCCATCCGAAAGGCGGCGTCGGCAAGCTTGGCGCGGCGATGCAAGAAGCGCTGTTCTGGAGTGGTCTGCATGTGAAGTTCACCGGAGATGTCGGGATCCTCGCGCCGCAATTCGTGGCCGAGCCGGCTCAGATCGCGCAGATGATCGACATCTTCCGCAAAGGCCTCGATCAGCACGCGGCATGACGCTGATCGGGCCGGCGCCGCCCGTGCTAACGGCGGCGCCGGAACGCCTTGCCCGCCCCCGCCTCAATGGCGTAAGCAAATCGGCCTGGGCCTGTAGCTCAATTGGTTAGAGCAGACCGCTCATAACGGTTTGGTTGGGGGTTCGAGTCCCTCCGGGCCTACCACTCACCTCCTAAGACACTGATTTGGATGACTTTTTTTCAGGGGTTTTCCAATCGGGCCAAGGAGTTTTCCACGTTCTGGGCGCGTTCCGTGTCAGGAGGTGGGGCGTGAAGACCGGCTGCAAGGCGGCGTGCCGCCTCTTTCACCAATCATCACAGTGTGCTGAGACTGTAATCGCCTGACAGTTCGGATCGCGCCTGGGCACTCCAAACGGGGCGCTGTGAGCACCCTCAGCAGCAGGCCTCGCGCGTGCAAGCAAGTCCGGAGCGGTGCTCGACGCGGCGCTTGTATCCGCGCCGCTCTCGGTTACGCTAAGAGCATCGGAGCGGAATACGCGCCAACATTCGGATCGCCGAGCGCCGCGGAAAGAGGTCGTCACAGCCATGATCTCCGGCATAGGTCGCACACAGCACTCTCCCTATGGGAAGACACAATGGTGGTGGCCGTCGGGCGCCGGACGCTGATCGAACTCTCGCCTTTTCTTCGACAGCGACACGGATCCGCATTCCATGGTGAGCACAAGATTTGACGACGCGGCGTCGGCGGTCGTCGTGACATGGCCCGACGGTGTGGTCGGGACGTTCCCGTTCATTTGGTTGAGGGACAATTGTCCCACCTCTTTCCATCGTGAAACCGAAGAACGGACTTTCGATCTCCTGAGCGTTCCGCTCAAGGTTCACGCCGCGTCGGCCACCCTCACCGAAGACGACTTGCTGGTCGTTTGGACCGACGGTGGTCACGAGAGCCGGTTCGCGCTGGAGTGGCTGCGCGCGCATCGGCCAGGCGCGCGCGCCTGCGATCCCGCCGCCATCGAGCCCGCGCTGTGGCGCGCCGATCTCGGCGCCGACGCCCTTCCCAAAGCGCACGCGGACGCGTTGGAGGATGATGACGCGCTGCTGGCGTGGCTATGCGAGGCGAAGCGTTATGGCTTGGCGCTGATCGACGGGCTCGAGGCGGAGGAGAGCGGCTTTGATGTCGCGCGGCGCATCGGCTTCCTGCGCCGGACGAATTTCGGCGAGACGTTCGACGTCGTCTCAAAACCCGATCCGAATAATCTCGCCTACACGCCGCTGGCGCTGCCACTCCATACGGATCTGACCAATCAAGAGACGCCGCCTGGGTTTCAATTCCTGCATTGCCTCGCGAATGAAGCGATCGGCGGCGGCTCTCTCTTTTGCGACGGCTTCGCGATCGCCGAGGATATTCGCCGCGACGACCCGCTTAGCTATGGGAAATTGTCGAACACTTTGGTCCCGATGCGGTTTCATGACGCCGATTACGACATTCGCAATCGAGAGCGGGTGATCCGACTGGATGAGGATGGCCGCCCGGCCGAAATCCGCTTCAACGCGCATTTGGCGGGCGTCTTTGATCTGCCCGCCGCGGAGATGACCGACTACTATCGAGCCTATCGCGCGTTCATGGCCGCGACCCGCGAGCCCCGCTACCAAATCACGTTGAAGCTAAAAGCGGGGCAGATGGTCGTCTTCGACAATCGGCGGATCCTGCATGGCCGCGAGGCGTTCGATCCAACGAAGGGCGTTCGGCGCCTCCGCGGCTGCTACGTGGATCGAGGCGAATGGGACAGCCGCATCCGCGTCTTGAGCCGTGCGAAAGGGCGCGAAGCGTGAATATCGCTCACGCCGCCCTTGCGCGTTGTCAGTCATAAGCCTCGCCGACGGCGCGCGCCGTAACGAGAGTGCGACGCCCGGCGCGCGCCCGCACGCTCCGGACGTCTTCGTTTCCCCGCCGCCTCTCGATCACTCCGGCGCAGGCGCGCGGCGCCAGATCGGGAACGGATCAGGCAGATCGGGCAGTGTTTCAAGGCTGGTGGCCTGGTCCGCCGGGACGAGCGCCGCGTCGAGCCGGCCCTCGAGCTCCGGCCAATCGATGCCCGCGCCGATGAACACCAGTTCCTGGCGCCGATCGCCCCAAGGCTCGCTCCAATGCCGCTCAATATAGGCGCGGGCGCTTTCATGCTCAGGCCAGCGCTCCTTCGGCACCGCAGCCCACCAGGTGCCCAGCGGCGCGACGCTGGAGAGCGCGCCGGCGAGTGAGAACTCGGCCACCCATTCCGGCCGCGTCGCGATCCAGAAATGCCCTTTGGCGCGGATCACGCCGGGCATCGGGCTGTTGAGCAAATCTCTGATCTTCTCCGGCGCGAAGGGCCGCTCGGCGCGATAAACGTAGCTCGTGACGCCGTACTCCTCCGTCTCCGGCGTGTGATCGGCGAAGCCGTAGAGTTCCTTCGCCCACATCGGATGCTCATGCGCTTTTTCGAAATCGAAGAGGCCGGTGCTCAGGATCGCATCGGCGGGCGCATCGGAGTGGTTGGTCTCGATGATCTTCGCATCGGCGTTGAGGCTGCGGATGATCTTGCGCGCGGCGTCCACTTGCGCCGGCTCAGCATCCGCGACCTTGTTCAGGATCACGACATCGGCGAACTCGATCTGATCGGTGAGCAGATGGACCAGCGTGCGCTCATCCTCCTCGCCCAAGGTTTCGCCGCGGTCGCGCAGGAAATCATGGCTCGAGAAATCGCGCAGCAGGTTCACAGCGTCGACCACCGTCACCATCGTATCGAGCCGCGCGACATCCGCCAGGCTCTCGCCCTCCTCATCGCGGAACTCGAAGGTCGCGGCGACGGGCAAGGGCTCGGAGATGCCGGTCGATTCAATCAGGAGATAATCGAACCGCCCTTCCGCCGCGAGCCGGCGCACCTCCGCAAGCAGATCATCGCGCAGCGTGCAGCAGATGCAGCCGTTTGACATCTCCACCAGCGTCTCATCCGTGCGGCTCAGCTCCGTATCCGCGCGCACGAGATCGGCGTCGATGTTCACTTCGGACATGTCGTTCACAATCACTGCGACGCGCCGCCCCTCGCGATTGTTCAAGACGCGGTTGAGGAGCGTCGTTTTGCCGGCGCCGAGAAAGCCCGACAGCACGGTCACAGGGAGGCGATCATCCTGCATCTGGCGATATTCCTTCGTAATTTTCGAGAGAGCGGGCCGACGGATCGCGCCGATGCGGCGCGCCGCCCCGCCCTGCAGTCCAATTATGTTATAGTATATCGCAGTTCAATGCGCCGGCGACCGGCCACGCGATAGAAAGCGGAAGATCAGCGCGGCGCGACGGGAGCAGGCAGCAGATCCGCGCGGCGCTCGCGGATGAAATCGCGCAAGGAGCGCGCCGCGTCGTCGAGCGGGCGGCCCATGCGTGACAGAAGATACCACTGGCGCACGATCGGCAAGCTGGTCATCGCGATCGTCGCCAAGCGCCGTTCGGCGAGCTCCGCGCCGCAGGTGTGCTCGGAGATGATCGCGACGCCGAGCCCGGCGATCACCGCCTGTTTGATGGTCTCGTTGCTGCCCATCTCAACAATCTCAAACGGGCGCCCGCCGCCGAGGCGTTCGAGGAACCGGTTGGTCAGCATCCGCGTGCCCGACCCCTCCTCCCGCGCGAGGAAGGTGCGCGCCATCAAATCCTCGGGCAGCACCTCCGGATCATCGATGAGAGGATCGCCCGGCGGCGCGATCAACACATGGGGATGATCGCCGAGCACGATGCGCTCGACCTCGATATGCGCCGGTGGGCGGCCCATGATCACGAGATCATAGGCGTTGCGCTCGAGCCCGGCGATGATCTCGCCGCGATTGCCCACTGAAAGGGTCACCTTCACCCTCGGAAAAGCCCGGCCGAACGCAGCCACGATCTGCGGCGCGAAGTATTTCGCGGTGCTCACCACGGCCAAAACGACGCACCCTTCGGCCCCTTGCTTGAGCGCGCGCAGCTGCAGCTCGCCCCGCTCGATCGCCGCCTCCACCTCATCGGCGATGCGCAGCAAAGGGCGCCCGAGCGCGGTTGGCGCGGCGCCGTCGCCGCTGCGGTCGACGAGCGGCCCTCCAGCCAAAGCTTCAAGTGTTTTCAAGTGGTTGCTGATTGCTGGTGCGGTCAACGAAAGCTGCTGCGCCGCTTGGGTGACAGAGCCGGATCGGATCACGGCGGCATAAGCGCGGAGCTGTTTCAGCGACAGGCTTCTGAGATCGGGCATCCAGGGCGTCTTTCAGAAAAAGTTACGTCGACGTCGAAAAAATGAAATTTCTTTTTCGCCGCTCCCCGTCAACCGTTTCCTCAACGCGAACGGCGCCCAACGCCGCCCAAGGAGGAAACGATGCCAGCGAACAGCCGAGCCGCTGCGCCCATGGCGCCCAACCGTCGAGACACTCACCAGGCGAACCGCCGCCTTGACGAGCATCTCGCCGCCTGGGCGGGCGAATGCGCGACCCGCAACGCGGTCGCCGAGACAATCGAAGCGATCGCGGCGGCGGCGATCAAGATCGAACGCTTGGTGGGTTGCGGCCCGCTCGCCGGCGATCTCGGCGCCGCGATGGGCGCGGCCAACGCCGATGGCGATCAGCAAAAGGCGCTCGATGTCGCCGCCAACCAGTTGGTCGCCGACGCGCTGCAGGCCGCGCCTGTCGCCTATTACGCCTCCGAAGAAGAGGACGCGATCCTGACGCTGCGCGCCGACGCGCCGCTGGCGGTGGCGGTCGACCCGCTCGACGGATCCTCCAACATCGATGTGAACGTCTCGATCGGCACGATCTTCTCGATAACGCCGCGAAGCGAGGCGGGGGCCACCGCCTCGATCTTCCGGCCCGGCCGCGAGCAGCTCGCCGCGGGATATGTGATCTACGGCCCGCACACGGCGCTGATCCTCACCGTTGGCGAGGGCGTCGATCTTTATGTGCTCGACCGGGCGAGCGGCGCCTTCCGCCGCGTGCGAGGCGGGCTCTCGATCCCGACGAACACCAAAGAATTCGCCATCAACGCCTCCAACTATCGTCATTGGCCCGAGGCGGTCCGCACCTTCGTGGATGACTGCCTCGCCGGGGCGGACGGCCCGCGCGGCAAGAATTTCAACATGCGCTGGGTCGCCTCTCTGGTGGCGGAGACGCATCGCATTTTCTCGCGCGGCGGGCTATTTCTCTATCCGGAGGATCAGCGTCCCGGCTATGAGCGCGGCCGGCTGCGGCTGATCTATGAGGCGGCGCCGATCGCGATGCTGGCGGAGCAGGCGGGCGGCGGCGCGACGGACGGCGTGACGCGCATTCTCGATAAGAGCCCGACCGATTTGCATCAACGCACGCCGCTGGTGTTCGGCGCCGCCGAGAAGGTCGAGCGCGTCGCCTCCTATCACACCGATCCCGCCTTCGCCCGCGAGGTCTCGCCGCTCTTCGGCGGGCGCGGTCTCTTCCGCTCCTAGTCGGCGCTCTGAGACGCCCATCGCAGCCGCCGCGCTGCGTTCGCCGAGCCAGCAGACGCGCCAGCAGACGCGCCAGGAGACCCAGCCATGTCCATCAAGCACCCCATCATCTCGGTCGTGGGCTCTTCGGGAGCCGGCACCAGCACCGTCAAGCACACCTTCGACCAGATCTTTCGCCGTGAGGCGGTCAACGCCGTGTCGATCGAAGGCGACGCGTTCCACCGTTACAATCGCGCCCAGATGAAAGCGGAGGTGAAGCGCCGCACGGATGAGGGCGACCTGACCTTCAGCCATTTCTCGATCGAGGCCAACAATCTTGAGGAGCTTGAGGCGCAGCTGCGCGCCTATGGCGAGACCGGCCGCGCCAAAAGCCGGACGTATGTCCATAACGAGGATGAGGCCGAACGCTTTGGCGTGCCGCCAGGCGAGTTCACCGACTGGACCGAGATCGGCGAAGCATCGGATCTTCTGTTTTATGAAGGTCTGCACGGCGCGGTGAAGACCGATGAGATCGACATCGCGGGCCAGGGCGATCTGAAGATCGGCGTCGTGCCGGTGATCAATCTCGAATGGATCCAGAAGATCCACCGCGACCGCGCCTCACGCGGCTACAGCACCGAGGCGGTGACGGACACCATTCTGCGGCGGATGCACTCCTATGTGCATGTGATCTGCCCGCAGTTCACACAGACGGATGTGAATTTCCAGCGCGTGCCGGTGGTCGACACCTCGAACCCGTTCATCGCGCGCTGGATTCCCACTGCGGGCGAGTCGGTGGTCGTGATCCGCTTCCGCAACCCGCGCGGGATCGACTTCCAGTATCTCACCAACATGATCAGCGGCTCCTGGATGAGCCGCGCGAATTCGATCGTCATCCCCGGCGACAAGCTTGATTTGGCGATGCAGCTCATCCTGACGCCGATGATCCATCGCCTGGTCGAACGCGGCCGACGGGCGCGCTAGGGCGCCCGCAAAACACTGAAAAAACCAACGAATTTTAAGAACCCAAGCGCCTGGGAGGGCGGAGCTATGCAAGATGCGGCGGAGAGATTTGACGGCCCAAGCGCGGCGCAAGCGGTCTCGCAGCGCGAGATGGCGAACGCTATTCGCGCGGTGAGCATGGACGCGGTCGAAGCCGCGAAATCGGGTCATCCCGGCATGCCAATGGGCATGGCCGACGCCGCCGCCGTGCTCTTCACCAAGGTTATGAAGATCGATCCGGCGCAGCCCGACTGGCCTGATCGCGACCGTTTCGTGCTCTCGGCCGGCCATGGCTCGATGCTGCAATACGCGCTGCATCATCTCCTCGGCTATGAGGACATGCCGATGGCGGAGCTGAAGCGCTTTCGCCAACTCGGCGCCCGCACCGCAGGTCACCCTGAATACGGCCACGCCGCCGGGATCGAGACCACCACCGGACCGCTCGGCCAAGGGATCGCCACCGCGGTCGGCATGGCGCTCGCCGAGCGGGCGATGAACGCGCGCTTCGGCGCGGCGTTGGTGGATCACCATACTTACGTCATCGCCGGAGATGGCTGCCTGATGGAGGGCCTCAGCCATGAGGCGATCGACATGGCGGGCCATCTCGGGCTCGGCCGGCTGATCGTGCTCTGGGACGACAATGCGATCACGATCGACGGCGCGACGGACCTCTCGACCTCGACCGACCAGATCGCCCGCTTCGCGGCCAGCGGCTGGCAAGTGCTGCGCGTGGATGGGCATGATCCTGAGGCGATTGAGCGCGCGCTCATCGCCGCAAAATCCGACGCCCGGCCGTCGCTGATCGCCTGCCGCACGGTGATCGGCTATGGCGCGCCGAATAAGCAAGGCACGAGCAGCGTACATGGCGCGGCGCTTGGTCCCGAGGAGATCGCCGCGACAAGGCGCGCGCTCGGTTGGAGCGCGGCGCCCTTCGAGATCCCGGCGGCGATCCTCGAGGCCTGGCGCGCGGTTCCGGCCGCAGCGCGGCGCGCCCGCGCCGCGTGGGAGGCGCGCCTCGCAGCCCATCCCAACCGCGCGGCGTTCGAAGCGGCGATTACAGGCGATGTTCCCGCCGCCGCCGAGGAGGCGATCGCCGCGCTGAAGGCGCGGCACGCCGAGGAGGCGCCCACGCTGGCGACACGCGTGGCGAGCCAAAAGGCGCTCGAGGTTTTGGCGGGCGCCATGCCCACTCTCCTCGGCGGCTCGGCGGATCTCACGGGCTCGAACAACACGAAGACCGCGTCGATGACGTCGATCTCGCCGGGACGCTTCGATGGCGACTACGTCCATTACGGCGTGCGCGAGCACGGCATGGCGGCGGCGATGAACGGCGTCGCGCTCCATGGCGGGCTGATCCCCTATGGCGGGACGTTCCTCGTCTTCGCCGATTACGCCCGCCCGGCGATCCGCCTCTCGGCGCTGATGGGCGTGCGCGCGATCTATGTGATGACGCATGACTCGATCGGTCTCGGCGAGGATGGGCCGACGCACCAACCCGTCGAGCATCTGGCGAGCTTGCGCGCCATGCCGAACCTCGCGGTGTTCCGACCCGCGGACGCCATCGAGACGGCGGAGGCCTGGGCGGCGGCGCTGGCGCTGAAGACGACGCCGTCCGTGCTGTGCCTCAGCCGCCAGGGTCTGCCGACGCTCGATCGACCGGCGGATGCGCGAAACCTCACGGCCCGCGGCGCTTACGTGCTGCGCGAGCCCACCGGCGGGCGCGATGCGACGCTTCTCGCCACCGGCTCGGAGGTTGGCGTCGCGCTTCAAGCGGCCGACGCGCTCGCGACCGAAGGCGTCGCCGCGGCGGTGGTCTCGATGCCGTGCTGGAGGCTCTTTGAGGAGCAGCCCGAAGCCTACCGCGCCGCCGTGCTCGGCGCGGCGCCGCGCATCGGCGTCGAGGCGGCGATGCGCTTTGGTTGGGAGCGCTGGATCGGCGAGCGCGGCGGCTTCGTCGGCATGACCGGCTTCGGCGCCTCCGCGCCCGCGGCGGATCTCTATCGCCATTTCGGGATCACGGCCGAAGCGGTCGCCGCCGCGGCGAAAGCGGCCATCGCCGCCTGAGACGACTTCAAACGCGAAACCAGGGGAAGAGACCAATGGCGAGAATAACGCTTCGGCAATTGCTCGATCACGCCGCGGAGCACAGCTACGGCGTGCCGGCCTTCAACATCAACAACATGGAGCAGGGTCTCGCGATCCTTGAGGCGGCGCAGGAGACCGACAGCCCGGTCATCATCCAAGCCTCCCGCGGCGCGCGCAGCTACGCCGGCGATCTGATGCTCGGCAAGATCGTCGAAGGCCTGGAGCTGATGTTCCCGGACATCCCGATCTGCCTGCACCAAGACCACGGCAACAACGTCGCGACCTGCCTCTCGGCGATCCAACATGGCTACACCAGCGTAATGATGGACGGCTCCTTGAAGGAGGACGCCAAGACGCCCGCCGACTACGCCTACAATGTCGCGATCACGGCGCAGGTGGCGGATCTCGCGCATAAAGTCGGCGCCTCGGTCGAAGGCGAGCTTGGCTGTCTCGGCAGTCTCGAGACGGGCGAAGGCGAGGCTGAGGACGGCCATGGCTTCGAAGGCAAGCTCGCTAAGGAGCAGCTGCTGACCGATCCGGACGAGGCGATGCGCTTCGTGGCCGAAACCAAAGTCGACGCGCTGGCGGTCGCCATCGGCACCAGCCACGGCGCCTATAAATTCACGCGCAAGCCCGATGGCGATGTGCTGGCGATGGACGTGATCGAGAAGATCCACGCCAAGCTGCCGAACACGCATATCGTCATGCACGGCTCCTCCTCCGTGCCTGAGGAGTGGCGCGAGGTGTTCAACGCCCATGGCGGCGCGATGCGCGAGACCTATGGCGTGCCGGTCGAGGAGATCGTGCGCGGCATCCGGCACGGCGTGCGCAAGATCAACATCGACACCGATCTGCGGCTCGCCGGCGCTGCGGAGTTCCGGCGGACCGCCGCTTTAAAACCCGAAGAATTCGACCCGCGGAAGTTTCTGAAGCCGGCCATGGCCGCAATGAAAGAGATTTGCCGCGCCCGCTTTGAAGCCTTCGGCGCCGCCGGAAACGCCGGGAAGATCAAAGTCATTCCCATCGCAGAAATGGCGCGCCGATACGAGAGCGGCGCGCTCGACCCTCAGGGCGCCGCGCCCGCGACGCGCGACGCCGCCTGATCACCGAGAGAAGAAACGCGACTAAAGGAAGGAAAGGGACCGTGATGTTCGACGAGATCAAAAAGCCCGAAGGCGCCGACCGCTACAAAGCGGGTGTCATGGAATACAAAAACATGGGCTATTGGGAGCCTGATTACACGCCGAAGGACACGGATGTGATCGCGCTGTTCCGGATCACGCCGCAAGACGGCGTCGACCCGATCGAGGCGGCCGCCGCCGTCGCCGGCGAGAGCTCCACCGCGACCTGGACCGTGGTCTGGACCGACCGGCTCACCGCGAGCGAGAAATACCGCGCGAAAGCCTACCGCGTCGATCCGGTGCCGAACGCGGAAGGCCAGTATTTCGCCTACATCGCCTACGACCTCGATCTCTTCGAGCCGGGCTCGATCGCGAACCTCACCGCCTCAATCATTGGCAACGTCTTCGGCTTCAAGCCGCTGAAAGCGCTGCGCCTTGAGGACATGCGGCTGCCCACGGCCTATGTGAAGACCTTCCAGGGGCCGGCCACCGGCATCGTGGTCGAGCGCGAGCGCCTCAACTGCTACGGCCGCCCGCTGCTGGGCGCGACGGTGAAGCCGAAGCTCGGTCTTTCCGGCCGCAACTACGGCCGCGTGGTCTATGAGGCGTTGAAAGGCGGGCTCGACTTCACAAAGGACGACGAGAACATCAACAGCCAGCCCTTCATGCATTGGCGCGACCGCTTCCTCTACTGCATGGAGGCGGTGAACCGCGCCTCGGCGGCGACGGGCGAGGTGAAAGGCACTTATCTCAACGTCACCGCCGGCACGATGGAGGATATGTACGAGCGCGCCGACTTCGCCAAGCAGCTCGGCTCAAGCATCGTGATGATCGATCTCGTGATCGGCTACACCGCGATCCAGTCCATGGCGAAATGGGCGCGCGACAATGACGTGATCCTGCATCTGCACCGCGCCGGCCACTCGACCTATACGCGCCAAAAAAGCCATGGCGTCAGCTTCCGCGTCATCGCCAAATGGATGCGCCTCGCGGGCGTCGACCACATTCATGCGGGCACGGTCGTCGGCAAGCTCGAAGGCGATCCGGCGACAACGCGCGGCTACTATGATTTCTGCCGCGACGAGTTCACGCCGGCGAACCTCGAGAACGGCGTGTTCTTCGACCAGGATTGGGCGAGCCTCAACAAGATGATGCCGGTCGCCTCCGGCGGCATCCACGCCGGGCAGATGCATCAACTCATCGATCTTCTGGGCGAGGACGTGGTGCTGCAATTCGGCGGCGGCACCATCGGCCATCCGGGCGGCATCCAAGCCGGCGCGACCGCCAACCGCGTAGCGCTGGAGGCGATGATCTTCGCGCGGAACGCCGGCCGCGACATCGTCAATGAAGGGCCTGAGATCCTGGCGGACGCCGCCAAGAACTGCACGCCGCTCCGCCAGGCGCTCGACACCTGGAAAGACGTGACCTTCGACTACGCCTCGACCGACGCGCCGGATTTCGCGCCGACGGCCAGCGTCAGCCACTAATCAAAGCCGTTTGCGCTTAAGGAGACCAACCAATGCGTATGACCCAAGGAACTTTTTCTTTCCTACCAGATCTCAGCGACGACGAGATCCGCACGCAAGTGCAGTACTGCATCGATCAAAGCTACGCCGTTTCGGTGGAATACACCGACGATCCGCATCCGCGGAACGCCTATTGGGAAATGTGGGGCCATCCGATGTTCGATAATCCGGATGCGGCGGCGGCGCTCTTCGAAGTCAATGAGTGCCGCAAGCAGCATGGCTCGAAATACATCCGCGTGATCGGGTTCGACTCGACGCCGGGCTGGGAGTCGATCCGGCTCTCTTTCATCGTCAACCGCCCCGCGATCGAGCCGGGCTTCCGCCTGGAGCGCGAGGAAGGGCCGGGCCGGATGGTTCGCTACAAGATCCATTCCTACGCCACCGATCGGCCCGAGGGCGCGCGCTACGCCTGACGCGCGATCCGCGCCGCATCACTCAGGAGGCGCGCCGCGCGCGCCTCCTTTGCGCCTGACCGCATTTCACCCATGCTTCTTCGCCCTGCGAACAGCCTGCGACGAAGAGGACCGCCATGATCGCTGACGGAGACGAGCCCATGAGGGACCCAGATTCCGGCGCAGCCCCGCCGATCACAGACGCCGCAGCGCCCAACCAGGCCACCAACATGGCCGACCAAAGCGTCGATCTGCGCCGCGAATTCGAAACCTCCGGCGTGGGCGCGGTGCTTTCAGAACTCGACCGCAGCTTGATCGGCCTTGCGCCGGTGAAGACGCGGCTGCGCGAGACGGCGGCGCTCCTGTTGGTGGAGCGCGCGCGCAAGACGCTCGGCCTCGGCCATGAGACGCCGACGCTGCATATGTCCTTCACCGGCAATCCCGGCACCGGCAAGACGACAGTCGCGCTGAAAATGGCCGATCTGCTGCATCGCTTAGGTTATGTGCGCAAGGGCCATCTTGTCACCGTCACGCGAGATGATTTGGTTGGACAATATATTGGCCACACCGCGCCGAAGACGAAAGAAGTCCTGAAAAAGGCGATGGGCGGCGTGTTGTTTATCGACGAGGCCTACTACCTCTACCGACCCGAGAATGAACGCGATTACGGTCAAGAGGCGATCGAGATCCTGCTCCAGGTGATGGAGAACAACCGCGACGATCTGGTGGTGATCCTCGCCGGTTACGGCGACCGGATGGATCGGTTTTTCCAGAGCAATCCAGGCTTTCGCTCCCGCATCGCGCATCACATCGATTTTCCGGATTATTCCAATGACGAGCTGCTCTCGATCGCGGAGACCATGCTCTCGGATCAGGATTATCGCCTCACGCCGGAGGCGCGCGCCGCGATGGGCGAATACATCGCGCTTCGGCGCGGGCAGCCGCATTTCGCCAACGCCCGCTCGATCCGCAACGCGCTCGACCGCGCGCGGCTGCGCCAAGCCAACCGCTTGTTCGAGAGCGCGGCCGGACCGGTCGACGCCGCGGCGCTGAGCGCAATCGACGCCGCCGACATCCGCGCCAGCCGCGTCTTCCAAGGCGGCATCGGCGCGATCGACCAACAAAAAATGGGGGGAGACCCATGAGCTTCAATCGAAGCCTCAAGATTGCGCCGTCGATCCTGGCGGCGGATTTCGCGGATTTCGGCGCGGAGTGCCGCGCCGTAGAGGCGCAGGGCGCCGATTGGGTGCATGTCGATGTGATGGATGGGCATTTCGTGCCGAACATCACCTTCGGCCCGCAAATGTGCGCGGCGATCCGCCCGCATATCAAAGGCGTGATGGACGTCCATCTGATGATCGCGCCCGCCGATCCCTATCTCGGCGCCTTCGTCGCCGCCGGCGCCGACATCGTGACCGTCCACGCCGAGACAGGGCCGCATCTCGACCGCTCGCTGCAACAAATCCGCGCGCTTGGCGCCAAAGCCGGCGTCGCGCTCAATCCCTCGACGCCGGAAAGCGCGATCGAATACGTGCTAGACCGGATCGATCTGATTTGCGTGATGACGGTGAACCCAGGCTTCGGCGGCCAGTCCTTCCTGCATTCGCAGATCGAGAAGGTGCGGCGGCTCCGGGCGATGGTCGGCGAGCGGCCGATCCATATCGAGATCGACGGCGGCGTCACGGAGGAGACGGCGCCGCTGGTGGCCGCGGCGGGCGCGGATGCGCTTGTGGCCGGCTCGGCGGTGTTCAAAGGCGGATCGGCGGCGGCCCCAGAAGGTTATGGACGGAACATCGCCGCGATCCGCGGCGCCGCGCAGCGCGCGATCGCCAGCGCGCAAGCGGCATGATCTCGGTCGTCTTCGACCTCGACGGCACGCTGATCGACAGCGCGCAGGCCATCCGCAAGATCGCCAATCAGCTGATGGCCGAGCACGGGCTGAAGCCGCTGACCGGACAGGAGACGCGCAGCTTCATCGGCGCCGGCGCCGCGATGTTCGTGCGGCGCGCTTTCGCCGCGCGCGCGATTGAAGACCCGCCGGCGCTGGAGGCGGCGATCGCGCGCTTTGAGCGCTATTACGCCGAAGCCGATCCGCTCGACAATTTGCCGATGCCCGGCGCGGACGCGGCGCTGGCGGCGCTGACCGGCTCTGGCTGCGCGCTTGGCCTTTGCACCAACAAGCCCGGCGCGCCGACTGAGGCCGTGATCAAGGCGCTTGGCTGGTCGGAGCGCCTCAGCGTCGTCATCGCCGGCGACAGCCTCTCCGTGCGCAAGCCCGATCCCGAGCCGCTGCTCGAGGCCGGCCGCCGCCTCGGTGGGCAACCGCTTCTTTATGTCGGCGACAGCGAGGTGGACGCCGAGACCGCGGCCCGCGCCGGGACGCCGCTCTTGCTCTACACCGAAGGCTACCGCGCCGCGCCCGTGGAGACGCTGCCGCACCGCGCGGCCTTCTCCGACTTCGCCGAGCTGCCCGATCTCGTCCGCGCCGCGGCGGCGGAGTTTTCGCGATGAAACCCCAAGCCTTGATCTTCGATGTGGACGGCACGCTGGCGGAGACGGAGGAGGCGCATCGCCGCGCCTTCAACGAGATCTTCGCCGAAGCGCGAGTCGGCGCAATGTGGCCGGATCCGGATCGCGGCTGGGTCTGGGATGCGGCGCTCTATCTGCGGCTGCTCGCCGTCACCGGCGGCAAAGAACGCATGGCGCATTATCTCGCCGCCCATCTCGGCCTCGATCCCGCGCCGGAGCGCGACCGCATCGCGGAGATCCATCGCCTGAAGACCCGGCGCTTCACCGAGCTGCTCGGCGCGGGCGGCCTGCCCTTGCGCGATGGGATCGCCGAGACCGTCGCCGCCGCGCGCGCGCGCGGCGTGAGGTTGGCGGTGGCCACGACCACAAGCCGGCCGAATGTGGACGCTGTGTGCCGCTCCGGCTTCGGCGCGGCGGCGGAGGCCGTGTTCGAGGTGATCGCCGCGGGTGACGACGTCGCGGCGAAGAAGCCCGCGCCGGACGTCTATCATCTAGCGTTGGAGCGGCTCGGCCTGCCGGCGGAGGCGTGCCTGGCCATCGAAGATTCAGCCAACGGCCTCAACGCCGCTCAAGCGGCCGGACTGCGCTGCGTCGTCGCGCCGAGCCGGTACACGCGCAGCGATCCGCTCGGCGGCGCCGATCGTCTGGTCGACCAGATCTCGCCCGAGGCGGTAGGGCTCTGAGCCGGATGCGAGCGCGCCGATCGGCGGCGACCGCGCCGCGCTCACTTCTTGGTCAAACGATCCCGCAGGCCTTGGCGCACGCCGGCGAGGCCGCCTTCGATCTCGCCGCGCAGCTCGGCGCGCACCTGATCCGCCGCGCTCGGCTGATCGGCTTTACGCAACGTCACGCCGCCTTGATGCTCAAGCTGGCCGAGCACCCAGAAGCCCTCCGGCGCGCCGCCCCGATCCATCACCGAGAAAGGCATGGTGAAATAACCGCCCTCGGCATAGCCCTCGCCCCAGCTGTTGCGCACGAGATAGAGCTTTCGGAGAAGATCATAGCCGACCAGCAGCATGGCGTGGCCGCCCGCGGGCTCTCCGTTCCACTCTTCCTCGGTCAGCTCCGGCATCGCGCCGGTCGCGCCGGCGATGTCGTAAGCGAGCTTCGGCACGAAGACGCCGAAGCACACCGGAAACTCCGCCGCCAAAGCGCCGAGCACGCCAATCCCCGGCGAGACCCGCGCGTATTGCACCACCTCGTTGAGCGCCGCGTTCTCATAGACCTCCTGCGGCGGCTCTTCGCGCCAGCGAGACTGATCGTCATAAGGCCAAAGATCGGCGCGCGGCGCGCCGTAAGCCATCACCGCCGCCATGCTTTCAGCGATGGTGGCGCCGGTGTCCTGCTGCAGCGTCCCTTTCAGCCGGCGCGTGTTGTAATAGACGAAGAGCCGGCTGAGATCGCTCGGATCGACGCCATGCTTTTTGCGGTGATATTCAAGCGCGCCCACCGCCGCGTTCGCGGTGCAGCTGCCAAGCGTCTTTTGATCCTCCACCACCGTGCAAAAGCCGCGCAGATCCATGCTGGGCGGCAGGCTGTCGAGGCTGCGATCCGTCACCACCTCCGCCGCGCTTGGACGCGGCAGATCGCGCTGATAACCGCCCAAACGCACTGTACGGCCGCCGGACCGAAAACTCACCTCCGCATCGCGCAGCGCCTCGTCACTCATGCTTGGCCCTCCTCTCGGCGTGGCGGCGATCCTATGACCCGCACCGATTAATGATTGATATGGAAGAGAATTTGGTACCGCGCATTGGTTCCGGTCTCGACCATGTTCCCAACCCAATCAAAGCCGGGCAAACCATCCGGGCGCGGTTGCAGCCCGCCTGTGACGCGGCCGAGAAGCGCATTGTTCAACATGCTGCGCACTTCCATCGTGCCTTCGAGCGGGCCTGACATGACCACCGGCCCCCACCCGCCGGTCTGCCCCTGACCGGTGACGAAGCCCTGTTGTTGGCGGAATGCGAACACCCCGCCGCCTTCGAGCCGCCAGGCGCCGCCGACCGCCGGGCCGTTCCAGCCGAAATCATCCGGATCAGGTTCCGGTTCCGGCTCTGGCTCTGGCTCTGGCTCTGGATCAGGGTCCGGCCAACGCGGCTCAGGGTCCGGATCGGGATCAGGCCAGCGCGGATCGGGATCGGGATCGGGCCACGGCGGATCGGCGTCCTCGCCGCCGAAGACGACCGCAGCGACCACCACCGCCGCAAGGGCGCCGCCGCCGATCATGAAAGCGCGCTTCTTCTGATCCGCCGCCGCCGCATCCGGCTCCGGCGGCTTCGCGCCGCCGCCGCCATCCTTCTTCAAGTTCTGATTGAGCCAATTGACGCCGCCGGCCAGACGCTCGTTGATGGTGCTGTCGAGCTCTTTGAGGCTGGCGCGCAAGCTGTCGCCGCCCTCCGAGCCCCAAACCGCCTTGGACACCTCCGCCGCTTTCGTTCCCGCCGCCGCCGTCGCGAGCGCCGCGGCGAATTCAGCGACGGACTGATAGCGATGCTTCGGCGCCTGCAGCGCTTTGCGGATCACATCATCAAGCCCTTTGGGCACATCGGCGCGCTGCTCGCTCGGCGGGTTCCATGCGCCTTCGGGCAGCACGTCCATCAGCATCTCATAGAGCATGCGGCCGACTGAATAGATGTCGGCCGACGGGCCGACCGCGTCCGGCGTCGTCTTCTGTTCGGGCGCCATGTAGAGCGGCGTGCCCATGGCCGGCGTCGAGCCGGTGAAGACCTCAGTCTTCAGCCCGCGGGCGATGCCGAAATCGAGGATTTTCAGCTTGAAGTCATCCGCGCCCGGATCGCCGGCGATCATAATGTTCTCGGGCTTGAGATCCCGGTGGATCACCCCCTCCTTATGCGCGGCGGCGAGGCCGGAGAGGATCTCTTGGACGATCTTCATCACATCCGGCAGCGGCGCATCCACGCGCTTGGCCATGTTGTCCGCCATCCAGGCGCGCAGCGGCCGGCCCTCCACATGCTCCATGCTAAGGAACACTTGGCCGTTATGCTCGCCGACGTCATAGACCGCGACCACATGCGGATTGCGGATCTTCCGCGTGTTCACGCCTTCGGAGATCATGCGCTCGCGCGCCTTGGGGTCGAGCAGGCTCGGATGGATCAGCTTGAGGACGATCTCCTCCGAGGTGACCGCATCCTTCGCAAGATAGACGACGCCCATGCCGCCGCCGCCGATCTCGCGCAGGACCTCATAGCGATCGGCGAAGCGCTCTCCAAGTTCGAACGTCTGCGCGGGCTGGGCCGGGCCGGAGTCCCAGACCGTGGCCATGATGTTGAGATTCTTCTCGCCCGCGCCCTTGTCCTGATCGCTCACAGCGCCCCTCCGTCCTCTTCAGCCCCGCCGCGGCCGATCAGCCCGCTTTGCTCTCTCGCACCAGATCCACCCGCTCGACCACCCCGCCCGGGCCGGAGGAGAAGCGCACGCGCATCGCAAGATCGACGCTCTCATCCGGCGTGATCAGCGCGCCGTCTTCGATCGGCTCCACCGCGCCCGAGAGAGCGGCGCGCCCGTTCACTGCGACGCCTTTGGCGCTGCGCACATGCAGGCAAAGCCGGTCGTTCAGCACTGTCAGATCGAAATGATGCCGCGAGATCCGGCCGCTCGCCGCCGCGTCCACCGCGCCATCGGCGCCATAGACCCGGAGCGAGGCGTCCATCGGCGTCGGATTGCGTTCAGGATCCCGCTCACGCCCGGCGCGGCCGAAAGCGAGCGCGCCGCGGGCGCCGAGGCCGGTCTCGAACCCTGGCGCGTCATCGCCGGGAAAGCCGCGAAACGAGAAAAGCGCCGCGCGCGAGACGCGGCGCCCGCTCTCCGCATAGCCGCGCACGCCGTCCTTCACCTCGCTGAGCTCGAACCGCTCGAGCGAGACGACGCGGCGCCCCGCCTCCGCGCCCAGCCCGGCGCCGGCGCTTTCCGCGACTTTGAGATCCGTCTTCACCAAGCCGCCGGTCTCAAAATGCGCGCCTGAGAAATCGATGTTCTGCACCACTTGCTGCGCGCTTTCGCGCGCGACGGTCAAAAGCAGCGCGCCGCCGAAGACATAGGCTTCCTCATAGCCCTCCTTCGAACGCGTCGCGAGCGTCATCAGCAGCTCCATCCGCGCGACCCCGTCGGTCTCAAAGGGGCCGGCCTCCACCAGAAACGACCGCTCCGCGCCGGGATCGATCTGCTCCCAATCGAGCGGCACATCCGTCGCCGCGCCGTCGCGCTCGCGCTTTTGCAGGCGTTTGAGGAAGATGGGCCGCCGCGCCTCGGCGTTCTGATTGCGCAGCTTCAGCGGGATCGCGACCCGCGCGCCCACGCCGCCGCCCACTGTGGCGCCCGCCTCAACCACCAACTCCGGCGTCAGGCAAACCGGGCAGGGCTTAAACGGCTCGACGAGTTGGAAGCAGTCTGAAAAATTCATGCAGCGCAGCAGCGGCGTTCCGCATTCGCCGCAAAAGGCGGCCGCGGGCGTCAGCGCCGTCCGGTGGCAACAGCTCTTATAGCCCGCCCATTGCATCCTTCGCGCTCCTTGCACGCTTTCTCTCAGGACTCCGGTCGCGCGCGGCGCATACCTCGGCCGGCCCGCTTTAACTCCGCAGCGGAGCGCCGCAGGCTCGACAGAACGCCGCATCCGCCTCATTCTCAGAGCGGCAACGCGGACAAATCACCGTCGCAACCGGCGTCTTCTCAGGCGCGCGGCTCGGGCCGGCGTCGGACGCCGCGGAGACGGCGCTCACCACGCCTTCTTTGAACTGCTCGAAGAAGAACTTCGCCTGGTCTCCGGTTTTCGCGCCGCTTTCGATCAGACGCTCCATCAGCGCCATCTTCTCCGCCGTGTCCGAAGCGTCGGACTTGGCCCGCTCGGCGAAGACCGCCGCGACATCCGCCGAGAGCCCGGCCTGCATCGCCAAAATCTGGTCCGGCGACATGTCGCGCTTCAGACGCATCTCAGCGAGCCGAGCGTCATCCTCCTGACGGATGCGACCCATCTCGCGCTCATGCTCGGCGTCGGCCGACCGATCGGCGATGTTGGCCCGCGCCGCCTCGCCCTCGATCTCGATGTCCTGCAATCCCTTGAGCGAGGCCATCTGCTCTTTGCGCGCCGCGCTGGCGATCTCGAGTTTGTCCATCTCCTCAAGCTTGCCGAGCGCGCTTTCCTGTTGGCGATTGAGCTTGTCGGTCTCACGGTCGAGCTTCTCGATCTCCATCTTGATCTTTCGCAGATCGAGATCGTTTTTCGCCTCGCCGAGCGCGAGATCGAATTTGGCTTGCTGTTCGAGCTTCAGCTCGGTGATCTCGCCTTCCAGCGCTTTCATCCGCGCTGTGCGGGCGCCTGTTTCCTTGGCGTCGACGAATTCAAGCTCTTGGGCCAGCAGCATTTGGCGCAGCTCGCTGTCATTGGCCGCCTTCAGCTGCTCTTCGGCGAGTTCGGTGTTGAGCTGCAGCGTCGTGATCTCGGCGGTGCGCGCGATCTCGCGCGAGAAATTGGCGAGCTTGGCGTCGAGCATCTCCTGCTCGCGCGTCTCTGCGCGCTTCTGGATCTCGGCCAGCTCCTCCTCGTTGAAGCCCCAATTGACGCTGACGGCGCGCACGAGAAGGCCCATATCGCCGAACACGCGCTCGGCCTCAGCCATGATCTCCGCCTGCACCTTGTTCTGCGCGTCCACATCGCCGCGCAGCTCCAGCGCGTCGACCTTGCGCACCACCGCTTGCAGCACCCGGTCTCCGAGATGCGGCGCCAGGCGCTCCCACATCACCGCTTTCGGCGTGATCTCGTGATCGGAGGCGAAGCCGAGCACGCCTTCGGGTTTTTCAGGGTTCACCTGCAGCTCGAGCGAAACTTCGCCTTCGACCGGAACGCTGTCGCGGGTGATCGACGTGACGAGCCCGGTGGCGGAGAAGGGCTTGAGATCGGCGATCAAGAGCCGCAGCGCATGCGTTCCGGCGAGCGAGTCTTTGATCCCGCGCCAGAAACCGCCCAGCGCGATATGCGCGCCGTGGCTGACATGCGCGACCTTGCCGTCGCGGATCAGCATGGCCATCAAATCCGGCCCGACGCCGATGCGCTGCTGGAAGAAGCCTTTGACGTCGTCGACCGGAACATATTCGCACAGGACGTCAGGGCCGCTAAGGGTGATGGTGCGGGACGACATGTCGGCTCCCTTCATTCTTCATTTCTGGCGCCGGACCGCCGCAACGGGCGGTTCGGCTCGAAAGCGGCGCGCGCGGCGGGCTCTCTAGTCCGATTGCGTTTGGCGCACCGCGTGGAAGATCTGCACCGCGACCATCGCGGCGACGACTAAAAACCCGAGCCAATAAATCGAGACGATCTCGCTGAAGCGCTCCCAGCTCGACAACCGACGAACGCCTTCATCGAAGGTCTCGATCCGGCCGATGGCGCCGATCGCCACCGTGATCACGGTGACGACCGCGAAGAAAACCGTCGCGATGCGCGCCCAGCCCATCGCGGGAGAGCGTGCGGGCTCTCCGGCGGCTGCAGCCGCCTCAGCCGCATCCCGCGCCGCGATTTTCTCGTCGAACACTTCACCCGCCCGCCTCGCCGCTTCGCGCTTCTCGTGATCGACGGTTAAGAAATCAGGCGCGCGGCCGCCCGATCCGCCGCGATCGCTCATCGTTAGGTTGTGCGCGCGCCGATTGTAGTAATCGAGCGCGGCGAGGACCAGCCATGCGACGCCCGCCGCCAGCGCGGCCCACAGAACGATCGGACAGCGCCGTGCCCATCTCGTAAGCGATCGCGCCGTCATCGACCGTGTTGCCCGCGGCGACGATGAAGAC
>JBCBCG010000041.1:0-24047 GCA_038530925.1 Pseudomonadota bacterium
GCCGCGACCAGCGCCTCATCCGCGCGCCCCGCGAGCGCCGTGGCGCCGTCCGCGTCGAACCGCGCGCCGGCCCGCGCCGTCATCCAATCATCCACCATCGCGTTCGCCGGCCCGGTGTCGAACGCCAAGAGCGCGCCCGGCGCCGCCGGATCCTCCGCGCCCGCCTCCACCCAGGTCGCGTTGGCGACGCCGCCGAGATTGAGGAACGCGATCGGTCCCTCCGGCGCGCGCCCAGCCTCGCGCGCATGGCGCGCCAGCGCGGCGTGATAGAACGGCGCGAACGGCGCGCCCTGCCCGCCCGCCGCCACATCCGCGCTTCGAAAGTCGAACACCACCGGCGCGCCGAGCGCCGCCGCCAGCGCCGCGCCGTCGCCGATCTGGATGGTCAGCGCCTGCTCGGGCCGATGCAGAACCGTCTGCCCGTGAAAGCCGACAAGGCTCGGCCGCGGCGCGCCGTCCATCGCCATCAGGCGCTCCGCCGCCTGGCGATGCGCGGTCAGCACCACGGCGCGCGCCGCTGCGAAGCGCGGATCCTCCGCGCCGCTCGGAACGGGCGCTGACGCGGCGCGGCTGAGCGCCTCCTGCAGCGCCGCGCGCTCCGCGTCGTCATAGGCGCGAAAATGGCTCGGCCCGAATTCGGCGATCCGCGCGCCATCCGAGCGCAACAGCGCCGCGTCCACGCCGTCCATCGAGGTGCCGGACATCATGCCAAGCGCCCAGCGCGCCTCGCCTTCCGCTTTGTTTTTCATTCAAGGCTCCTGCGAAGCATCTCATTTCAACGCGCCTTTAGAGCGGCGTTCGCGCATGCTATGCCAGCCGCGCAAGGCGAGGCCAGCGGCGTGCGCCGGATGCGAGAGGAAAGGGAGAGCATGACCTTCGAGGAGATGGCCGAGGCGCTCGGCGCGCTGGGGCGGATCGTGGCGGAGCGCCGCGGCGATCGCGGCGCGATGGCGGCGGCCGAGGCGTTTTTGCGCGCGCAAGGCGATGTGAAGCCGGCGGCGTTCACGAAAGCGGTGGCGAAGGCGGCGAAAGGCGGCCTGCGCTTGCCGCGCGCCACCGAGGTGCGCGCGGGCGCCGCGGCCGAAGCGCTTGAGGCGCTGACGAGCCTGCTCAAGGCGCTCGGGACGAAGGACGCCGCCGTGAAAGCGGTGGAGGCGGCGCGCAAGACCTTGGCCGATCACGCGCAGCTTTCTCTCGATGCGCTCACCGAGGCGCTGGAGGCCGAGCGCGTCGCGGCCGAAGCCCGCGCGGCGAAGCGCAAGAAGTAGCCGCGCGTGGGCCCGGCGCCGCGCCGCGCCGAGCCCGTTCGCCCACTGATCAATCGTCGCCGGTTGCGCGTCTCCAATCGGCTTGCGTATGCGCGGCGGCCATCCAATAAAACACGACCGAAAGCGCGATGCCGATCCCGGCCGTCGCCAACGCCCAGCGCAGCCCTTCCGGATCGCCGTCCTGCGCCGCGAAGAGATCGGACGCGACGCCGACGAAGGACGGGCCGACGCCAAGCGCGATCAAGTTCAGCACGAAGAAGAAGATCGCCGTGGAGAGCGCACGGATATGCAGCGGCGCCAGCGTCTGCACCAGCGCGAAGGTCGGCGCGAGATACATGCCGAGCAAAATCTGCGTCACCGCGGCGAAGATCAGCGAGGTGGTGTAGTCGCCCGCGAAGAGCTGCACCGCCCCAGCGGGCAGCGTCAGCAGCATCGCGATCGCCGGGATGCGCATGTAATTCGCCCGATCGCGCCGCGCCGCCTGCTCGGTGAGATAGCCGCCGAGGAAAGTGCCGAGACCGTAAGCGCCTCCGGAGATCAAGCCGAGGATCACCATCAACGTGGTGAATTCAGCCTTGAACGCGTCAAGCCCGAGCGTCTCCGGCGAGCCGACATGGGCGCGGAGATAAAAGGGCACGATCCAGGAGGCGAAGGCGTAGGCGGTGAAGGAGGCGGCGGTGATGCCCGCGCAAGCCCATGCATAGGTCGGGATGGAGAAGAGATGCTTGGCCGCTTGCCAGACCGACATCGTCTCGCCGCCATCAGCCTTCGCCAGCGCGGGCCCGTCCGCCGCGCCGCGCTCGGGTTCGCGCACCGTCAGGTAGATCAAGAGCGCCAAAACGACGCCCGGCGCGCCGACGCCGATCAAGGCGCCGCGCCAACCGAACTCCGCCGTGAGCCACCCCCCGGCGATAAAGGCGAACATCATCCCGAACGGGATGCCGAGCGAGTAAATGCCGAGCGCGCTCGCCCGCTGCTCCTTGGAGAAATAATCCGAGATGATCGAGTGCGACGGCGGCGTGCCGCCCGCCTCGCCGATGCCCACCCCGATCCGCGCCAAAAGAAGCTGGGTGAAGTTCTGCGCATAGCCGCAGAGCACCGTGAACGCCGACCAGGTCGCCACCGCGATCGAGACGATGCGCACGCGGTTGGAGCGATCGGCCCAGCGCGCAATGGGGATGCCGGCGAGCGTATAGAGCAGCGCGAAGGCGAAGCCTTTCAGCAGACCGAGCTGCCAGTCCGCGAGCTGAAGATCCTCCTTCAGATCCTGGCTGACGATGCCGATGATCTGGCGATCGATAAAGTTGAAGCAGTAGGCGACGGTGAGAAGCACCACCACATAGTAGCTATAGAGGCTCTGCGGGCGCGCGGGCGCCGCCGCCGCCGGAGAGGCGGTTTGATCGGTCATTCGGTGGTCCTCCCTGGCCGTTTGGGCCTTTTTTTTGTTTTGTCGTTGGTGTGGGGCCCGTGCGGGCCTCCGCGCCTCTCGCTCCTGCGCGCCTCGCAGACGCCGTCGGGAACAGAGATGCGACACTATCGCCAAGTGGACGAAATCACAGCCGCTTCAAGCGCCGGGCGGCGTTGAGCGAAGGACCGACCTGCGCCGGGCGCGCGCGCAACAGACAGCGCGCGCCCGCAAGAGCCCTTCGACGCGCCCTCAGCGCCCGCGCCGCGCCTCGAGCGCGTCGATCGCCGCCATGCCCGCCGCATAACCGCGCAGCGAGAAGCGAAGCCGCTGCGCGCCCTCTTGTGTCCGGTAGCCGATCCTCAGCGTCTCGCCCCGCCGCATCGCCGCGTGAAGCTCCGCCAAAAGGCTCGACGCCGTGATCTCATAACTCTCGCTGATCACGCCGCCCGCACCGGTGCGCGCGCCGCGGATCTCCGAGCCCGGGCGCAAAGACCAGGCGTTTCCGTCGATCACGATACCGACCGCGCCGAGCGGCTCGTCCGGCGCGCCGCGCGCGTAAAGCTCGATCCGGTCTATCTCGCCGCTTTCAGGATCGCTCTCGACCGACAAACGCGCGCTCCCGAAAAAGCGGTCCCTCTGGCCCGGTTCGAAGAGGAATTGAACCAAGCGGCAAGAGCCGCGCGCATCGGGGCCGCACACCGCGAGCCAATCTCCGTGATAGCTCCTCAGCTCGCCGAACTCGTGCAGGAACCAGGCGCCGTCCTCCGCCAGCGCGCCCGTCGGCGCGACTGGCGCGGCGAGCGCGATGACGCACAGCGCCGATGCGGCCGCGCGTTGAATGAATGACATCAGCATAGCGTCGCCCCCTCATCAGAACGAGGCGCAGCATGGCGCCGGCGCGCCCGCGCCGCCGCATCTTTTTGCAACGCCGGACGCCGCCTTCATTTTCCTCGCCCCGCGCGCTAGGGATCGCCGATGCGGCGCGGCCCGTTCCCGGCCGGCCCTTCCCTCATTGGCGGAGCGCTTTCTCATGACGACCGGTTTCGCGCCCAAATCCGAGTTTCTGCGCGTGCTTATGGCGCGCGGCTTCATCCAGGACGCGACCGATTACGAAGGCTTGGACGAGGCGTTGAGCGCGGGCGCGACGCCGGCCTATATCGGCTTCGATTGCACCGCGCCCTCGCTCCACGTCGGCAGCCTTCTCCCAATCATGATGCTGCGCTGGCTGCAGAAAACCGGGCACAAGCCGCTGGTGCTGATGGGCGGCGGCACGACCAAGATCGGCGATCCCTCCGGCAAGGACGAGGCGCGCAAACTGCTGGACGACGCCGGCATCGCCGCCAACATGGCTGGTATCCGCGCCGTGTTCGAAAAATACCTCGCCTTCGGCGACGGGCCGACGGACGCGCTGATGCTCGACAACGCGGAATGGCTCGATCAGCTGAATTACATCAGCTTCCTGCGCGATTATGGCCGGCATTTCACCATCAACCGCATGCTGACCTTCGACAGCGTGCGGCTGCGGCTCGATCGCGAGCAGCCGCTCACCTTCCTCGAATTCAATTACATGCTGCTGCAGGCCTATGATTTCCGCGAGCTCTACAGCCGCCATGGCTGCCGGCTGCAAATGGGCGGCTCGGATCAATGGGGCAACATCGTCAACGGCGTGGATCTGACGCGCCGCGTCGATGGGGCGGAGGTGTTCGGTCTGACCTCGCCGCTGCTCACCACCGCCGACGGCAAGAAGATGGGCAAGACCGCCCAAGGCGCGGTGTGGCTGAACGCCGCTCTGCTGTCGCCTTACGAATTTTGGCAGTTCTGGCGGAACGCCGCCGACGCCGATGTCGGACGGTTCCTGCGTCTCTTCACTGAGCTGCCGCTGGATGAGATCGCCAAGCTCGAAGCGCTGGAAGGCGCGGAGATCAACAGCGCCAAAGCGGTGCTCGCGAATGAGGCGACGACGCTCGCCCATGGCGCCGAAGCGGCGGCTGCGGCCGAACGCACGGCGCGCGAGACTTTCGAGGCCGGCGGCGCCGGGGCGGAGCTGCCGAGCGCCGCCTTCACGCGCGAGGAGATCGGCGACGGCGTTTCGATCGTGCAGCTTCTGGTGAAGACCGGCCTCGCGAAATCCGGCAAAGACGCCAAACGCCTGATCGCCGAAGGCGGCGCCAAGCTCGACGATGCGCCGCTGACCGATCCCGGCTATCTCGCGCCGCTCGCCCGCTTCGAAGAAGGCC
Organism: Pseudomonadota bacterium; assembly: GCA_038530925.1. Taxonomy (GTDB): domain Bacteria; phylum Pseudomonadota; class Alphaproteobacteria; order Rhodobacterales; family Rhodobacteraceae; genus JALEGB01. The sequence continues at coordinate 4,914 of JBCBCG010000041.1, forward strand.
CGCTCAAACTCACCGCCGGCAAAAAACGCCACGCCCTGGCGACGCTGGCCGAGTAAAAGCGCCTGCGGCGAACAGCAACACGCCCGCGCCGGTCGTCCAGGACCGCCTGTCTGATCACACCTCCACCGCCGCCAAACCGTGAAGAGAAAATCCCGCCCTACCCGAACCTTAACCGCCAACGCCTGAACCAAACATTCGAGCGATGACCGCCAGGCGCCTGCGCTCGCTGGGCATTAAGGATCCCAATCACGGAGCAAGGCTCTTCCGGTACGCGCAACCAGTGACTATAAAGCGATGCGAAAAGCGACGAACAATACCGAACCATCGCTCTCGCATTTTGCAATCCGCCCAGAAAAGCGCCAAGCTACGGTTCAAGCGCCCAGATATATCTTCCAATCAATGATTTAAGAACCGACACATCTTCAGAATGATCACTCTTGAGAAATGAATTCAGCTCATCGAATGAAGCAAACTCTTTTCCCAGGCCAACGTTTATACAGTGCATTTTTTCTTCATTCGATGCGCCGGATAAAAGTGCTGCGACTACCGACAAGGCATTAACCCAAAATAAAGTTGCGCCCTCCATCATTTCTCTGTAAGCTGACATATCAATCGTAGTTCCGACTTCCGATGTGCAAAATTCCTCGAGTCTTTGGCGCTCTTGCTTTAAACCTACCTGCAGAGCTGAAATGATAGTTAAGGTCACTTGGCGTTCAAATTTCATTCCAAACTGCACTTTGTCAAGTTCCGGGTGCGGAACTTTCGTTTTGTGAGATACGTTCTTTGAATTACTTATAACCAACACTCTGAACCAATATCTCACACTAACAAATGACTCTATCGCTGACAGAACCTCCTGCCTTCTTTCATCATCAGACAAATTTTTACCTGGCTCAATCAAGAAATACTCAAACTTGCATGAGTTAACCTTAAGAGCGCGACGCACGTCTAAATCGGTTAAACCAAGTCTTTCTGTTGCAAAACTCTCGAACTTGTCACGCTGATCTTCCGAGACCATTAATTCAATAAAAGCATGCCTTGGCCGCCTTGGGTCGACATACCCATAATTCAACCAAGTCACCCGAGCATCACTGTCATTATAATCCCAAACAAGCTCTTCGCCTGCAATAATATCTCTTCGCGCAATGAACGAAAAGTGTTCACCATCTACCGAAAATCGACAGTTCGCTTGCTCCTTATATGCAGAATTAAGCCAATCAAATATTGGAACTATGCCAAAAGAACCCCATCTTCTCGAAACACAATAAGCAAGAAAGTACCGGAAAACCATTTTATCAACACCAAGAATAGAAAGACGCTCATCCATTTTCGCAGCATCATCTAGTGCAATCTTGTCATTGTCAAACAGCAACTTAGCGCGATCTAGTGAACCATATGCCGTCATCGGCAGGCCGTGATACTTATTCTCCAGATTCGGATCCGGAATCATGAGATCCGTTCCCTTGTCGATGCCATTTTCGTGCCTCAGGTAGAGCGCCGCCGAAATAATAAATGATTCACCAACGTTATACCTATCCACGCCAAGCTTTTTTAACAGTGGGAGAGCCTCCTCATAGGCCCTGTTTCGCGTCAAACTGCCAGACTGGATCGGCAGTGAAATAATTTTCGAACCTTTTCGATAATCACGGCACGCGAATACCCCCATAACATCGAACTCGTTCTTAGAAATCTGAATAGATTCTCGCTCAAATAGATACTGAGCACCCAAATTCTCCCTTGAAGCCAGCACATCCTCGAGAAGCAGCGGAAGCGTTAATGATTCATTCATTTCTTTGATTAGCCTTCATTTGCAACACAGACAACGACCGCAAACGCATGGTGAGATCTTTGCGACATCTTTAATTCAGCAGGCGACGTACTCCATGCGAAATTATGCGACGAAATGCCCTACTCCTCACTTCAAGCACACCCGCCTGTCGCAACCCCGATCGCAAACTGAGATGAAATCAAACAAACACTAAGTGATTACTTCGAGGTTCTTCTGAATCTCTGCCACTCCCTATCCCTCTTGAAATCATTGGAATTTATAAAGCTCTTTAAAAGCACTGGAACTTTGTAAAACACCTCAGAGATGGCCAAAAGAATATTAAAAAAAACTCACCCTTGAAAATGAACCGAACAACATAAGCAAAAAAACCAATAAAGGCGATTCGATCACTCATTATCCACAAAAAATCTAACATACTTCTTCAGCAAAGAATCTTGAACGATTCCCCCTACTAATTCACCTCTCTGCAACAACGTCACAAGCTCTGTTACATTAGAAATCTTCAAATTATAGGATTCACTCAGTTTCTCGAGGCGACTTTTTACAGACTCTACCCTCAATATTTCCTCTATAAACAACAGTGACTCATGCCAAGTATAGAATGCTTCACTTCGCATAACCAAATATGGTTTCATATCGACCCCCGCACCGATTTCAGATTTTGAAAACTCTTCAACTCTAGATTTTTCTTCTTCGATACCCATACTCAATGCAGATCGCATTTTCTCTAAAACTCTCACCTCAAATTTCGACCCAAACTTAGAGCGGTCCACCTCAAATTCTGAGGCTGAGACATCTGGAAACGAAGCGATAAAATTATCGTTCTCCAAGCAAAATAAATGCACCCGAAACCAAAAACGCGCCTCAACAAACGATTGAATGCACAACTCGAGATCTCTTCTTACGATCTCTCCATTCTTAGCCCGACCAGGGAGTGTCAATTCATAAGTGAAAACACATTGATCAATCTTGGAGCTAAGTCGATCAGCCTTGTCATCGACTCCTATCTTCTCTCTGGCAAAAGATTCAAACGATAGTCGCTCATCGTCGCTCATGCGAAGATACAACAAGGCATGATTGCGTCGCACTGGGTCAATAAAGCCATAATTAAGCCATGTACCACGCCGACAAGCTCCATTGTAGTCAAACGTAAGCTCTTCACCAGCTTCGATATCTCGAAGCGCTGATAAAACATACCTCCGGTCTGAAATATGAAACCGGCAATTAGCATCGAAATTATATGCCGAATTTAACCAATCAAGAACAGGAATTACGCCATAATGCTCCCATGCTCGCGATGCGCAATACGCAAGGAGGGTTCGAAACAAAGTTGACTCAAGGTTCAATCGATCAATCAAATCATCCATGTACTTCGCTTCATCAATAATAGTTCGATGATTTGAATACAATAATTCAGCGCGAGCACAAGACCCGTATGTGGTCATTGGCGAGCCATCATATACAGAATCGATATCGCTATCTACGATAAGTAAGTCACTATGGCCATCTTGGCGCGATATCCTTAAGTAAAGCGCGGACGCGATTACAAAAAAATCACTTAGATTGTAACGGTCGGCCCCAAGTTTCTGGAGGAGTGGCAACGCTTCTTCATAAGCTCTTATTCGCGTTAAGCTTCCATTCCTTACCGGAACGGATATCACTTCCGAGCCCTCCGAAATACTAAATCTCGTGAAAACACCGCGTATGCCGAGCGTATTCTTCTTTACCTCTAAACAATTTTCTTCAAAGCGATAATCAGCACCGAGGCCTCGCTTACCTCGAATAATGTCGGCGACAAGAACAGGTTCCGCCATCTTAGAGCATCCAAATTACAGACCGGCCATTGAACGGCCTCATGCTCAAATGCACGCGCGACCGTCATAAAATTAGTTTTTGAACGCTAGTCAATTACACCTGAACGAACCAATGCGCCATATTTCGGCGAACAGCTCTCACGAATAGCGATCATGTGCGGCGGACATCGCCAAATCTCAGCGTCAAAGCCCGATGCCGAATTCGCGATTGCCGGTGCTGAGGAAGCGCAGGACATGCGGCGCGAAGGAGCGCCAAACTTCGATGCGGAACGCGTCCTCCGCCTCGCGCTCCAGCACGATGGCGACGCTGTCGAAGATCGTGCGGCGGCCTTCGCCCACCGCGAAGCGGCGGAGATCGCGCGGGCAGGCGATGGTGAGCAATTCGGCGGCGCGCGCGCCCTCGAGCATGATCGCCACCTCCCGCGCGCTCACCTCCACCAGGCTGTGCGGCGCCGCCAGCGCGGCGAAAGCGGCCTCGATCGCCTCAGCCTCAACCATCGGCGCGCGGAGCGCCCATTCATCGGGCCCGAGCATCAGCGCGCTGCGCCCGCCGCTCTGAGCGCGCGCGCCGATGCGGCGCGGCAGCGCCAGCGCGAACGCCTCATCCGCCGCGGCCACCGCCTGCGGGCTGATGCGCAAGGAGAAGCGCGCCGCCTCCGGCGCGAGGCCGATCCGCACGGGCCCGGCGCTCGCCGCCGCGTCTTGCGCCGTCGACGCTATCGGGTCGATCAGCGCTGAGAAGGCGGGGCCGGAGCCGCCTGGGAAGATCCCTTCGTTCATCTCGCTTCCTCCGCTCCGCTCACAGCGCCAGCCGCGTGCCGTCCGGGTCGTAGAACACCGGGTCCACAATGGTCGCGCGCATGATCTCAGTGCTCATCGGCAGGCTCACGGTCTCGCCGCGCATCTCATGCCCGCCTTCGATCAAGGCCATCGCGATCGAGCGGCCGAGCGCCGCGCTCCAATAGGACGAGGTCACATGGCCGATCATGCGCATCGGAATCGCTTGGTTCGGATCGGCGACGACTTGCGCGCCTTCCTCAAGCACATCGGTCGGATCCTCCGTCAGGAGCCCGACAAGCTGCTTGCGGCCGGCCGCGACGATGTCCGGCCGGCTGAGCGAACGCTTGCCGACAAAATCGCGCTTCTTTTTGCCGATCGCCCAGCCGAGCCCGGCGTCTTGCGGCGTCACCGTGCCGTCGGTGTCCTGGCCGACGATGATGAAGCCTTTCTCGGCCCGCAGCACATGCATCGTCTCCGTGCCGTAGACGCAGAGATCATAGGCCCGGCCGGCCTCATAGAGCCGCTCCCAAAGCGCGAGCCCGTCCGCCGCGGGCACGTTCACCTCGAAACCGAGCTCGCCGGTGAAGCTGACGCGGAAGAGTCGCGCTTTCAGCCCGGCGACGCGGCAGGGCGCGACCGACATATGCGGCAAGGCTTCGGCGGAGAGATCGAGCCCCTCCACCAGCGGCTCGAGCACGCGGCGCGCATTCGGCCCATTGAGCGCGACGGTCGCCCATTGCTCCGTGGTCGAGGTGAGCCACACCGTCAGATCCGGCCACTCGGTCTGGAGGTAATCCTCCATCATGTTCAGGACCCGCGCCGCGCCGCCCGTCGTGGTGGTGACGTGGAAGCGATCCTCGGCGAGCCGGCCGATCACGCCGTCGTCTCGGATGAAGCCGTCCTCTCCGAGCAACAGACCATAACGGCAGCGGCCGACGCCGAGCTTCAGGAACGGGTTGGTGTACATCCGGTTCAGGAACTCAGCCGCATCGGGCCCGGCGACTTCGATTTTGCCCAAAGTCGAGGCGTCGAACATGCCGAGCGAGGTGCGCGTCGCCGCGCATTCGCGCGCCACCGCCTCGTTCATCGTCTCGATCTCGCCCGAGGCTTTCGTCTGCGGGAAATACCGCGCCCGGCGCCAGAGCGAAACCGGCTCGAACACGGCGCCCTGCGCCTCGGCCCAGGCGTCGATCGGCGTCTTCCGCGTCGGCTCGAACAAAGCGTCCTTATGATAACCGGCGAGCGCGCCGAAGGTGGTGGGCGTGTAAGGCGGGCGGAAGGTGGTGAGGCCCACCTCCGGCGGCGCGACGCCGAGCGCGTCGGCTGCGATCATCAAGCCATTGATGTTCGAGAGCTTGCCTTGATCCGTCGCCATACCGGTGGTGGTGTAGCGCTTCACATGCTCAATCGAGCGCATGCCCTCGCGCACAGCGAGGCGGATGTCTTTCGCGGTCACGTCGTTTTGGAAATCCACGAAGGCCTTCGCCGTCGCAGCGTTCTTGTCGGTCGGCAGATCCTTTTGCGGAACGCCTGCGCCGGCGCGATCTTGGGAGACCTCCGGCGGCTCGTAGCGCGCCTCAAAGCCGAGCCCGCGCGCGGCGTCGACGCCCGCCGCCGCCCCGTCGTCAAGCGCGGCGCGCACGCCCCACAGGCCGCGCCCTGCGCCGGCGACGCGGCAGGCTTCGGTCGGCGCGCCCGGCAGGAACGTCTGCAACTCCTCGCTCCAATCGAGCGCGCCTTTCGTGTGCGAGAAGAGATGCAGCGACGGCGTCCAGCCGCCGCTCATCAGCAGGCAATCGCAGGGGATGAGGCGGCTTTCGCCCGCGAGGGTCGGGCGGCGCCCGCCGCTGACCGGCGCGACGCGCGCTTTGGCGATGCGCAACCGTCCGGCCGTGCCGACCACCGTGTGGCGAAGCTTCACCTCGATCCCGCGACGCGCCGCAGCCTCTAAGAGCTCGGGCTCCACGCGCTCGCGCAGATCGATGATCGCCGCGATCGTCACATCGGCGTCGGCGAGATCGAAGGCCGCGAACCAGGCGCTGTCATGGGACGTCAGCACCACCGCGCGGCGCCCTGGCCGCACGCCATAGCGGTTGAGATAGGTCTGCGCCGCGCCCGCCAACATCACGCCAGGTCGGTCGTTGCCCGGGAAGACCAAGGGCTTCTCGATCGCGCCTTGCGCCAAGATCACCTCGCCCGCGCGCACACGCCAAAGCCGCTCGCGCGGCGCATGGGTCGGCGGCGCGGCGAGATGATCCGTCACCCGCTCGGCGAGCGCGACATAGTTCTCGTGGTAATAGCCGATCGCGGTGGCGCGCGGCAGGCGGCGGACATTCGGCGCGGCGTCGAGCTCGGCGAGGGTCGCGGCGACCCAGTCCCAGGCCGGCTGACCGCCGATCTCCACCTGATCCTCCGTCAAAAGCGCGCCGCCCATCTCCGCTTGCTCATCGGCCAGCACCACCTCGGCGCCGGCGCGCGCCGCCGCGAGCGCCGCGGCGAGGCCCGCCGCGCCGGCGCCCACCACCAACACATCGCAAAACAGGTAGCGCGCGGCGTAGATGTCGGGATCCGGCGCCTCCGGCGCGCGGCCGAGCCCCGCCGCCTGGCGGATCACCGGCTCATAGACCCGATCCCAGAAGCTCTTCGGCCACATGAAGGTCTTGTAATAGAAGCCCGCCGGAAAGAACGCCGCCCCGGCGTCCGTCAGCGCGCCGACATCGTAATCGAGCGTTGGAAACTTGTTTTGGCTCGCGGCTTTGAGGCCCGGATAGACCTCTTGCACCGTCGCTCTCGTGTTCGGTTCGGAGCGCGAAGCGTCGAGCGCGCCCTCCGATCCCGCGCCGCCGCGCCGGACGCCGATCAGCGCGTTCGGCTCCTCGGCCCCGGCCGCGACCGGCCCGCGCGGGCGGTGATATTTGAAGGAGCGGCCCATCAAATGGCGCCCTTCGGCGAGCAAAGCGGAGGCGACCGTATCGCCCGCGAAGCCGCTGACCACCCGGCCGTCGAAGCTGAAGCTGACGGGTTTGGCGTAATCGACGCGGCCCTTTCCTTTGATCCGATAGACGCTCATGACGCGCGCTCCAGATCCGCCAAGGCGGGAGGCGCTTCGCCAGCGGGATACGTCGCGATGATCTTGTCGGTCACCGTATCGCGCACCGCATTGAAGAAGCGCCCGCAGCCATGAACATGACGCCAGCGCTCGTAATGGAGCCCGCGCGGATTGCGGCGGATGAAAAGGAAATCGCGCCATTCCTCATCCGAAAGCGCCGAGGGATCCTCGGGCCGCGTGATATGCGCCTCGCCAGCATAGGCGAATTCGAGCTCCGGCAGCAGCTCTTGGCAGTAAGGGCACCAGATCATCAACATCGCTGAGGCTCCTTATTCGCTTAATGCGCGACGGCGGCGGCGGCGGCTTCGTCGACCAAGCGGCCGTCTCGGAAGCGCTCAAGCGTGAAGGGCGCGTTGATCGGATGCGGCTCGTCACGCGCGATGGTGTGCGCCAGCACATGCGCCGCGCCAGGCGTCGCCTTGAAGCCGCCCGTGCCCCAGCCGCAATTGAGATAAAGCCCTTGGACCGGCGTCTTGCCGAGGATGCAGGACCGGTCCGGCGTCACATCGACGACGCCGCCCCATTTGCGCAGCATCCGCATGCGCCGGAACATCGGAAACATCTCGCAGATCGCCGCGAGCGTATGCTCGATCAGCGGCAGCCCGCCTCTTTGGCTGTAGGAGGTGTATTGGTCGGTGCCCGAACCGATCACCAGCTCGCCTTTGTCGGACTGGCTGATATAGGCGTGCACGCTGTTGGACATCACGACGCACGGGAAGACCGGCTTGACCGGCTCGCTCACCAACGCCTGCAGCGGATAGCTCTCCAGCGGCAGGCGCACGCCGGCGCTCTCCATCACCACGGAGGTGTAGCCGGCGGCGGAGACGCCGATCTTCTTGGCCTTGATGAAGCCCTTGGCGGTCTCGACGCCGCTCACCGCGCCGTCCGGCCCGCGCCGGATCGCCGTGACCGGGCAGTTCTGAATGATGTCGACGCCAAGCGCCGCCGCGGCGCGGGCGTAGCCCCAGGCGACCGCGTCGTGCCGCGCGGTGCCGGCGCGCTTTTGCAGCGCGCCGCCGAGCACCGGATAGCGCGCGCCGGGCGAGATATCGAGCGGCGGGCAGAAATCCTTCGCCTCTTGCGGCGTAAGCCATTGATTATCAACGCCATTCAAGCGGTTGGCGTGAATGTGCCGCTGCGCGCTCTGCACGTCGTGCACGCTATGCGCCAGCATCAACACGCCGCGCTCGGAGAACATGACGTTGTAATTCAGCTCTTGGCTGAGCCCGGTCCAGAGATCGACCGCGTGATCATAAAGCCGCGCGCTCTCATCATAGAGATAGTTCGAGCGAATGATCGTGGTGTTGCGCCCGGTGTTGCCGCCGCCGAGCCAGCCCTTCTCGACCACCGCGACGTTTCGGATCCCATGTTCTTTGGCGAGGTAGTAAGCCGCGCCGAGCCCATGGCCGCCGCCGCCGACGATCACGACGTCATATTCCGCCTTCGGCTCGGCGTCGGGCCAATGCTCGGGCCAGTACTTATGAGCGCTCACCGCGCCTTGAAGCAGCGACAACGCCGAAAAGCGCTTCATCCTCAGCTCCCTTCGCCAAACCGATCAGGCGTCGGCGCGCGCGCCGACGCACGCGACCTCATTTATCGCGCGTACCTTCGTTAGATCGTAGACGCAACTTATCCTGCGCGTCAGCCTTTCCGATGAAGCGTTAACGCGCGTTTTCCAATGCGAAGCTGCGTAGCGACGCCGCCCCCTGCGCCAGCTTGCCGCTGGAAGCGCCCGCTCGCGCTCTTGTGATGCGCGCAAGCCGGCGCCGCGACAGCCCGCTTGATCCGGGACAAAGCGGCGCCGTCGCGAATCACCGTAACGCCGCCATATCGCTGTAGAATGGAGGCTTTACTATGAAACCCAATGTCGGCTCGATCGATCGCGTCCTGCGTCTCGCGCTCGGCGCGCTCCTGATCATCGCGCCGTTCGTGATCGCGGGCGCGCCCTTCGACCAGCAAATCGTCGGCGTCGGCGCGATGGTCGTCGGCGCGGTGTTGATGCTGACGGCGCTTGTGAGCTTCTGCCCGCTCTACCGCATCATCGGGTTGCGCACCTGCAACGATTGCTGAGCCGCCTCAGCCTCTCGCGCCGTCGCTCGGCAACCCGAGCGCGGCCCGTATCTCCGGGTTGCGGAGGCTGGCGTCTTGGCCAAGATAGGCGTCGCCGCTGGGCCCACAGAGCCAGATCAGCGCGCGGGCGACCCATTCGGGCGGAATATGGTCCGACCAGTCGAGTTGGCTGACGGGATTGAGGCCTGAGGCTTTGATCTCGCGCTGCATTTCGGTCGCGACGGTGCCTGGGCTGAGGCCGATCACGCGGATCCCGCGGGCGCGATGCTCTTTATCCGCGACGCGGGTGAGAGAGAGCGCCGCGGCTTTGCTGGCGCAATAATGGCTCCAGCCTTCAAGCGCGCTCGTCGCGGCGCCGGAGCTGAGATTGATCACGGTCCCGCCGCCGCGCGACAGCATCTCCGGGATGGCGAAGCGCAGCCCGTGATAAACGCCCTTCACATTCACATCGATGACGCCGCCCCAGGCGGCCGGGTCGCTGTCGACCAGCCGCGCGATCGGATCGATCAGTCCAGCGTTGTTGATCACGACGTCAAGCCGACCCGTTTTCTCAACAGCGGCGCCGAAAAGCGCGCGCATCGCCTGCGCATCGGCGACGTCGGCCTCAAGGGCGAGCGCGCGCCCGCCCGCCGCCTCGATCTTCGCCGCCAGGGTCTCGAGCGCGCCTCCGCTCCGCGCGGCGAGCACGACCGACGCGCCGGCCTCGGCGAAGGCTTCGGCCGCCGCGGCGCCGATCCCGCGGCTCGCGCCGGTGATGACGATCGTGCGCCCCGCCACGACGTCCTTCGCTAAATCCGCCATCGCCGCCTCTCCTCTCTCGCCGATCGTGCTTGAGCCCGCCGCGCCAGGTCGATCCGGCGCGCGCGGCCGCTCTTCTCTGCGCGCTCCGACGATGAGGCGCAACGCCCTGCGCGCCCGCAACTTTTGCGCGCGCCTCTGTTGATCGAGGCGACGAGATCTTAAGCAAAGCGATAGTTGGCTCCGTCAGGGCCGGCGCCAATTTGAGATGTTCCGAACTCAGCGGCTCACACGGCGATTGCTAAGAAATGGTTACCAGCGCAATACAATATTGGCGAAATATCAGCTTGACGCGGCAACTTATGCGTGCATATAGTTAACCCTGAGGAGAGAACTGGCCAAGGACCGTGCAAAAACAAGGTTCTGGCCATTTGGTTGGATCGGGCGGCCTTCGGCGAAAAACGGGTCTTTAGCGAGCGGATTTTGCGCGAGAGCGCGTGAATCCGGCGGCTGAAGGGGCTTCGAAGTACGCAACCGCGGCTTGTGGCGCGGCGGCGGCGCAGGGCGGCGCGATCCTGGGTTATGCGGCGCGGCTGTTCAGATGAAACATCTCGAAAAACGCATTCTGGTGACGGGCGGCGCGGGCTTCATCGGCTCGCATCTCTGCGCCAAGCTCTTGGCGACCGGCGCGCATGTCATCTGCGCCGATAATTTCTTCACGGGCGCGCGGCGCAATCTGCTCGAGATCATCGATGATCCGATGTTCGAGGTGATCCGCCATGATGTGACCTTCCCGCTCTATGTGGAAGTCGACGAGATCTACAATCTCGCCTGTCCCGCTTCGCCGGTGCATTACCAGATCAACCCGGTGCAGACGACGAAGACCAGCGTGCATGGCGCGATCAACATGCTGGGCCTGGCCAAGCGCACTCGCGCGCGCATTCTTCAAGCCTCGACGTCGGAAGTTTACGGCGATCCCGAAGCGCATCCGCAGCGCGAAGATTATTGGGGCAACGTCAATCCGATCGGCCCGCGCTCTTGCTACGATGAGGGCAAGCGCTGCGCCGAGACGCTCTTTTTCGATTACTACCGGCAACATCGCCTCGACATCAAAGTCGCGCGGATCTTCAACACTTATGGTCCGAAGATGCATCCGAATGACGGGCGCGCCGTGTCGAACTTTATCGTGCAAGCGCTGCGCGACGCGCCGATCACGATCTATGGCGAAGGGCGCCAGACGCGCTCCTTTTGCTATGTCGACGATCTGGTGGACGGGCTGGTCGCCATGATGGCGAGCCCGGAGGATGTGGTCGGGCCGCTCAATCTCGGCAATCCGGGCGAGTTCACCATTCGCGAGCTCGCCGAAGAGATCCTGGCGCTGACGGGCTCGCGCTCGAAACTGGTGTTCCGCCCCTTGCCGCAAGACGATCCGCGTCAGCGCCGGCCGGACATCTCGCGCGCGGCCGAGGCGCTGGAATGGCGTCCGACGACGCCGCTGCGCCAAGGGCTTGAGAAGACGATCGGCTATTTCGACGGTCTCTTGAGCGACCAAAAGGTCGCGGCGGTGCTGGCGTGAGCGCGGCGGACGGATCCGCAGAGGCCGCGCCGCGGACGGGCGCTGCGGCGCAGGAGGCCTTCCGCGCGGCGCGCCGCGCGCTCAGGCGCGAGCGCGCGGCGATCGACACCCTCTCCATTTGCGACTGGTTGCCGCCTGAATTCGGCGCGGTCGGGCAATACAGCCTGCTGTTCGCGCGCCAGATGGCGGCGGAAGGTCAGCGCGTGGTGTTGATCGGCCTCACCGCCGCCGCGCCGAGCATCGAGCATGAACGGTTCGAGACCAGCGGCGGCGCGCTCACCATCCACCGGATCGCGGCGCCGCGCTATGACAAGGGCTCGCTGAGCCGGCGGCTCTGGTGGACCGCGAAGACCAACACAAGGCTGCTGCGCGCCGCCTGGCCGTTGCTGCCGCGCGCCGGCCGCGTGCTTTTCACCGGCAGCCCGCCGCTGTTCCTGCATTGGATGGGGCCGAGCAAGCTCTGGCATGGCAAACGGCTCGTCTACCGGATCACGGATTTCCATCCCGAATGCGCGATCGCCGAGCGCGGCGGCGCGCCGAGCCTGCCGCAGCGCGCGCTCCTGGCGCTCACCTGGTTCTGGCGCCGCCGCGTCGACGAGTTCGAAGCGCTCGGCCTCGACCAAGCCGAGCGCTTGCGCGCCGGCGGCGTGCCCGCGGCGCAGATCACCTTCAAGCCCGATCCGGCGCCGGTCGCGGTGTGCGCCAAGGTCCCGCCGCTGGCGCGTCCCGCTGGATCGGACGGCGCGGCGCTGCTGCTCTATTCGGGCAATTGGGGCGTCGCGCATGACGTCGACACCTTCATCGAAGGCTATCGCCGGCATCACGCCGCGGGCGGCGGCGTCACGCTGTGGCTGAACGCCGTCGGCTCAGGCGCCGAACAAGTCGCCGACGCGTTGAGCGCCTTTAGCCTGCCGCTGATCCGCAGCGCGCCCGCCCCGCTCGATCAGCTGTCCGCGCTCCTGGTGACGCCCGACGCGCATCTCGTGACGCTGAAGGACGAATTCGTCGGCTATGTGATGCCGTCGAAGATCCATGGCTGCGCGGCCAGCGGCAAGCCCACCCTTTTCATCGGCAGCGACGCCTCGGACGCGAACCGGATCGGCCGCTCCGGTCTCGGCCCGCGCTTCGCCCGCGCGCCGGTCGGCGCGCCGGAGGCCGTGGCCGAATGGCTCGACGATCTCGCCCTCAGCGCCGCCGCGGCGCGGCGTTCCGAGGCGCCGTCCCCTCACGAGCGGCTCGCCGGCTAAGCGCGGCGCGCAGGAAGGAGCTGTCTCATGACACAGCATAACAGAGGCCAGAAAAGAGCGCTGGTCTGCGGCGCGGGCGGCTTCATCGGCGCGCATCTGGTGAAGCGCTTGCAGCGCGAGGGCTATTGGGTCCGCGGCGTCGATCAGAAATATCCGCCCTACGCCGAAACGGAGGCGGATGATTTCATCCTTGGCGATCTGCGCGATTTCGACACCTGCAAAGACGCGATCGACACACGCTTCGACGAGGTCTACCAGCTCGCCGCGGATATGGGCGGCGCAGGTTATATCTTCACTGGCGAGAACGACGCTGACGTGATGCGCAACTCCAGTCAGATCAATCTCAACGTTCTGGAGGGATGTAAGCGGCGAAACACTTGGCGGATTTTCTACGCCTCATCGGCCTGCGTCTATCCCGAGCATCGTCAGCGCGATGCGGCGCAGCCCGGGCTGAGAGAGGCGGACGCCTATCCCGCGGCGCCGGACAGCGAATATGGCTGGGAGAAGCTCTTCAGCGAGCGATTGTACCTCTCTTATGCGCGCAATCACGGCTTTGAGGCGCGGATCGCGCGCTATCACAACATCTTCGGGCCCGAAGGCGCCTGGTGCGACGGGCGCGAGAAGGCGCCGGCGGCGCTCTGCCGCAAAGTCGCCACCGCGCCGCGCGGCGGCGAGGTCGAGATTTGGGGCGATGGCGGGCAGACGCGGTCCTTCCTCTACATCGACGAATGCGTCGAAGGCACGCTGCGGTTGATGCGGTCGAATGTGCGCGAGCCGATCAATATCGGCTCGGATGAGCTGATTTCGATCAACGGTCTGGCGCTTCTGATCGGCCGGATCGCCGGCAAAGAACTGCGCCTGGCGCATACCCCAGGCCCGTTGGGAGTGCGCGGGCGGAACTCGGACAACACTCTGATCACGCAGCGGCTCGGCTGGCGGCCGACCCAGCCGCTGCAAGACGGGCTGGCGCCGACTTACGCCTGGATCGCCCAACAAGTGGAGATCATGCGCCAACGGGAAGGGCGCGCCGCGTGAAGCGCCTCCTGATCATCTCGCCGCATTTCCCGCCGACCGACGCGCCGGACATGCACCGCGTGCGGATGAACGCCGCGCATTACGCCGCGCATGGCTGGGCGCCGACCGTGCTGAGCGTGACGCCGGAGACGGCGGATCGCGCGATGGAGCCGCGGCTTGCCGAAAGCGCCTGCGAGGGCCTCGATCTACGCCGCGTCGCCGCGCCGACGGGCGGGCTCGCGAAACGGCTCGGTCTGCGCGCGATCGGGTTGCGCGCTTGGGGCGCGCTGGCCCGCGGCGGAGACCGCGCGATCGCCGCCGCCGAAGCCGAAGGGCGGCCTTTCGATTTGGCGTTCTTCTCGACTACGGCCTCTCCGGTGATGGCGCTCGGCCCGCGCTGGCTGAAGCGGTTCGGGCTGCCTTTCGTTTTGGATTACCAGGACCCGTGGTCGGCGCGGACGGCGGCGACGCGGGCGCTGCGGCGGCGCGGCCTGAAGCACCGCGCCATGCGCGCGCTCCATTGGACGCTGGAGCGGCGCACCGCGCCGAAAGCCGCGGGGCTGATCGCCGTCTCGCCCGCTTACCTCGAAACGCTCACCGCGGCCTATCCGAGCCTCGCCGCGCGACCGAAGGCGGCGATCCCGTTCGGCTGGTCGCGCGCGGATCGCGCTTTGGCGCGGGCTCGCGGCGCGCCCTGGCCGGCGCTGCGCGACCAAGCGGCCGACGGCGCGCCGACGCTCCTTTGCGCCGGGCGCCTCGGCGCGCCGTTCGAGGATAGTCTCGACGCGCTCTTTCGGCTGATGCGCCAAGCGCCGGAGGCCTCGCCCCTCGGCCGCCTCTGCGCCGCGTTTCTCGGCACCGGCTATCAGCGGCGCGGCAATATGGCGACGGCGACGCCTCTGGCGGCGGCGAGCGGGCTCTCCGATCGCGTCGTCGAAGCGCCGGACCGGCTGCCGCTGCTCGATGCGCTGGCGACGCTCGAGGCGGCGGACGCGCTGTTGGTGCTGGGCTCGAACGATCCGACTTACCAACCCTCGCGGCTGCATCAGGCGCTTTCCTTCGATAAGCCGGTCTTCATCGTCGCGCCCGCCGCCTCGCGGCTCGGCGCGCTCGGACGCGAGCTGGCGGCGACCAGCCCCGGCGTCGTCTTCGCGCCCACGGAGACCGGCGCCGCCGACCCGACCGGGATCAATGAGGCGCTCATCCGCGCTTTCGCGTTGCGCGAGGCCGACTACGCGCCGCGCCGCGCCGCTCAAGCCGCATTCGAGGCCGAAGCCTTGGCGGCGCGCGAGACGGCGCTGTTCGAAGCGGCGCTGATCGCGGCGCCGCGCGGCGCCGCCGAAGCGCCAGCCGCCGAAGCGCTTGAGGCTGAAGCGCTTGAAACAAACCTTCGGAGCGCCGGGCATGGCTGAGGCGCGGGGCATCCGCGATATCGCCGCGGCCGAGGATCTGCGCGTGCTCTGCCTCGTGCCGTCGATCCCGCTCGGCGGCATGGAGCGCGCCTCGATCCGTCTGATGGAGGCGCTGGCGCGCCGCGGCGCCGAGACCGCGTTCATAACCGAAGCGCGCTGGGGCGGCGCGGTGCGGGCGCGGATCGAGGCCGGCGGCGGGCGGCAAATCTCGGCGCCCTTCGTCACGGATTTCTCCCGGCCGAAGAGCGGAACGCAGTTGGCCTGGTCGCTCCGCAGCCACGCCTGCAGCGCGCGCGATCTCAGGCGCGCGATCACGGCGTTTCAGCCCCGGGCGCTGCTGGCGACGAGCCTTGGCTCGGCCTATTTCGCGCGGCGAGAGGCCTCGCGCGCCGATCGCCTTTCGGTGTTCCGCCTGCCCAACGCGCCGGAGCCTTCGCGCCTGCCGCTGAAAGGCGCGGCGGACCGGGCGATTTGGCGCGCCGTCGGCGCGGCCTATGACCGGCTGGTCTGCAACAGCGATCATACGGCGCGGCGCCTCGCGACGCTGCTCGACGACGACCGCAAAATCGTGGTGATCCGCAACATCGCGCCAGATCCAGCGCCGCCTCTTACGCCCGCGGACGCCGACGCGCCGCGTCGTCTGGTCTATGTCGGGCGGATCACGGAAGCGAAAGGCGTCGGCCTCCTGCTTGAGGCGGCGATCCCGCTGCTGCGCGAGCATGCCGACGTAGCGCTCGAGCTCGCCGGCCCTGAGGAATGGCGCGACGGCTTCGGCGCGGCGATCCGCGCCGAAGCCGCGCAGAGCGGGCTCGGATCGCGCATCCGCTTTCTCGGCGAGATCGACGATGTGCAAGAGCGCCTGCGCGGCGCGGCGGCCCATCTTTGCCCGTCGATCAGCCAAGGCGACAGCGCGCCCAACGCGATCCTCGACGCCAAACGCGCCGGCGCGCCCACCATCGCGACGCCGATCGCCGGCTTGCCGGAGCTGGTGCGCCATGAGCGGGACGGGCTGGTGGCCGCGGCGCCGACCGCGGAGGCGTTGCGCGCCGAGATGGCGCGTCTGCTGAGCGATGAGGCGCTGCGCGCGCGGCTGGCCGCCGCCGCGGCGGCCTCGATCGCGGCGCATGAGGAGGAGACCATCGCCGCGCGCTGGATCGCGCTGATGCGCGGCGCGCCGGCTCATCGCGAGGCGGCCCAGGCGTTCGCTCCGGAGGCGGCGCATGCTGGCGGCTGAGCGCATTGCCGCCGATCGCGCCGGCGCGCCGCCGCCGGAGCTGCGGCCGACGCTGCTCTGCATCGGCGCGGCCAAGGCCGGCACCACGTGGCTGGCCGGCGCGCTGTCCGCTCATCCCGATGTGTTCATCCCGCCGCGTAAGGAATTGAACGCGCTTCACTACGCGGATTTCGACGAGCGCCTTTGGGACTACGCCGCCGCCTTTAAAGGTGGGAAGGAGGCTCTGGCGCGCGGCGATTTCTCGCCGCGCTATCTCGCCTCGCCGCGGGCGGCCGCGCGCGCCGCTTCTTACGCGCCGGAGGCGCGGATCCTGCTGATCGCGCGCAATCCGATCGACCAGATCCAATCGCATTACTGGCATCTGCGCCGGCAAAACTTCCATCAAACCCGTCCCATCACGCCGGCGCCGTCGCTGCTGGAGGCGCTGGACCGCTTTCCCGAACTCCTTCTCGAGCCGGCGCGCTACGGCGCGCATTACGCCGCCTGGGCGGCGCGGTTCGCGCCCGAGCGGCGGCTGGTCGTGCGGTTCGAGACGATGATCGCGGCGCCGGCGGCGGCGCTGGCGCGGATCTGCGCCTTCCTCAGCATTGAACCGCGCGATCTCGCGCCCTGCGCGCCGAAGGGCGGCGCGGCGCGGGAGGGCGTGAGCCCCAAAGGCGGCGCGCTCGGCGCGCTTTATCCGCCGCTCTACGCGCTGGGCCGCCGCGGGCTGGGCGCGGCGAAACGGGTGATCGGGCTTGAACGCGCCGACGCGCTGGCGCGGCGCCTGCGTCTGCGCGCTATGGCCGAGCGCGTCTTCTTCGAGCCGGGCTATGCGCCGGTTTGCGCCGAGACGCGCGCCCGGCTCTGGCAGAGGCTGAGCGGCGACGCCGCGCGTTTCGCCGACCTCACCGGGCTCGACGTCTCGGACTGGGAGCCGCGCCCATGATCAACCCGGGGCCAAGACGCTCGGACGCGCCGCGGATCGCCGCGCTGCTGACCCATCCGATCCAATATTACAGCCCGTTCTTCGCCGCGCTCGCCACGCGCGCGGCGCTCACGGTCTATTACGCGCATGCGCAGGACGGCGCGGGACAGGCGGCCGCGGGCTTCGGCAGCGCCTTCGACTGGGACGTGCCACTGTTCGAGGGCTATGAGGCGCGCTTCTTGACGAATGTCGCGCGCCAGCCTGGCCTCGGCCGCTTTCGCGGCTGCGACACGCCGGAAATCGGCGCCATCCTCGCGCGGGAGCGCTTTGACGCGCTGTTTCTGCTCGGCTGGAACCATCTCAGCCTGGTGCAAGGCTGGATCGGCGCGCGGCGCGCAGGCGCGCCGGTGCTGCTGAGGCTCGATAATCAGATCGGCGCTCAACCCTCCGGCTGGCGGCGCGCGGCCAAACGGGCGCTCTATCCGGCGATCCTCTCTTGGGGCGCGGGCTATCTCTCGCCTGGCGCGCGAACCGACGCGTTTTTGCGCGCCCATGGGGCGCCGCCGTCGCGGATCCATCGCCTGCCGCATATGATCGACGTCGCGCGCTTCAGCGCCGGCGCTGAGGCGGCGCGGCGCAGCGGCGCGCGCGCGGCGCGGCGGCGGCTCTGGGGCGCGGCGCCGGATGAGACGGTGTTTCTATTCGTCGGCAAACTGATCCAGCGAAAGCGCCCGGCGCTTTTGCTCGAGGCTTTCAAACGCAGCGGCCTCGCCCGCGCGCGTCTCGTCTTCGTCGGCGAGGGCCCGCTCCGCCCCGTGCTTGAAGCCGCCGCCGCAGGCGATGACCGGGTGCGCTTCGCCGGCTTCGCCAATCAAACCGCGCTGCCGGAGATCTACGCCGCCGCCGACTGTCTCGCTTTGCCCTCCAACGGGCTCGAGACATGGGGCCTCGTGGTGAACGAAGCGCAAGCCTGCGGCCTGCCCGCCATCGTCTCGAGCGCGGTCGGCTGCGGGCCGGACCTGATCGAAGAAGGCGTCACCGGGTCGGTGTTTCCTGGGGACGACGCCGACGCGCTGGCCGATCGCCTGCGCCGCGCAGCAGAGACGCCGCTTGCGGGCGCCGCCGCGATCAGGGCGAAGGCCGAAGCACGCCGTTTTGAAACCGGCGCCGAAGCCTTGCTGAACGCCATCGAGCGCGAGGCGCGGCGCGGCGCGGGGGACGCCGCGCTGCGCCTCCCTCCCCTGCGACGCGCTGAAGGAGGCGCCTTATGAGCCCGAACCCGACCCTCGCCGCCCTCATCTCGCGCGCCCTCATCTTGCGCGCCCTCATCTTGCGCGGCCTTGTCTCGCGCGCCGACTTCACGCGCGGCGACGCCGGGCGGGGCGGCGAGGGTCGGGTTCGGGCTCATAAGGCGCCTCCCTCCCCAGCGACGCGCTGAAGGAGG
>JBCBCG010000042.1:0-23779 GCA_038530925.1 Pseudomonadota bacterium
CACATCTTCGACCATCGCGCCAAAGACGCGGCGCAGCGCCTCATAACGCAGCCGTTGCGGCTCAGAGCCGGGATCTTCAGTTTCGAGGACGCCTGCGCGCTCGAGATCCTGCGCCGCGAGGTCGAGGCGACGCGGAGCGCCTATCCCGAGCTCGAGCCGCAACGGCTGCGTTATGAGGCGCTGCGCCGCGTCTTTGGCGCGATGGTCGAAGATGTGATCGCGGAAAGCCGGCGCCGGCTCGAGGCGGCGGCGCCGCAGAGCCCTGAGGCGGTGCGCGCCGCGCCGCGGCCGATGATCGGTTTCTCGGACGAGATGCTGGCGCTGATCGCGCCGCTGCGACAGTTCCTCTTCACGCGCATGTATCGCCATGCGCGCGTGAACCGCATGATGTCCAAGGCGCGCCGGGTGATGCGCGAGATGTACGAGCTGCTGACCGCCGAGCCGAACCTCCTGCCCGGCGACTGGCGCATCGCCGCCGAAAGCGCGCCCGACGCCGCGCATCGCGCTCGCCTGGTCGCCGACTACATCGCCGGCATGACCGACCGCTACGCCATCGAAGAGCATCGAAAACTCTTCGACCCGAGCGTGGACGGCTGACGCCCGGGCCTCCTATGACGTGATCACGGCGGCGATCGCGTCGACGTCGTCGTCGCTGAGTTCCGCTCGTTCCGGCAGTTTCGCTGCTCTGGGATAGACATCTGAAACGTCGACGTTCAGACCGATTCCGACGATCCTGAGATCGCGACGTTCGACGATATCGTCGACAACATGAGATAGATGACGGCTTAGATATTGGACGCCATTCACAAGACATGTCGCGTCATCGACTGGCGCGCCATCTGAAATGACGATGATCGAGGGACCGATCACCGTCCCGCCTTTGGTGATGGGAACGGTCGCCGGCGGCCGCTCCAACAAGCGCGCCCTCGCCCAAGCGATCGCTTCGCCGTCGATGTTTTCTTTCAGGAGAGACGGCTGAAGCAGCGCCTCCAGCCTCAGCGCCACATGATCGCCGAACGGCTCTTCCATCGGTTTGTAAATGATATGGAGCAAATCGTTCAGCCTGCCTGGGCGCTTTGGCCGCCCGGCGGCCAGCCACTCGGTGCGCGAGCGGCCGCCGTTCCAGGCGCGCGTTGTGAAGCCTAGAATCTCAAATCGGGCGCCGCAGCGATCAAGGGCGCAAGCGAGCGTCAACGCGGTGTCGACGGCTTGTCGGGCGCCGCTCTCTTCTGGCGTGATGATTTCCGCAGGTCGTCGCGATGCGCCGCGAAGCGACCCCGAATGGTCGATCAGGAGGCTCATGGTCGAGCCGGCGCCGACGCCGCCCCGAGTGATCGCCGCCGCAAGGCGATCGGCCGCGGGAGCGCACCGACTCAGACGGTCGCGGATGAACGCGGCGCGAATGGACCGCCCCTTCGTCGCAGGCGCGTGCGCCGCTTCGATGACTTCGTCATGCGCGGTCGTGAAGATCTTGTAGCCGAAAGACGCAGGCGTCTCGAATACGCTTTGATCCGGGCGCCATGGGACCTTCTTCGCGGGAAGGTCGTCGACAGGCTCGTACTCGCGCTCCGCGGATTTTAGGGAGCGCGCCATCAGCCAGACGCATGCGGCGATGCTGGCGCAGAGAAGCATCAGCGCCGGGATGATGAGTCGCAACTCGTCGATGGCTCCGCTCCGGCTTCCATGAACGCTCGGGGCGATCCCTGACCATCAGCGAAGACATTGGCGACGCGCCCTTTGTCGCACGGCGCGATCCGCGGCCAAGGTCACGCCGACGACGGCGCGGCCCGCTCAGCGGCGGCGGGTTCGGCGCCGCTGGCGATAAAGTCGGCGGCGGCGGCCGGATCGAGGGGCGGGGCGTAGTAATAGCCTTGGACGAGATCGCAGCCGCAGGTGTGAAGAAAGTCCCTTTGCGCGGTCGTCTCGACGCCTTCGGCCACGCAGGTGAGTTGCATCTCGCGGCACAGAGAGATGATCGCGCTCACCAGACGCGCGTCATGAGGATCGGTTTCGATGTCGCGAACGAAGCTCTTGTCGATCTTCAACACGTCGACGGGAAAGTTCTTTAGATGCGACAGCGATGAGTAACCAGTGCCGAAATCATCGAGCGCGATTGAGACGCCGAGCGCTTTAAGCGCCGTCAGCGTCGCGGCGACTTTCTCGGACATCGGGCCGATCAGCGCGGTCTCGGTCAACTCGATCTCAAGATGCGTCGCCGCCGCGTCGCAATCGCGCAGCGCGGTTTCGATCAAGGCGACGAAAGCGGGATCGCGCAACTGGCGCGGCGCGGCGTTCACGGAGATCACCAAAGGCGCCGGCGCGAGCCCAGTGCGGCGCGCGGCGTCGCTGAGATCGGCTTGGGCGGCGAGCGCCTTGGAGAGAACCGCCGCGCCGAGCGGTCCGATCAACCGCGTCTCCTCGGCGATGGGAATGAAAGCCGAGGGCGGCACCGTGCGCCCATCGGAGCGCCAGCGCACCAGCGCTTCGAACCCGCGCAGCGCGCCGGTTTGCAGCACGAATTGCGGCTGCAGCGCCACGTCGATCTCATCGGCCTCGATCGCGCGGCTGAGTTTCGCCAGCATCGAATGGCGCGAGGCCAGCGTCTCTTCATTCGCCGGATCGAACAGCCGCCAATGCGCGCGCCCGTTTTTCTTCGCCTCGTAAAGGGCGATGTCGGCCCGTTTCATAATGTCGGTGGCGGTGCCGCCATCCTCCGGAAACCGGGCGACGCCCATCGAGAAGGTGGGCTCGATCACCTGGCCGCGGATCTCCGTCGGCGCGGTGAGGCGTTGCTGCAGGCTGTCGACAAGCTCGAAGCCGCGGCTCGCCGAGCCGATGTCGCGCAGCAGCATGGCGAACTCGTCGCCGCCGAGCCGCGCGACCAAATCGCGCGCCCGCGTCATCCGTCTGAGGCGCTCGGCGATCTGCATCAGCACCTCATCGCCGACATCATGGCCCCACGTGTCGTTGATGTCCTTGAAGTGATCGAGATCGATCAGCACGAAGAGGCCGCCGGCCTCCGGATCTTCGAGCGATTGCGCCGCCAGCGCTTCGAGTTCGCGGGTCAGGATGTCGCGATTGGCCAGCGAGGTGAGCACATCGTGATCAGCCAAGCGCCGCAGCTCGCTTTCCGCCCGCTTTTTCTCGGTGATGTCATAACGGATCGAGACGAAGCGCGCGGGCTTGCCGCTGTCGTCGAGCACCGGCACGATCGTCGTGTCGACCCAGTAGAGATCGCCATTGCGCCGCTTGTTGCAGACCTCGCCGCGCCAGCTGCGGCCGCGGGCGATGTCGCGCCACATATCGATGAAGAATTCGCGGTCGTGATGCGCGGAATTGACGACGCGATGCGTGCGGCCCATCAATTCCTCGCGAGCGTAGCCGCTGATCGTGCAGAAATTTTCGTTCACATAAGTAATACGGCCGCTGCGGTCGGCGACAGAGACGATGGCTTGCCGGTCAAGCGCCTGTTGGTAGGCGGCGAGATCGCGCGCCCGTTCGAACAGGTTTCTTTCCTCTGTGACGTCGCGCTCGATTGCGACATAGTACTCGACTTCATCACCTTCTAATTTGATGGCGTGAAGGTTGATTTCCGCCCAATACTCCTTGCCTTCCTTTGTGTAATTGAGGATCTGCACCGAGCAGTCGAGATCTTCATCGATCGCCCTTCGGAATTTTTTAATGTCATCGGGATCGGTGTTCTCGCCTTGGAGTAAGTCTCCAGGCTTCTTTGAGATGACTTCTTCAAATAAATATCCAGTCAAGGTCTCGAACGCTTGGTTCACCCATAAAATGCGACCGTTCTTGTCGGTGATAACGATCGCATCGTTCAAATGCTCGATCGCGACCAGCGGATAGCTTAGCTTATCGATCAATCCCAACAGATCGGCGGATGAAGCGCGCGAGGTCACGGCGGTCTCTCCCAGCTTGTGTCTGGCGGCGAGATTGGGTGAGACACGTGAAAGCAGGTTCAACGGCGCTTATTTCTGTTGTGTAACTCAACGTCGAATTGGTTTATTTTCAAATTTGAAATAGTTTCAAGGTGGAAGATAACTCAGATAGTTGAAAATGCGATGGTCTATACGTCTAAAACTGAGTTTTGTTTTAGCCTAAACTCGGCGCGAATTGCAGAGATATCTCTCTGATCGGCCACGGACGCGCGGGCCGCGCGACAAGCCGCCAATGCTCATGCTAAGCGTCTGCGCGCTCAGAGTTCCGACGGCTCGACAGGCTCTAATGCTGGAAACCTTCCTGGTCGCCTTCACGGCGTTCTTCGCCACGATCGGGCCGCAGGACGCGGCGGTGATCTTCGCGGCGCTGACCCCGGATCTGCCGAACGCCGAGCGGCGGCGCTTGGCGCTGCGCGCGACGGCGATCGGTTCGGCGATCCTGCTGTTCTTCGCGGTGTTCGGCGAGACGCTGCTGTCCTATCTCGGCATTTCTCTCGCGGCGATGCGCACTGCGGGCGGCGTGTTGTTGCTGCTCATCGCCATCGACATGGTGTTCGCACGCGTCTCCGGCGCCGCATCGGCCACGCCGGCGGAGCGGGCGGAGGCGGCGGTGCGCGACGACATCTCAGTCTTTCCGCTGGCGACGCCGCTGATCGCCGGGCCCGGCGCGATCGGCGCCGCCATCTTGCTGATGGCGGATGCGCGGGATGCGGCGGAGATCGCGGCGGTTCTGAGCGCCATGCTCTCAGTGCTTTTCATCGCTTATCTCCTGATGCTGGCGGCCTCGCCTGTTCAGCGGCTGCTGGGGCGCACCGGCGCGCAAGTGGTGGCGCGGGTGTTGGGCGTGCTTCTGGCGGCGCTGGCGGTGCAGTTCATCTTCGACGGCGTGAAGGAGAGCGGCCTCTTCTCGGCGTGATCCCGGCGTCGAACGAATGGGTGGGCTCTGGCGCGGCGGCGCGCGGCGCCGTATGGCGGCGGCCATGAATATCTTCGAGGAATACCGCGCGGCCGTTCTCGACGCGATCGAGGCGCTGACGGCGGAGGGCGCGTTGCCGCAAGGGTTGGCGACCAGCGCCGTTTCGGTGGAGCCGCCCAAGGATCCCGCCCATGGGGATTTGGCGACCAACGCCGCGATGGTGCTGGCGAAGCCGGCCAAAGCCAAGCCGCGCGACATCGCCGAGCGCCTGGCCGAGAAGCTGAGCGCCGCCGCGCGCGTCGAAGGCGTCGAGGTCGCAGGCCCTGGCTTTCTCAATCTGCGTCTCGCGTCTGAGGCATGGCGCGAGATCGCGGCGGCGGCCTTGGCGGCGGGGCCTGATTTCGGCCGCGCGACGCTGGGCGCCGGCAAGCGGGTGAATGTCGAGTATGTCTCCGCCAATCCGACGGGTCCGCTCCATGTGGGGCACACCCGCGGCGCGGTCTTCGGCGACGCGCTGGCGGGCCTGCTCGCTTTCGCCGGGTGGGAGGTGACGCGCGAATATTACGTCAATGACGGCGGCGCTCAGGTCGATGTGCTCGCCCGCTCGGCCTATTTGCGCTACCGCGAAGCCCATGGCGAGACGGTGGAGATCCCGGACGGGCTCTACCCAGGCGATTATCTCGAGCCGGTCGGCGCCGCGCTGAAGGAGGCGTTTGGCGATCGCTTCATGGACGCGGCCGAAGAAGCCTGGCTGCCGGAGATCCGGGAGTTCGCCACGGCGCGGATGATGGATCTCATCCGCGAGGATCTCGCCGCGCTCGGCGTGACGATGGATGTCTACTATTCCGAAAAGTCGCTCTACGGCACGGGCCGCATCGAGGCGGCGATCGAGGATCTGCGCGGCAAAGATCTGATCTATGAGGGCGTGCTTGAGCCGCCTAAGGGCAAGCTGCCGGAGGATTGGGAGCCGCGCGAGCAGACCCTGTTCCGCTCCAGCGCCCATGGCGACGACACTGACAGGCCGGTCCAAAAGTCGAATGGCGATTGGACCTATTTCGCGCCGGACATCGCTTATCACTATGACAAGGTCAGCCGCGGCTATGATCTGCTGATCGACGTGTTCGGCGCCGACCATGGCGGCTATGTGAAGCGCATGAAGGCGGCTGTGTCAGCGCTGTCCGCTGGTCGCACGCCGCTCGAGATCCGGCTCTGTCAGCTGGTCAAGCTGTTTAAGAACGGCGAAGAATACAAGATGTCGAAGCGCGCCGGCACGTTCGTCACGCTGCGCGATCTTTTGGACGAAGTCGGCCCAGATGTGACGCGCTTCGTGATGTTGACGCGCAAGAACGACGCGCCGCTTGAGTTCGATTTCACCAAAGCGCTGGAGCAATCGAAGGACAATCCGGTCTTCTACGTCCAATACGCGCATGCTCGGATCGCCTCGGCGCTGCGCGAGGGCGCCAAGGCGTTCGGCGGGGAGGCGGTGAGCGATGAGGCGTTGCGGCGCGCCGATCTCGGCCTTCTGGCGCATCCAAGTCAGCTCGCGCTGATCAAGAAGCTCGCCGAGTGGCCGCGGCAGGTTGCGCAAGCCGCGAGCGCGGCCGAGCCGCATCGGATCGCCTTCGCGCTCTATGATCTCGCCTCGAGCTTCCACGCCCATTACCATGAAGGCCGCGATGATCCTGGTTTGCGGTTCGTTGCGGAGGGCGATCCCGCAGGATCCGCGGCGCGCCTGGCGATGATCCGCGCGGTTGGGGTGGTGCTCGCATCGGGCCTCAACATCTTGGGTGTGACACCCATGGAGGAAATGCGCTAGCCCGCGGCGCAGAGGTTGACGGACCACCGGCGAGATGCGCTCCACTCACGCAGGAGGAGAGCGCCGCGGCGCGCGCTGCGGCGAGAGCTGGCGCGGAAGGCGCCGGCGCGTTTCGAGAGCGGGCGAAAGGGTCCCAAAAACGGCGCCTTAGGCTGCCATAAGCAGCGGCGGCTGGGACATTGTGGTGACGCATGAGCGCGAATGCGACGAAAGAGCCCTCCGATGGCGGAGGCGCCGGCGGCTTGCTGTCCGCGGCGTTATGGGCCGCGGGATCGGTGGGCGTGATCGCGGTGGTGATGATGTGGGCGTTCGATCTGGGCTCCCGCAATCCGGCGGATATCCCCGCGCTAAGCGCCGAAGCGCCGTGGCGCCGCGCGCCGGATTCGGCGGATGGGCTGCGAATTCCGGGCGGCGACGCTCAGGTCTACGGGCCGATGGCGTCCGGGCCCAACGCCGCCGCGACAGCCGTCGCCGACGCGTTCGGCGCGCCGGGCGCGGAGCGGCCGACGGCGGGCGATATGACCGCCTCCGCCGAGGCGCCGCCGCCGCTTGAGGCGATCGCGCCGGATCAGGGCTCGCCGGTGTCGCGCCAAGAGTTTGAACAAATGGCGATGGCCGCCGCGGCCGAGGCGCAGGCGCGCGGGCGGCGCACGATCTTGCTCGACGATCCGATCGAGCCGTTGCGGGCCGCCGCCGATTACCAAGGCTCGGGCGCGCCGGAGGCGCCGCCGAACATCGGCGCCGGCGCTGAGCCGCCGCCGACCAACGCTGTGTTCTACGAGCCTGACGCGGCGGTCGCAGACAGCCAAGCCGCGCCCCGCGCTGGCGACGGTCCGCCCTCCGCATCGGCGGCCGCGGTGGACGCGGAGCTTGATCCCGTGATCCCGGCGCCCGCTCCCGAATTCGAGCTGGCCTCGGAGGCGGCGCCGCCCGATGCGGAGCGTTTAGCCTCCGCCGCGGCGCAAGCGGCGCCGGAAAGCGCCGCCGCCGATCAGAGCGCCGATCGGAGCGCTCGGTCGGAACCGCCGGCTCCGCCGAGCGCGGCGCGCGGCGGTCCTGCGGCGCCGGCGATCTACCAAGTGCAGCTCGGCGCCTTGGAGAGCGTTCTCGCGGTCGAGACGGAATGGGCGCAGCTCAGGCGCCAGGCCCCGGCGCTGCTCGGCCCGTTTGAGCTCGATGTGCAACCGGTGAATGTGGGCGACGCGCGCCTTTATCGGCTGCGAATCGGCGCCTTTGAAAGTCGAACGGAGGCGGCGCAGCTGTGCGCGCAGCTGCGCGCGCGGGAGATCGACTGCTTTCCAGCCTCCGGCTGAGAGTGCGTGTTCGGCTTCGCTTGAGGCGCGCCCGTGATGAGAAGGGCCTGACCACGCCTCGCCCTGACTGCGATCCGCCCCATTTGGAGGCGATGATCCGCCGCGATGGAGAGCGCGCTCAAATATGTTTCGCGTTCGCGTAAGGGCGGTATACTACATCTAGAGATTTTGCGCCGCGCGAGAGGCGGCGGCCTCTGGAGAGCGGAGCTTATGAACGAGATCAGCCACGCGCACAGCACGCCGCCGGACGGCGCCTCCGCGGTGATCTTCGGGTGCTCCGGCGTCGCGCTGACGGCCGATGAAGCCGCGTTCTTCCGCGAGACGCGGCCCTGGGGGTTCATCCTCTTCGCGCGCAATATCGGCGATCCGGACGAGATCCGCGCGCTCACCGCCGCGCTGCGGGAGGCGGCGGGCTGGGCGGCGCCGGTGCTGATCGACCAAGAGGGCGGCCGCGTCGCGCGGTTGCGCGGGCCGATTTGGCGCGATTGGCCGCCGGTGGGCTGGTGGTGCGCGGCGGCGGACGCCGGCCTGATCTCCGAAGACGCTCTGCTCGAGGCGCTGCGCCTGCGCTACGCGCTGACCGGCCGCGAACTCGCGGCGCTCGGCGTCGACGTCGATTGCGCGCCGCTGATGGATCTGCGCTTGCCGGGCAAGCATGAGGTGATGGGCGACCGCGCGCTTGGCGCGACGCCCGAGCGCGTCGGCCCGCGCGCCGCCGCCATCGCCGCCGGGCTGCGCGCCGCGGGCGTGCTGCCGGTGATCAAGCACATGCCCGGCCATGGCCGCTCGGCCGTCGACAGCCATCATGATCTGCCGCAGGTCGAAGAGCCGCTTGAGACGCTGGACAGCACGGATTTCGCCGCCTTCGGCGCCTTGAAGGCCGAGACGCTGGGCATGACGGCGCATGTGGTCTACGCCGCGCTCGACCCTGAGCGGCCGGCGACGCTCAGCCCAGTGGTCATCGACCAAATCATCCGCAAGCGCATCGGCTTTGATGGTCTGTTGATGACGGATGATCTCTGCATGAACGCGATCTCCGGCCCGGTCGATGGGCGGCTGCGCGACAGCGTCGCCGCGGGCTGCGATCTCGCGCTCCATTGCATCGGCGATATGGACGAGATGAAAGCCGCGCAGCCTGGGCTGACGCCGCTCTCCGCCGATGGCCGCCGCCGCTCCGCCGCCGCGCTGGCGGGACGCGGCGCGGGCGAGGCGCTCGACGAAGCGGCGGCCGAAGCACGGCTGCGAGAGCTGGTTGGCTGGACCCGCGACGAGCCCGGCCGGCTTGGAGCCGAGCTATGAGAGCCCGCCTCGAATGGCGCGCGTCGCCGCGACGCCGCGCTGGAGCGGCGTCATGAGCGCCGCGGAGCGCGCCGCGCCGGCGCCGTTCGAGGCGGAGGCGCCGGACGGGCCCGAGGCTGAGACGCTGTTCGAAAGCGCCAGCCTCGCCGAGGCGAATCCGCTGATCTTGGCGCTTGGCTCTTATGAAGGGCCGCTCGACATGCTGCTGGACCTAGCGCGCCGGCAAAAGGTGGATCTGCGCGAGATCTCGATCCTGGCGCTGGCGGAGCAATACCTCTCCTTCATCGCGGAGGCGAAGCGGCTCCGCTTGGAGCTGGCGGCCGATTATCTGGTGATGGCGGCCTGGCTCGCCTATCTGAAATCGCGGCTCCTGCTGCCGAAGCCGCCCGAGGATGAGGAGCCGACCGGCGAGGAGATGGCGGCGCATCTCGCCTTCCAACTCGAGCGGCTGCAGGCGATGCGCGACGTCGCCGAGGCGCTGTTCGCGCGCGCCCAGCTTGGCCGGGATTTCTTCGCCCGCGGCGAGCCCGAGAAGCGGCGGATCTCCACGCGGGTCGAATGGACGGCCAGCCAGGTCGAGCTGTTCCGCGCCTATGTGCGCCAGAGCACAAAGAAAAGCTTTCAGCCGCTGCATTATGAGCGGCGCAGCGTCGTCGCCATCGATGAGGCGTTGCTGCGGTTGCGCCGCGCGCTTGCGAACGCGCCGGATTGGGAGACGCTGGAGAGCTATCTGCCGTCCGAATGGCTCGATGAGGAATACGCCCGCTCCGCCATCGCCAGCACCTTCGCCGCGGCGTTGGAGCTGGCCAAGCATGGCCAAGTGGTGCTGAAGCAAGAGGAAGCCTTCGCGCCGCTCTACATCGCGCCGCGCGACGGCGCGGCGCCGCTTTCCGAAAGCGCGCTCGCCGCGGCGCTGAGCCGTCCCGAGCCAGCGCCAACCGACGAGCGGGCGGACGCGTCAGCGTCGCCGCGCGAGGAGGCGTCGGAGGATGAGGCGTCGGAGGATGAGGCGTCGGCGGATGAGGCGTCGGCGGAGGAGCGGCGCGAGCGTCTTCGCGACGAAGCGCAAACGAGAGGAGACGCCGCGTGATCCGATTTCCCTTCGTAAACCCGCGCGCGCCGCGCCGCGACGAGGCGGATGAGGCGGAGAGCGCAGATGGGCGCGCCGATCCTGCAAGCGCCGCGTCAATCGCAGCCGCGCCTCTCCCAGAGGCGCCGTTGGAGCGCATTCGCCTCGGCGATGCGGCGGAGCCCACGCCGCCCGCCGACGGCGCGGATCCTGCGGCGCCGGAGCCGCTGGATGAAGCGGTGTTCAGCTTGCCGGCGCTCGGCGCCGTCGAGGATGAGGAGCGGCCGCTCACGCTTGGCGTGACGCCCGAAGCGTCGTTGGATCAAACGCCTGACGATGACGCGGCGGGCGAGCAACCGGATCTTGATCCGGCGGCGGTCGGCGAGCCGGCGGAGGGCGAGCCAAGCGATCGCGCGTCCCTCGAGGAACAGATGCGCATGGTCGAAGGCATGCTCTTCGCGTCCGACCGGCCGCTCTCCACCGCCGAACTCGCCAGCCGCATGCCGATCGGCTGCGACGCCGCGGTGGCGGTGCGGCGGCTTGAGCAAATGTACGAAGGCCGCGGCGTCCGCCTCGCTCGCGTCGCCGGCAAATGGGCGTTCCGCACCGCGCCGGATCTCGCCCATCTGCTCACCGGCGAGGCGGTCGAGCAGCGCAAGCTCTCCCGCGCGGCGATCGAGACCTTGGCGATCGTCGCCTATCACCAGCCGGTGACGCGAGCTGAGATCGAAGAGATCCGCCAGGTCGGCGTCTCTAAAGGCACGCTCGATCTCTTGATGGAGCTGGAATGGATCAAGCTCGGGCGGCGCCGGCAAACGCCAGGCCGGCCCGTCACCTTTGTGACCACCGATCACTTCCTGGAGCATTTCGGTCTCGAGACACTGAAAGATCTGCCGCGGCTGGAAGAGCTGCGCCAGGCTGGCCTTCTTGACGCGGCGCCGCCGAAAGGCTTCGCGCCGAAGCTCGGCGGCTCGGAGGAGGACGAGGATGAGGACGGGCTCGAAGCCGAGGAGGGCGAGGGCGCCGAAGCGGCGCGCCAGCCCGACCTCTTGGTGTGACGCGGCTGCGGAGAGCCTCGCGCGCGGCGGCCGCTGTCGCAGCGGCGATGATCGCGGCGGCGCCGGTGTCCGCGCTCTCGCAGCCGGACCTCTGGCCTGAGCCCTGCGCCGCCATCGCGGCGATCGACGCCTTGGATGAGCGCGCGGCCGCGGCGCGGGCTTGCGCGGAGGCGGCCCAAGCGAGCGCCGGCCCTATCGATCCACGCCTGATCGAACTTTATCATCATCTCGGCGGCGTCGTCGCGGCGGCGCAAGGGCCGAAAGCGGCGCTCGCCGCGCTGCCGTTTCAGCGCCGCGCCTATCGCGCCGCGGAACGCGCGCTCGGAGCGGACGCGCCGCGAACCGGGCGCGCCGCGCTCGACCATGCGCGCGGCTGGATCCTCACCGGGCGTTGCGAGGGCCATGATCCGCGCGTTCTGTCGCTTCTTGAGGCGGCGCAGCGTGGGTTCGTGGGCGCGCCGCAGGCTGAGCGCAGCGGCGCGATGCGCGCCATCGCAGCTGCTTACGCGGATGTTCTGGCCTACGAGGCGGCGGAGGCGGCGCTGTTGGCGCATGGGGAGGCGGAGCGCTTCGCCGCTCTGGATTGGGAGCGTTTGGCGCGCTGGCGCCATCGCCGCGGCGCGCTGCCCGAGGCGCGTGCGGCGTATGAAGCGGCGCTCGCCGCCGCGCCGCCCGCCCGCGACGCGCTCCGGATGCGCCGGTCGCTGCGCCTGGTCTTGTTCGAACTTGGTGATCTCGAAGCGTTGCAGGCGCTCGACTGAGCCTCTGCGACGCGAGACTGTTCACGGCGGCGGCGCGATCACGATGGTCGTGGCGAAAGCGGCGCCCCCAACGATGTTGGAGGCGCGCCCCGAGACGCGAGCCGCCGCTCGGGCGACGCCGCGTTCCGGTTTTCAGGCGACGCGTCGCAACGGCTGCTCGCCGCGCCTCGCGTGCGCGTTAGGTCAATCGCTTAGCGGCTCATGATCTGCTTGAGCCGTCTTTGCGCGCGGCGTTGCTCAAGCTCGTTCAACACACCGTCATTGTTGATGTCGGCGTAGTTGACGATGAAGCCTGGCAGCGTCAACGACGTGATCGGCACGCCCTCTTCCTCGATCATTTTCATGGTCATTTCGACCATCATTTTCTCGACTTTGTCATCGACGCCGTTGAAATCCTCATCGGCGGCGAATGACAGCGTCGGAGCCGCCAGCAAAGCCGCGGCGCAAACCGCTCCAGCGAGTTTTTTCATCACAATTCCTTTACGATGTAGTCATGACTGGGAAAGCGGCATGCTCTCCCTTCGTAGCGACTTGAAAAGCAGCTGCTTTCCCGGCCGCAGCGCAAATCTGGGAAACGATCTTTTCGGAAAAACCGGCCTTGACGCCGGTGTTATCGGAGCCGGATGCGAGATCTCGGCGATGCGGGATCTCCGGCCTTAAAAATCCTCCGCGCGTGAGGCGCTCAGAGCGTCCGTTCACGCGGCGGCGAGCGCGCCATGAGACGCCGCCGCCGCGGTCGGCGCGGCGCGCACCGGACCGGCCGGGCGGCGCGGATCGCCGCGCCGGCTCCGCGGACCCTCGCGGCGCCTAGCCTTGTTTGAAATGTTTGGAGAGGCGCAGGCCTTGGGCCTGGTAATTCGAGCCGATGCCCTCACCATAGAGGATGTCGGGCCGCGCCAGCATCGGCTCGTAAACAAGACGGCCGACCGTCTGGCCGTGCTCCAGCGCGAAGGGCGCCTCATGGCAGCGCACCTCCAGCACGCCGCGCGCGCCGGCGCCGCCGGTCTCCTCGCAGCCGAAGCCGGGATCGAAGAAGCCCGCGTAATGCACGCGAAACTCGCCCACCACCGCGAGATAGGGCGTCATCTCCGCCGCCAGATCCGGCGGCACGCGCACCCTCTCGCGGCTGACCAGGATATAGAACGCGCCCGGATAGAGGATCACGCCCAGCGCGCCGCCGGCGCCGAACCGCCTCGGCGTCAGCGGGTCCCAGAAATCAGACGGATCGTAATGGTCGAGTTTCGCCAGGTCGATCAGCGCCGAGTTGCGCCGCGCGCGATAACCGACCGGCCGTCCGTCTCCGGGTTCAAGATCGACGCTGAAGCGGAGCCCGCCGCCCGAAGCTGGCTGCGCGCCGGAAATCAGCTGATGCTCGCTTTGCAGCGCTTCGATCTGGTCGGCGGCGAAAGCGGGGCTGCCGCGCCGCAGGCGGATCTGGTTGAGCCGATCGCCGGCGCGGGCGAGCACGCTGAAGGTGCGCGGCGAGATCTCCGCATAAAGCGGGCCTTCATAGCCCGGCGCCACGCGGTCGAACTCCGCGCCGTGATCGGTGATGAGGCGCGTGAAGAGATCGAGGCGCCCGGTCGAACTCTTCGCATTGGCGACGCCAGAGACGTCTTTGGGCAGGCGCACGCGCTCCTGCAACGGCGCGACATAGACGCACCCGGTCTCAAGCGCCGCGCCGCCGCGCAGGTCGATCTCATGCATCGCGAAATCATCGAGCCGCTGCGCCACGGTCGCGCTGTGGCCGGCGAGAAAGCTCGCGCGCACGCGATAGGCGACTGAGCCCAGCCGCAGATCGAGGCTCGCAGGCTGGACCTGGTCGTCGCGCACAGGCGCATCCGTCACATCGGTGCGCGCGCCTGAAAGACTTGTCGGAGACGCGGCGGCGATTCGGCCTTCCGCGATCAGGCGCCTGATCTCCTGAGCGGGCAGTACGCCGGAAGCTGCCGCGACGGAGGCGCGCGGCGCCGCCGCAGCGGAGGGAGCGTCGCTCATCGCCGTCATTCACCCGTCTCCGCCTTCGCGCGCCCACCGTCGCCACGACGGTGCGATCTTCGACAGACCAGCCGTGCGAAAGGCTATGCGGGCGCGTACACCGCGCATGCCGGCGATAGTCGCGAAATGGTCGGGCCGGCGGGATTCGAACCCACGACCTCATGCGCCCCATGCATGCGCGCTACCAAACTGCGCTACGGCCCGTTCCTCCACGCCGCTTGAATAGCCGCCGGTCGCAAGAGGGGCAAACACTATCGAAGGGGCTGCGAAAGGCTGGCGCGCCGGGGCGCCCGCCTCCGCTCGATCGGCCCGGCGCGGCCTTCGGCGCCCCGGTCGCTGCGGCTGGCGTCGCTGGCGATCGGGCCGCGACGCTTCGCCGTTCGCCTATGGCTTCAGCGCGCCGCGGCGCGCCGCGATTTATTCGGCGCGCCGATCGCTTCGGCTGCCGCGCGCTTCTTCGTCGGCGCTTCAGCCTCCTCAGCTTCGCCATTGATCAGCGCTTTGAGCACTTGGCTCGCCCGGAAGGAGGGCACGCGCCGCGGTGAGATCGGCGCTTCGACGCCAGTCTTCGGATTGCGGCCGACGCGGGCGCCTTTCTCCCGCACCGAGAACGCGCCGAAGGAGGAGAGCTTAACCGTCTCCCCTTCGACCAACGCATCGGCGATTTCGTCGAGCACCGCTTCGACCAGCGCCGCGCTCTCTTCGCGGGAAATCGGCTCAGGCGGATCGACGTCGCGATTTTCGATGTTCAGCCGATAAACAGCTTCCGCCAGATCCGCTCTCGTAACTGTCTTTTCAACCATGACTTGAACCCGCGCTCCCATAAAAGTCGCGCCGCACGCGAGCGACGCCACACCTCCCGCCAAACCCTGCGCAAAACCTGGCGAGGTTAATTTGGGCTGTCAAGGAAAGAAAATTCAGTTGCTTACTGCGCCGCAACTTGACTCTCACCACCGCGCGAGCGCCGCGCCCCACGTCATGCCTCCGCCCATGGCCTCCATCAAAAGTAGATGACCCGGTTTTATCCTCCCATCGTCCACAGCGTCGCATAACGCGAGTGGAATGGAGGCGGCGGATGTGTTGCCATGTCGGTCGAGCGTCACGACCACGCGCTCCTTCGGAACGCCGAGTTTCTTGGCCGTACCGTCTAGAATCCTAACATTCGCTTGATGCGGAATAATCCAGTCGACGTCGCTGGCTGCAACCTCTGCGCGAGCCATCACCGCGGTGGCGGTCGCGGCGAGGTTGGTGACGGCGTGGCGGAACACTTCGCGTCCCTCCATCCGCAACTTACCCACAAGTCCGGTGGAGCCGGGCCCGCCATCCACATAGAGCAAGTCGATCAAACGACCGTCGGTGTTCAGATCCACCGCAAGCACGCCGCGATCGGCCGACGACCCGTCTCCGGCGACCGCCTGCATCACAATCGCGCCCGCGCCATCGCCGAAAAGGACGCAGGTGCCGCGGTCTTTCCAGTCCAAGAGTCGCGAAAATGTCTCAGCGCCGATCACCAGAATCGTGCGCGCGCGCCCGCTGGCGATGAGCGCGTCGGCCGTGGCGACGCCGAAGACGAAGCCTGAGCAGACCGCCTGTTGATCGAAGGCGTAGGCGCCGAACGCGCCGAGCTGCGCCTGCACGCGCGTCGCCGTCGCAGGAAAGGTTTGGTCCGGCGTCGACGTCGCCACGATGATCGCGTCGAGATCCGCGGCGGACAGCTGCGCGCGAGACAGCGCGCTCTCAGCGGCTTTCACGGCGAGGTCGGAGGTCAGCTCCGTTTCGCCGGCGATCCGGCGTTCGCGAATGCCCGTGCGCGCGACGATCCATTCATCGCTGGTGTCGACAAGCTCGGAGAGCTCGGCGTTCGTCATGACGCGTTCGGGCAAATAGGCGCCGACGCTGAGAATCGCGGA
This sequence comes from Pseudomonadota bacterium, assembly GCA_038530925.1. GTDB lineage: Bacteria > Pseudomonadota > Alphaproteobacteria > Rhodobacterales > Rhodobacteraceae > JALEGB01. The sequence goes on from JBCBCG010000042.1 coordinate 16,091, forward strand.
CCGCGTGACCGTCATCCTCTGGCCTTGAGCTGAGCGGCCGACCAGGGACGAGACGGGCGGCGGACGTCGCCTCGCGAAGGCCGGTCGGTGAGAAACGTTTCTATCGGCGTCGTTCTGGCCGGCGCAGGGCCGGCCGCAAGGGCGCGCGTCTGCGGCGTTCCTCTCGCGCGCGCGCCTCTCAGAGCGGGCGCGCGGCGACGCTCCGCGCGCATCGACATTGGGCCCGATCGGCCGGGTTGGCAATGATCCTCTGCACTCTCTGTGGAAAAACAGAGGATTGCTAAACAGCGGCGGCCCGGTTGCGGGACGTCTCTCGCCACGAGCCGCCCAGCGGCGCGGCGTCTGCGGAGGGACAAGACGATCGCGGCGCGCGCCGATGGCGCCTCGCTACCAATCGCCACGCGCCTCCGTGGTTCTAGGATTCGTCGTCGTAATCGTCGTCCTGCGCGACCGGAGTCACTTCACGGCCAGAGTAATAGCCGCATGCGGCGCAGACATGATGCGGGCGCTTCAACTCGCCGCAATTCTCGCATTCGACAAAGGACGCGGCCTTCAGCGCGTCATGGGCGCGGCGCATGTTCCGGCGCGACCGCGTGACTTTCTTGGCTGGGACCGCCATCCCGAACACTCCTCCGTATGGCGAGGCGGCGATGGCCTGCGCCGAAGCTTCCGCATCATGCGGCGTTGCAAAGAAAGTTCGCTAAAAGGGGCGCCGCGCTGCGAAATGCAAGCGGTTTCGCCGCATTTGCGCGCAGCGCGCCTGTTTTCGTCCGTTCGCGCGATCGAAGGCCGTCGACGGCTGCGACGGCGCAGCCGCTTACGCGATGGCGCAGCCGCTCAATTGTCGCGGCGTTCGGGAGCGCGCGGCTCCCCGGCCGGCGCCGCCTCATTTTCGTCGGCGGCGTCCAGCTGCGCCTTCAGCGTCTCCAGCGCGCTAAAGGGGCGCGCCGCCTCATCCGTCAGCGGCGCCGAACCGGGCGGGCCATGGGCGAGGCTTTCGAAGGCGGCGCCGCTCGCCCTTGGGTAAGGATCGAGCGCGAGGGTGAAGGTTTCGAGCGCGACCGCCGCGGGATCGATCGGATCCGGCGTCGGCTCGATCTCCGGGGCGTCGTCGAGGCCGTCCGCATTGAGGCGCAAGGCTCCGTCCGGCGTCGCGCCCGCTTCGGCCTCGATCGCCGCGAGCGCGCCGGCTGCGGCGTCCGCGCTGCGCGCGCCGCCATCGCCGAGCGCAGCCTCAGGGCGCCAAAGGCGTTCGAAGGGTTCTTCGATCTCCGCCGACACCGCCTCGAGCGTGACGACGCAGCGCTGGACGGCGCGCGCGCTGAGCCGTCCGGTCAGCCGCCAGCCATCCTGAAGATAGGGTTCGAGCCGAGCGTGGAAGGACAGATCCGAAAGCTCCACCAGCGCGTGCAGCGCCGCGATCGCGGCGCGCTCCTGCGCGTCGGCCTCACCCTCCAGCGCCAGGCCGCTCCGCGCCGCCGCGAGCTCTCCCTGCCGCACTGGTCGTGAAAACAGCGGCGTCAGCTCTCCTGCGTCGCCCATCGATGCGATCTCCCGATGCTGAAGCGGCGGCGCGCATGAGGCGTCCGCGCGTCTTGAATTTATCCGAACCGGCGCGTAGCGAAACCAGAGATCGCGCGGCGACGCTTGAGCGCTTGCGCCACGGGCCGCCGCGCCGCGCAGGTCGCCGCCGCGGCGCTTTAGACGCGCGGAGACCGCGACGAAAACGAGAGACGACAGTCAGGAGCCGCCATGCGCCGCCTTCACTTCCCCTTCGCCGCGCGCCGGCTGCGCCGCGCCGCTTCGCCTTTGCTCCTTTTGGCGGCGCTGACGCTGGCGGCCGCCTGCTCGCCGATCAAGAACACCCATGGCTACACGCCGCGCTCCAGCGAGCTCGACAGCTTGCAAGTGGGCGTCGACACGCGCGCCAGCGTGCAGAACAAGCTCGGCCGCCCGTCGACCCTTGGCGCGTTCGATGATCAGGAGTGGCTCTACATCTCGATCAAATCCGAGACGCTGGCGTTCTTCGAGCCGGAAGTGACCGAGCAGCGCGTCGTCTTGGTCGTGTTCGATGCGGACGGGCGGGTCGCGGATGTTGGCGATTACGGCATGGAGGATGGGCGCGTCATCGATCTCGTGACGCGCACCACGCCGACGAGCGGGCGGAAGCTCACGATCCTCCAGCAGGCGTTCCAGAATATCGGCCGCTTCGGCGGCAGCAGCGCGATCCAGCGGCGCGGGGGCGGCGTGGGCCTGCCAGGCGGCTGAGGCGCCTGGGTCAGCGCCGTGATGGGCGCCCCTCGGCGCGGATCGTTCGAGGGCGCTGCGGCTATTCCAGCGTAAAGCTCAAGCCGGCGTTCGCCTCCAGCCGCTCGATCAGCGCCGCGCCGAGGGCCGGCGCCGGCGTCCAAATCCCGCCGCTGGTCGCGAGCGGCGCATCAACCAGGCAGAGCGCGGCCTCCGAGATCATCTTCGAGGTCGAGCCGTAGCCAGGGTCCTTGTCGCCTTTGACGCAGGCCGTCAGCGAGCCCGCCGCGCCGGAGCCAAGGAACAAGATGTCGTAGAGGCCGCTCTCCCGCTCCTCTTTCGACGGGCCTTCGCCCGGCTTCGGCGCATCCTTGGCGGCGAGCGGATTGCTGGCGGCGACATGCGCGGCCGCCGCCTCGCCCTCCGCGCCTGGGCCCGTCATCATCATCTCGGAGTACTGGAAGTCGGCGCCATAGGGATGGCCGGCCAGAAAATTCGAGCGGTGCACGTTCTTGGTGTTGATCGGCGCCATGATGAAAGATGTCAGCCAGCTCCCCAGCGCCTCGTCATAGCGCGGCTTGGCGCCCGGATCTTGCTTCGGCCCCTCAAAGCCCGGCGCGAGCGCGAAGGGCGATTTCAGCAGCGCCAGGATCGAGGGATCTTTCGCCGCAGCCGCCATAGTGGCGCCGAGGCTGGCCGCCGTGCCGCCGGAGAAGCCGCCTTTCATCTGCCGCACTCGGCAGTCGATCGTTCCCAGCGGCGCGCCAAGGCGCGCTTTGGCCTGCTCTTGCAAATAGAAGACGCCGAGATCGAACGGAATGCTGTCGAACCCGCAGGAGAACACGATCCGCGCGCCCGAGGCTTTGGCGGCGCCCTCATAGGCGTCGATCATCTGACGCATCCAGGCCGGCTCGCCGCAGAGATCAACGTAATCGGTTCCGGTCTCGGCGCAGATCTTCACCAGCGGCTCGCCATAGAGCTGATAGGGGCCTACGGTCGTCAGCACGACTTTCGCTTGCGCCGCGACGGCTTTGAGAGAGGCGGGATCTGCGGCGTCGGCGATGAGAAGCGGCGTCTCCGCCGGCGCGCCGATTTCATCGCGCACCGCGGCGAGTTTGTCGGCGCTGCGGCCGACCATCGCCCATGTGATCGCGCCGTCGGGCGGATGGCGCTCGGCTAGATATTCGGCCACCAGCCGCCCAGTGAAGCCCGAGGCGCCGAAGACGGCGATGTCGATGGGTTTGCCCGCGTGATTGGCGTAGCTCATGGCGTCCTCCCGACCGGCGCTCGCGCGGCGCCGTTTTGATTATGATGCGGCGTACCGATGCGTATGGACCTACGCTGGTGGCGCCGGCGCTGTCCATCAGCGCATGGCCCGCGGCTTTCCTTCGCTTCAGCCCGCGACGATGGGAAAGACGCAGCCGAGCGCCCAGGCGAACACCAAACCGTTGGCGAGGCCGCTCGGGCCGGGATGGCCGGTGGCGCGTTCGGCCCAGCGGGCGAAAAGCCCGAACACGAGAAAGAACAGCGGGAGCACTGGGAAGATGATGATTAGGAAGAACAGATCCTCGAGGTTCAGCGCTGTGGCCAGAGCGAGCGAGCCGAGGAAGGCGAGCTTATGCCCGATCCGCGCCCAAAGCGGCGCATCAAAGCTCGCCCACGCTTCGACCACCGCGTAAAGCCCAGCGCCGAGCGCGAGCGCCGCGATCAGGCTGAGGCGCCCTGGATGCGGCCAGTAAGAGGTCACGAACCCGTCCACCGCCGCGCCGAGCGCGCCGATCCCGTAAAGCGTGATGGCGAGCGTCGCGACGATCAGCGCGGGCGCGCTCGGGAGCCGGAAGCGCGCGCGGCCGAGCCACGCCAGCACCGCGAGGCTGAGCGCGCCGTAAAGCGCGAAGTGGACCGCGAGATAATCGGCGACCAGAACCGGCAGAAAGTCGATCGGAACCGGCCGGAGCAAGAGCGGCGTCGCCAGTGCGGGCGCGAGGATCAGACCGAGTCGCGCGCCGCGCCCGAGGGGCGGCGCGGTCGCAGGCGCCGGCGCGCGCGGCAACAGCGCGGCGAGCGGCCAGGCGAGCGCGATGAGACCAGCCAGCAACCCGATGATCCACGGCCCTTGCACCGCCAGCGGCGCCCCTCGGGCCGCGGGCAGCGCCGCGGCGTGATCGACGCCCGGCTCGAAGGCGGCGCGGGCCCAGGCGACGGCTTCGGCGAGGCTGTCGCGGCTGTAGAGCACGCCGACGTGATCAACGCCGCGCGAGACCGCCGCGCGCCGGGCCGATCCAGCCTCGAACGCGCCATAGGTGACGCCTTCGGCCGCCTCGTCGACCTCGGGCTTCAGCGCCGCGGCGATCAGCGCCTGCTCGGTCAGGAACCGCTCCAGCCCGCCGACGATGATCAGCAAATTCCGCGGCTGCTCCGCCGTGACCGCGGAGGAGAACATGGAGACGGCGAGCGTCGCCTCGACGCTGCGCGCCGCAACGTCGTTTTCTTCGATCGCGGCGCGGATGATGATGTCGGAAGCCATTGAGTGGCCGAGAAAGGCGATGCGCCCATCCGCGCCCGGCAGCGTCCGCGCGAAGGCCGCGACGGAGCGCAGCTGCGCCACCAGCGCCGCTGTGGCGCCGGTCTCCTTGGTGATGTCTCCGGTCATCGGCGCGCGGTGTCGGCCATGGCCGAGGAAATCAAAAGAAAGCGCGATGAAGCCGCTTCGCGCCAGGCTCAGCGCAAAGGGCGCCATCAGCTGGCGCGAGCCGGCGAAGCCATGGGCGATCACGATCACCGGCCGCGGCGCGCTCTGCGCTGCGAGGCGGTGGATCGTCACTGGCGATCCGTCCGCGAGGATCAGATCGCGCCGCTCCAGCCCGCGCGCCGTTCCATTCAACATCGAAAGCGAGAGGAGGATCAGCGCGAGCGCCGCCGCGGCGACGGCGAGCCGCCAGGGATGACGGCTGAGCGCCGCGCCGAGCGCCGCCGCCGCTTTCGCATCGTCGCTCTCTCCTCGACGCATCCCGCGCCTTCCCAATTCAGCGCCTTACCCGTTTGCGCGGCCCATCCGCGACGGAAAGCCTCGGCCGCATCAAGGCCTCTCAGCGGCGGCTGACAAGCCCGCGCTTGGGTGCGACAACCCGAATACCCCGCGACCAGACCCGCGGATCACAGCGGCGCCGCAGAGCGCCGACGAAATGAACTCGCAGGGAGAGCCTCGATGGCCGCCGACGATCAATTCCCAGACGCGCGCGCGCCTCAGAGCGCGCCGGAGACGCCGCCGGTTCGGTTCACGCTCGACGGCGCCGCGGTCGAAGCCGCGCCGGGCGAAACGCTTTGGGAGGCGGCGAAGCGGCTTGGGACGACGCTGCCGCATCTTTGCCATCGCGATGGACCGGGCTATCGGCCCGATGGAAATTGCCGCGCCTGCATGGTTGAGATCGAGGGCGAACGGGTGCTCGCGGCCTCCTGCATCCGCACTCCGACGCCGGGAATGGTGGTGCGCAGCGCCTCCGATCGGGCGCAGCGCGCGCGCAAAGGCGTGTTGGAGCTGCTGCTCGCCGATCAGCCAAAGGGCGCGGCCGCGCCGGACAAGAGCGCCTCGATTTGGGAGATGGCCGCGCGCGCCGGAGCGGCCGCCGAAAGCCCGTATCCCGCTGCGGCGCCCTCGTCGCACGCCGAGCTGAATTTCTCCGCCGCAGCGCCGCTTGAGGACGCCAGCCATCCGGCGATGGCGGTCAATCTCGACGCCTGCATCCATTGCAACCTCTGCGTCCGCGCCTGCCGCGAAGTGCAGGTGAACGACGTGATCGGCATGGCCGGCCGCGGCGCGGAGGCGCGGATCGTGTTTGATCAGGGCGACCCCATGGGCGAGAGCAGCTGCGTCGCTTGCGGCGAATGCGTCGCCGCCTGCCCGACCGGCGCGCTGATGCCCGCCTCGCTCGCCCCGGCCCGCGACAGCGCCGCCCATGACGAGAGCGTGCGCAGCGTCTGCCCCTATTGCGGCGTCGGCTGCCAGCTCGAATTTAAAGTGAAGGATGGCCGCATCGCCGCGGTAGAGGGCGCCGACGGCCCGGCGAATGAGAACCGGCTCTGCGTCAAGGGCCGCTTCGGCTTCGACTATATCGATCACGCCCATCGCTTGCGCCAACCGCTGATCCGCCGCGCGGACGCGCCCGCCAAAGGGCTGAACGTCGATCCTGCGAACCCGTACACTCATTTTCGGCCCGCAACCTGGGACGAGGCGCTGGACGCCGCCGCTGGCGGGCTCGACCGGTTGCGCCAAAGCCATGGCGGCCAGGCGGTGGCCGGCTTCGGGTCGGCCAAAGGCTCGAATGAAGAGGCGTATCTCTTCCAAAAGCTGATCCGCCAAGCGTTCGGCCATAACAATGTCGATCATTGCACACGGCTCTGCCACGCCTCCTCCGTCGCCGCACTGATGGAGAATGTCGGCTCGGGCGCCGTGACGGCGACGTTCAACGAGATTGAGAACGCCGACGTCGCCATCGTGATCGGCGCCAACCCAACCGAGAACCATCCGGTCGCCGCGACGTATTTCAAGCAATTCGCCGCCCGCGGCGGCAAGCTCATCGTCATGGATCCGCGCGGCCAGGGCCTCAAACGCCATGCGAGCCATATGCTCCAATTCCGCCCTGGCGCGGATGTCGCGCTTCTGAACGCGATCGCCCATGTGATCGTTGACGAAGGGCTGCATGACGCCGCCTATATCGAGCGCTTCACCGAAGGGTTCGAGGCCTACGCCGCGCATCTCAAAGGCTTCTCGCCCGAGGCGATGGCGCCCCTATGCGGGATCGATGCGGCGACGCTGCGTGAGGTCGCGCGCGTCTTCGCGCGCGCTGAGGCGGGCATGATCTTTTGGGGCATGGGCGTCAGCCAGCATGTCCATGGCACGGATAATTCGCGCTGTCTGATCGCGCTGGCGCTGCTCACCGGCAATGTCGGCAAACCAGGCGCGGGCCTTCATCCGCTGCGCGGCCAGAACAATGTGCAAGGCGCCTCGGACGCCGGGCTTATTCCCATGGTGCTGACCGATTATCAGCCCGTCGCGGCGGAGACGACGCGGCTGCGCTTTCAGGATCTTTGGGGCGTCGCCATCGATCCTGAGCCTGGGCTGACCGTGGTCGAGATCATCCGCGCGATGGACGCCGGCGCGATCAAGGGCATGTATGTGCTCGGCGAAAACCCTGCGATGTCGGATCCGGACGTCGCCCATGCGCGCGCGGCGCTCGCGTAACTCGAGCATCTGTTGGTTCAGGATATTTTCCTAACCGAGACCGCGATGTTCGCCGATGTGATCCTGCCGGCGGCCGCCTGGCCCGAGAAGACCGGCACCGTCACCAACACCAACCGCCAAGTGCAGCTTGGCCGACCTGCGGTGGCGCCGCCGGGCGAGGCGAAGCCCGATTGGGAGATCACCGCGGCGCTGGCGCGCCG
>JBCBCG010000043.1:0-23315 GCA_038530925.1 Pseudomonadota bacterium
GGCGCAGCGCTCACAGCCCAGCGGCTTGAGCGCCTTCTGCTACGGCTGGCCCGAATCTTCACTTAGGGCGATGTCGATGCCTCTCATCCACCGCACCCGACAATCGGTTCACCGATCGCCGGCCAGTCCAGCGTCGGCTTGTCCTTGAAGCAAGGTCGCCAGCTCTTCGAGATCATCGAGTGTTCGATACCCGATCCGCACTTCGCCACCATGCTCGCCTAAATGCTTGATCGTCACCGGCAGCCGCAACGCCACGCTCAAGATACCTTCAAGAGCTCGCGTATCAGCATCCGCGCCTTGCCGCCCGCTACTCTTCGGCCGCGGCTCGCCGCTCTCTCCCTTTGACATCCTCTCCGCCTGCCGAACGGAAAGCCCGCCCCGCACAATCTTCTGCGCAAGCGCGTCCGGATCCTCCGCCCCTAAAAGCGCGCGCCCATGCCCCGCGGAAAGGTCGCCGCTTCGCACCAAATCCTGCACCTTGCGCGGAAGGTTCACCAGGCGCATTATATTCGCGATGTGCGAACGGCTCTTGCCGATGTTCTTCGCAAGCGTCTCTTGCGTGTAATCAAACCGGTCCATTAGCGCCCGATATCCGTACGCCTCCTCCATCGCATTCAAGTCCGACCGCTGAACATTCTCGATCAGGCCGATCTCTAACGCGCCAGCGTCATCCATATCGCGTATGACCGCCGGGATTTCATGCAGTTTCGCGCGTTGCGCCGCGCGCCACCGCCTTTCGCCTGCAACGATCTCATAGCGGCCCTCTCGCCCCGGCAGAGGTCTCACGAGAATCGGTTGGATCACGCCTTTCTCGCGGATCGAATCCGCCAGATCGTTCAACAGCGCGTCATCGAAGTACTTCCGAGGCTGCTCCGCGCTTGAGATAACCATATCGATCGGGATCTTTTCCGCGGCGAGCTGCGCGACATCCGTCTCCGCCGCACGCCGGCTCGCCGGGGTCCGTTCCGTCTCTGCGCGCTCTGAACCGCGGTGCTCCGTCCCAAGCCCAACGCGGTTTTCGGATTTCGCCGGTCCCGTCTCCACGTCATCTTCGGGAGCCCCAGGCCCATCCAGGAGCGACGCAAGCCCGCGCCCCAATGCTCTCCGCGTGCTCTGTGTCATGATGCTCGCCTGTGTTCTTCTTCTGTTCTACATGCTCGATGGTTCGCGATTAAACAAACTCATGCTCCCGCTCAAGGAATTCGTTGACCAATTCAATATAAGCCGCGCTGCCGGGGCTTTCAGGGTCATAAAGCGTCACTGGCTTCCCATGCGACGGCGCCTCAGCGATCTTCACATTCCGCGGCACGATCGTTCGGAACACCAGATCACCGAGGAAATCCCGCGCCTCCATCGCGACTTCCTCGCAAGAGCGATGCTTCTTGTCATACATCGTGAGAATGACGCCTTGGATGCCGATATACTCATTAAGACCGCGCCGAATCCGATCGATCGTCCGCACGAGCTGACTCAATCCCTCTAGCGCAAAGAATTCGCATTGAAGCGGCACGATCACCCCATCCGCCGCCGTCAGCGCATTCACCGTGAGAATATTCAACGACGGCGGGCAGTCGATCAAAATGTAGTCGTAATCACGCGGCCCAACACCATTCGGATCGCGCAGCGCCTTCTTGAGCCGATGACGTCCATCCTGCTCGTCCATCAAATCCGCATCAGCCCCGGCCAGCTCAACCGTCGATGGGATCACCGACAAATTCGGCACGTTCCGCGACATCACCGACGCCGCGGCAAGCCCCACTTCGCCATGCAAAAGCTCATATGTCGATGCGCCACGGCTTCGATCGATCCCTAGACCCGTGCTCGCGTTGCCCTGCGGATCGAAGTCGACAACCAAAACGCGGCGCCCGACCGCTGCGAGCGTCGTCCCGAGATTGATCGCCGTTGTCGTCTTCCCAACCCCACCCTTTTGGTTCGCGATCGCGAAAATCCTACATCCGCCTCCGCCACGGCGCCGCGGGGCGTACTCCGCAGCACGCTCAGCTGTTCTCTGCACGACTGGCTTCCCGAATTATCAATACATTGCCATTTCTTGTGAGCTTATTTGGCTCAATCACAAAGCGTATATGCCACTTCAGCGCCGCTTCGGTCAATTCGCCAAACACACGATCTCCTTTTAAGAGGTACAGCGACGCGCCGGACCTCAGGAAGCCTGCGGTTTTCGCTACGCATCCCGCAACATTGTCGAAGGCGCGCATCGAAAGTACAGAAGCCCTTCCTGGCTCGATCGTTTCGATCCTCTCACTTCTCACGCGCATCGAAACATTTACCGCGTGCGCTGCTTCGCGCAAAAACGTCGCCTTACGCTGATCGCTCTCAACGGCCACGAATTCCAAATCTGGCCTTGTTTCACGTGAAACAATCGCCAGCGGCAAAACTGGTAATCCACCGCCGGATCCGACATCCATCCAGACGCCAGACGACGGAAGCCACGGCGCTAGGCCCAAGCTATCAGCGATATGCCGACTCCAAAGCCGATCCCGATCATGCTTGGACACGAGGTTGATCGCTTGCGTCCAGTGCAGAAGCCGAGCGGCATACGTGTCGAGCGCCGCCATGGTTTCACGTGAAACATCAAGTTCCGTTGCGATCCGCATGCGCACCGCATCTTCACTGGCGCTCATGCGCTTTGCTTGGCTTGGTCGCCAGACGCGCCGCGTCGTGCATAGCCGGCCAGCGCGGTGAGCGCCGCAGGCGTCATGCCTTCAATCCGCGCGGCTTGCCCAAGATTATCGGGCCGTACCCGCCGCAAACGCTCCCGTTGCTCTGTCGAAAGGAAGGGAAGCGCTGCGTAATCAAGATCCGGAGCGAGCTTCAGAGCGGTTTCCTTCTCCAACATTGAGATCTCGCGATCTTGCCGCTCGATATAGCCCTGATAGAGGCCTTCCGCCTCCAATCGCGCTCTTTGCCGCTCCGACGATCCGGCGACCGCATCCTTCACGAATGTCGGCGCAATCGCAGCGACCTGCTGGAGCGATACTTTCGGATACGCCAGCAGGTCAAAGAGGGATCGTCGAACGCCGTCATGGTTCACCTTAATACCAGCGAGCGCCGCTTCTTGCGGCGTTACTGCGATCTCTCGGAGCTGACGACGCAACGCACCAAAAGCCTTCTCTTCATCGGCGAAGCGCTTGGACCGCAATGCGCCGACTAAACCAGCTTCCTCGCCCCGTGTCGTCAAACGCGCATCCGCATTATCGGCTCTCAGCATCAACCGGTATTCGGCGCGGGACGTGAACATCCGATACGGCTCACTCACCCCTTTTGTGACCAAATCATCGATCAAAACACCGATATACGCTTCTGAACGCGCCAGAATGAACGGCTCAGAACCGGCTGCGAAGCGCGCAGCGTTCGCGCCCGCCATCAGGCCGAGCGCGGCCGCTTCTTCATAACCGGTTGTGCCATTTATTTGACCCGCCAGATACAGGCCGGGAATCCGCTTTGCGCTAAGGCTTGCGTCGAGCTCCGTTGGATCGATGAAATCATACTCGATCGCATAGCCATGCCGCACAACCTCAACTGCCTCAAGGCCGGGAATCGTGCGCAAGAACTCATCTTGAACATCCGCCGGCAACGACGTCGAAACGCCATTCGGGTAGATGATCCGACCATCTCGGGTCTCCGGCTCAAGAAACACATTATGATGATCTTTGTCCGCAAAGCGCTCGATCTTATCTTCGACCGACGGACAGTAGCGCGGACCGGACCCCTCGATCGCACCGATCCGCATTGCCGATCGCTCCAGATTGTCACGGATAATTCGATGCGTCTCTGGCGTTGTTCGGGTCATCCAACAGGCCACTTGATCTCGTGAGCCTGGCTCGCTCAAAAGCGAAAAGAGTTCTGGATCCGCATCTCCCTCCTGCCGATCAAGGCGCGCACAATCGATCGACGCGCCCAGGAGCCGAGCAGGTGTACCCGTTTTCAACCTCCCCAGGCGGAACCCTGCGCTCTGCAACTGATCTGCTAAAGAGATCGACGACGCATCGCCGACACGGCCACCGCTCTCTCGCTTCGCGCCGATATGCATCACGCCGCGCAAGAACGTACCAGTGGTCAGAACGACCGTCTTCGCCGCAATCAGACCGCGCTCTGCAGTATGCAGACCTTCAATCGCGCCAGAACAAACCTCGAGGCGAACTGCCTCGTCTTCAATAACATCGATACTCGTCGCCCGGATCTCCCGCTGCATCGCATCCCTATAGAGCGCACGGTCGCATTGAGCCCGCGGACCGCGCACCGCCGGTCCACGGCTTCGGTTGAGCAATCGGAATTGAATGCCCGCTTCGTCGGCGACCCGGCCCATCACACCATCAAGTGCGTCGATTTCGCGAATAAGATGTCCTTTCCCAAGGCCACCCATCGCTGGATTACAGCTCATCTCGCCGATCCGATCGAAGCGATGCGTCACCAGCGCGACCTTCGCGCCGACACGCCACGCCGCACACGCAGCCTCGCAGCCTGCATGTCCGCCGCCCACCACGACCACGTCGAAGCTCTTGCTGTCTTGTTTCACGTGAAACACTCCTACCGACAGCGCGACACGCGCTATCGCACTACTTGCCGATACAGAACCGTGAGAACAACGCGTCTAAAACATCTTCTTGGCCAACCACGCCGGTCAACGCCTCGAGATGGCGCCCGACCTCATGCATTTTTGCAATGCCGAGCTCTGGATGGCCCTCATGGAGCGAAGCAACCGCCTCGCGCGCGGCGCTGCGAGCTCGCTCTGTAATCGCGATACGCCGCGCCGCACCCGCTAATGGCGAGAGGGGAGCCGCTGCGCTTGGAAGCTTCGCCTTTACGAAACGCGCAAAAGCGGTGCGCAGCGCGGCAGGATCTACGATCGATACAGTCGCGCTAAAGGCTCCATGATCGCCACACACCGCCTCGGAGGGTTCGGCCAAATCAGCTTTCGTCCAGAACAGGCCATCCGCTGCGTCTGGCGCTAAGCCGGCGTCCCGAAACGCCGTCTTCGTGTCCGCACTGATCAGAAACACGCGGAGATCCGCCGATTCCGCGACGCGCCACGTTCTGGCGACACCTTCCTCCTCAATATCGGTCCTCGCGTGGCGAATCCCCGCGGTATCCACGACGATCACCTCGCGTCCTTCAACGAGAAGACGGATTTCGATGGTGTCGCGTGTTGTGCCAGGCTCCGCCGACGTGATGGCGCGCTCTGACCCAAGAAGCGCGTTTAGAAAGCTCGACTTGCCGACATTTGGCGGCCCAATCAGCGCAACCGTCGGGCGATCCGGCGCATGCGCCACCGCGGACGCATCATCGACATGAGACGACATCTCCAGAATCAGCGATTCGAGCTCTGCTGCGGCCTGGGCGAGCAGCCCATCGCCCAGCTGCTCTTCCACGAAATCAATGCTCGTCTCCGCAAGACCCAACGCTGCGATGATCCTCGTCCGCCAACGCCGCGCCAAAACACCGATCTCGCCATTGAGAGCGCGCAACGCTTGACGGCGCTGTCCTTCGGTTTCCGCCGCAATGAGCGCTCCAACCCCCTCCGCCTCGGCCATATCCATGGCGCCGCTCTGCACAGCGCGCCGCGTGAACTCGCCAGGTTGCGCGAGACGAGCGCCCGCCCGCTCCAACGCTGCAAAAACCGCTTCCGCCGTCGCAGCGCCGCCATGAATGTGAAGTTCCGCCGATTCCTCACCGGTATAGCTCGCGCCCTCAGCGTAAAGCGTCACCAACGCATGATCGATCTCATCGCCGCTATCGGGATCGCGCAACCTGCGCAAAGAGGCGCGGCGCAAAGCGGGCGGATCGACGCCAAGATGCGCAAGGAGCGCGTGAGCGCCTGCGCCGGACAACCGGATCACCGCGATCGCCGCCGGCCCTTCACCCGTTGCGCGCGCATAAATGATATCCGCCATTGCAGAGCGCCCCTTCACCCTCGAAGGCGCGCTGATAGCCTGGCCGCGATATGAAGGGAAGACCGAGTGTCAGCAGACCTGGATGAACGTCACGCGTTCATCGCATCAAAGAAGTCGCTGTTAGTTTTCGTCTGTTTTAATTTGCCCAATAGAAACTCGATCGCATCAACCGTTCCCATCGGATTGAGTATTCGGCGAAGCATATAGGTTTTCGTGAGGTCCGCCTTATCAACCAGAAGCTCTTCCTTCCGAGTTCCCGATTTAAGGATATCCATCGCTGGGAAGACGCGCTTATCGGCGACTTTGCGATCCAGTACGATTTCAGAATTACCGGTTCCCTTAAATTCCTCGAATATAACCTCATCCATCCGCGACCCTGTATCAATCAGCGCCGTTGCGATGATCGTCAGCGAGCCGCCTTCCTCAATGTTGCGCGCAGCGCCGAAAAACCGCTTTGGCCTCTGGAGCGCGTTCGCATCCACACCGCCTGTCAGGACTTTTCCCGATGCCGGAACCACGGTGTTATAGGCCCGCCCAAGACGCGTAATCGAATCCAACAAAATCACGACATCGCGCTTCATCTCGACAAGACGCTTCGCCTTTTCGATCACCATTTCCGCCACTTGGACGTGGCGCGCCGCCGGTTCGTCGAAGGTTGAACTGACCACCTCGCCATTTACCGAGCGCTGCATGTCGGTCACCTCTTCCGGGCGCTCATCGATGAGCAGCACCAGCAGGTAGCACTCCGGGTGATTCGCTGTGATCGAATGGGCGATATTCTGCAGCAGCACGGTTTTTCCGGTGCGCGGCGGCGCGACGATCAAAGCGCGTTGCCCTTTCCCGAGCGGAGCCACCAGATCGATCACGCGGGCGCTTTTATCCCTTACCGTAGGGTCAGCGATTTCCATCTGGATCCGTTCATCCGGATAGAGCGGCGTTAAATTGTCAAAATGGATCTTATGGCGCTGATTCTCGGGCGGCTCAAAACAGATCGAGCTGACCTTCAGCAATGCGAAATAACGCTCCGCATCTTTAGGCCCTCGGATCGTCCCTTCAATCACGTCGCCGGTTCGGAGACCGAATTTCTTTACTTGATTGGGGCTGACGTAAATATCATCTGGCCCTGAAAGGTAGTTTGCTTCAGCAGATCGAAGGAAACCAAAACCGTCCTGCAGAACTTCTAGAACGCCGCCACCGATGATTTCAACCTCATCTTTCGCAAGACGCTTAAGAATCGCGAACATAAGATCTTGCTTACGCATCGCATTTGCGTTCTCGATCTCCAAGCCTTCGGCGAATTCTAAGAGATCTTTTGGCGATTTTGCTTTGAGATCATCGAGACGAATGGTTTCATTGGTCATAGGAAGGACCAGTCTTTCAAATGGGGGAATGAGGAGGCGGTCGCATCGCAGCACGGCGCGCGAAAGACGGATACGCCCGCAAAATCGGGTGGGCGCGCCCTGAAGACGCCGCCGCGATCGACTGGGCGACAGTGGAAAGATCAGATTACCGAATCGTTAACCGGCGATCACAGTCGTTCGTTAGCGTCTTCGCCAGTGATCGACAAGAAACGAAACCGCCTCAATCCGACTCTCCGGCGTGATCCCGTGACCGAGATTGAGGATATGCGCGCGCCCGGCCATCGCCGCTCGGATCGCATCAAGCTCCCGCGCCATCGGATCGGTCGGGCCGCGCAAGAAGATGGGATCGAGATTGCCTTGCAGGCAAATCGACGGATCCACCGCGTCTCGCGCGCAAGCAAGATCCGCGGCGCTATCGAGGGCCAGACCGTTTGGCCTCACCAGCGCCGCATAGCGCGCCGCTGACGCCCCTGCGCCTCTTGGGAACGCGATGACCGGCGTCTGCGGGTCAGCGGCTCTCACAGCCTCCACGATGCGCTGAGCGGGCGCCGCGACGGCTCGGTCAAAGAGGCTCGGCCAAGCCGCGCCCGCCCAGCTGTCGAAAAGCTTCACCGCGTCGACGCCCGCTTCGCGCTGCTTCACCAGGAACACGCCGACCGCTTCGGTCAGCAGGTCGATCATCCGCGCGAAGAGCTCCGGTTCGGCGAGAACGAATTGCTTGGCGACGGCGTGATCGGTCGAACCGCGCCCGGCGATCATGTAGGTGGCCAGCGTCCAAGGCGCGCCGGCGAAGCCGATCAGCGGCACATCGAGGGGCAGCGCCGCTTTGATCTGGCGGATCGCTTCGAAGACAGGCGCTAACCGCTCCAGAAACAAGTCCATCGACAACGCGTCGAGCGCCGCGGCGCTCACCACCGGGTCAAGCCGTGGCCCTTCGCCTTCGGCGAACCAGACCTTTTGTCCAAGCGCGAGCGGTGTGACGAGGATGTCGGAAAACAAGATCGCCGCGTCGAAGCCGAAGCGCCGGATCGGCTGCAAGGTCACTTCGGTGGCGAGATCAGGCGCGAAACAGAGATCCAGGAACCCGCCTGCTTCCGCGCGCGTCGCTTTGTATTCGGGCAGATACCGCCCGGCCTGACGCATGAGCCAAATCGGGGCCGGATCCACCGCTTCTCCAGCGAGGGCTCTTAAGAGCGCAGGCTCGGTCATTCTCACCCTAATCAATATAAAAGAGAGTCTATGGTTTTTGAGATTGGTTGGGGCCGTGAATCCAGGGGAAAACCGAAAGCAGCGTCGATCAGCCGCTTTCCTCCCAAGACAGATGCGAACGCTCCACAGATCGGCGCCTCGCAAGATATCGCGTTTGAGTGAGCGGCGCTTCCCAACGGCGCCGACCGGCGCTAGCTCTAGACCCAGCCCGCCGAAACGAGGCGCCGAGCTCGGCGCCGCCGCTATCCCCGGGATCAGAGGCTATCAACCGCCGGCGCCGATCGCCGGTTTTTCCAAGCGCTGGGCGCCGTTTAGCGATGACGGCGCGCGCCGCGCCAGAACTGTTGGCATAGAGACGATGAACGAACCGTTAAGGCGCGCGGATCGGCGCTTCATGCACATGAACAAGGCGCGAACGCTGTGAGAGTGGCGGCGCAACAAGCGCTCGACCTGACGCTCGCCTCGCGCAGCCCGGTGCGGCGCCGGTTGTTGAAGGCGGCGGGTCTGCGGTTCGACATCGCGCCGGCGGCGCTTGATGAAACGGCGCTCCTGACGGAGTTGGAGATGGTGCGGCCAGCGTTGAGTTTCGAGGCGCGCGCCACGGCGTTGGCGCGTGCGAAGGCGAAAGCGGTCTCGGCGCGGTTACCGGATCAAATCGTCATCGGCGCGGACCAGATTCTAGAGTTCGAAGGCGAGGCCTATGAAGCGCCGGACGGTCGCGCGGAAGCGGCGGCGCGATTGAAGGCGCTGCGCGGAAAGAGCCATCGCTTGATTTCGGGTGTCGCCGTGGTGCGCGCGGGAGAGGTGCTCGGCGCCGAGGCGCAGGGCGTTTCGGTGGTCATGCGCGCCTTCGATGACCAGGAATTGCAGGCTTATCTTGATCAAGCCGGCGAAGAGGTGTTCGGAACGGTCGGCGCTTACGCGCTTGAAGAGCTGGGGGCGCGGCTCGTCGAGAGGATTGACGGCGATTGGTTCGCGGCGCTCGGCTTGCCGCTTTGGCCGCTGCTTCGAATGCTCGAGCCCTTGGAGGAAGCGGCCCGCGCCGCGGCGCGGCGGTGAGCGTGCGAGGCGGCTGAGCAAGGGCGCGGCACTTTAACAGCGGAGACGCATATGGCGACGCCCTTGGCGGGTGTGATCGGGCATCCGATCCATCATTCGAAATCGCCGGTGATCCATAATCACTGGTTGCGACGGTTCGCGCTCGCCGGCGCTTATGTGCCGCTTTCCGTGCCGCCGGACGATCTTGAACCCTTTCTCGAGATGGCGCCGCGGCTCGGCTTCGTTGGGTTGAATGTCACCATCCCGCATAAGGAGCGCGTGGCGGCGCTGATCGATGTGAAGAGCGAGGCGGCGAACCGGGCGGGTTCGGTCAATACCCTCTGGCTCGGTGAGGATGGCGCTTGGCGCGGCGACAGCACAGATGGAATAGGCTTCATCCGGAACATTGAAGCGCGGTCGCCTGGCTGGTCGGCGAACGGAGCCTCCGTGGCGATGATTGGGGCGGGCGGCGCGGCGCGCGCGGTCGCCGCCGCGCTTCTTGAGGCGGGCGCGGCGCGGATCCGAATCGCTAATCGAACGGCGGCGCGGGCTGAAGCGCTGGTGGACGCGCTCGGGCGGCGAATTGAAACGGCGCCCTGGCCGCTCGACACCGAATTCTTTGAGGATGCGGATCTGCTGATTAACGCGACGAGCCTCGGCATGGCCGGCGCCGCGGATTGGTCCTGGAGCGCGCCACGGTTGCAAGCCGGGGTGATCGCGACGGATCTCATCTACAACCCGCTTGAAACGCCGTTTCTCAGCGCGGCGTCCGCGGCGGGCGCTCGAATTGTTGACGGTCTCGGCATGCTGTTGCATCAAGCCGCTCCAGGATTTGAGCGATGGTTCGGCGCGCGGCCGACCGTCGACGAAGCGTTGCGGCGCGAGGTGCTCGCATCTCTCGGGGCTTCATCGTGATCCGGCTCGGCCTCACCGGTTCGATCGCCATGGGCAAATCAGCAACGGCCGCGCAATTTCGAGCGCTTGGCGTCCCGGTCTATGATGCCGACGCTGCGGCGCATCGTGTTTACGCGGCTGGCGGCGCTGCGGGCCCTGCGGTGCGCGCGATCGCGCCGGAAGCGGTCGGCCCCGATGGCGCCGTCGATCGCGAGGCTTTGAAACGCCGGGTTAAGGTTGATTCTTCGTTTCTACCGCGGCTCGAGGCCATCGTGCATCCCTTGGTCGCAGAGGCTCGGGCCTCGTTCGAGGCCGAAGCTCGGGCCGCTGGCGCGCGTCTCGCCGTCTATGACGTGCCGCTGCTGTTTGAAACGGGTCTCGCCGAAGCGATGGACGCCGTTCTGGTGGTTTCAGCGCCCGAAGCGGTGCAACGCGCGCGCGCATTGGGGCGAGCGGGCCTCACAGAAGCGATGCTCGACAAGATCTTAGAGCGGCAGACGCCTGATGCGGAAAAGAGAGCGCGCGCAGATTTTGTGCTCGACACCAGCAAAGGGCACGACCATGCGAAAGCGGAAGTCGAGAGAATTGTCAAAGTACTTCTCTCAGGCTAGCGTCGATAAAAACCATAAACTGAGGCGAGCATGCGAGAGATTATTCTAGATACCGAGACGACCGGCCTAGAAGCGATGAACGGGGATCGGATCGTTGAAATTGGATGCGTTGAGACGATAAATCACGCGCCGACGGGCGAGGTCTTTCATGTCTATCTAAACCCTGAACGAGCGATGTCGGCTGATTCGATCCGTATCACCGGGCTGACGGACGATTTTCTCGCCGATAAACCGGTTTTTGCTGCGATTCAGCGCGAGTTCCTTGAGTTTCTGGGCGATGCGCCGCTGGTGATTCACAACGCCGCTTTCGACATGCGGTTCTTGAATATGGAGCTCACCCGCGCGCGCGGCGGCGCGTTGAGCGACAATCGCGTGGTCGACACGCTGGCGATCGCGAAGAAACGCTTTCCTGGCGCGCAAGTGTCGCTCGACGCGCTTTGTCGTCGGTTCAACGTCGACAATAGCGGACGCGAGAAACACGGCGCCCTTTTGGACGCGGAGTTGTTGGCTGAAGTTTATCTTGAACTTCGGGGTGGTCGGCAGCCGGGATTGGCGCTCGCCGCGTCCGCCATTGGGTCTGCTTCCGCGACATCGGATAGTCCAGGATGCGTGGTGTCGAAGACGCGGCCCCCGAGAAAATCGCTCCTGACTGAAAGCGAAGCGGCGGCTCACGCGGCGTTTGTTGAGAGTTTGGGCGACGAGAGCCTGTGGCCGCGCGCGGAGTGACAGGCTTGTCGCCTTCTGGAAAAGCGGTGAGCCTTAAGCTTCAGCGGTCGCCGCCGGTTCGGCCGCTTGGCCGGCCTCGCGCGCGCGCTGCTGACGATAAAGCGCGGCGAAATCAATTGGATCGAGCATGAGAGGCGGATAGCCGCCGTCGCGTGTCGACTCAGCGATGATGCGGCGTGCAAACGGGAACATCAGCCGCGGGCATTCGATCGACAGAACAGCATTGAGCGCGTTTTCCGGCACATTGGCCAGTTGGAACACGCCAACGTAATCGAGCTCCACTGCGAAGACTTCGTCGTCACCATTCATCGTCTCGATCGTGAGCAACAGCGCCACGGCGTAGCGGTTCTGTTCGAGATCGTTGGTCTCGATGTTTACTTGAACGTTGATCGTTGGCTGCGATCCAGGCTGCTTACCGTTAATTGCGGCGCTGTTCTCGAAAACGCAGCGCCGCACATATTGGGTGAGCACGTTCATCTGCGGTTGGGACGGCTGCGCCCCGATCTCTTCATCGGCCATTGATCGCGTCGCTCTCTCTCAGCGCGGTGTCGCGCGCTCCATACCAGAGCTTCTCCTAGCGAAGCCGGTGGCGCGAGGAAAGTGGGAACTGCGCGGGGGGAGCAGCGGCGCCTTAAGTGGGCCAAGTGGGATCAAGTGGACCGAGTGGGATCGTCGTCGATCACGGTGGCGTCTTCGGCGTCGCTGCGGCGCGGCGCTGGGTCAGGGCGCCGCACAGCGGAGGGACGCGGCTCAGCATGCGGCGGATCGCTGGAATGAGGCGAGGCGGCGCTTGGTTCGCCTTGGCTGGCGCGGGCTTCCATGCCGCGGGCGGCGTAGACCACAGCGCGCGCGGCCGCGCGCCGCGCGATTGCGACGCGGACTGGCGGGATCAGGAATAAAAACCCGATCGTGTCGGTGAGAAATCCGGGCGTCAGCAGCAAAAGCCCGGCGGCGGCGATCAGTAAGCCTTCGATCAGGACGATGGGCGCTTCCTGATCGGCGCGCAAATTGCTGAGTTTCTGGAATGTCTGCAGGCCTTGTCGCCGCAGCGTGACAGCGCCGAGAAGCGCAGTGGCCACGACGATCGCCAAGGTGGTCCAGAGACCGATTTCATCGCCAATCCAGATGAACAGGCCGATCTCGGTTAGCGGCACGGCGATCAGGAGCAGAAAAATCCACATGACGCGTCTTTCCGAGTGGACGGATGACGACACGCGGAGCGCGCGCATCGAACCATATCACGATAAGCCGACAGCGGCGCGCGATCCATGGATCTCGCGCCAGGCGCGCCCATATTTCTGCGTGAAAGGTTCGCACAATGATAAAGCGCCTATAAGAGAGGCGATGCCTTTGGGCCGCGCCGGCCGCCGAGTGACACCCGCAGGAGAACCGTATGGGCGACAACGATCTGATCATTCTCATCGGACTGGCCGCGGTCGCCGGTTTTCTGCTGCTTCGCTTGCGCAATGTTCTGGGTGAACGCGGCGGCTTTGAGGATCATGAGCGCATCCGCCGCGCGAAAGAGGCCGGCGCGCAATCGAGCGCGGAGGGCTCGAACGGCGTGGTCACGCCGATGCCGCAGCGGCCGCAAAGCGACCAAGACGACGACATCTTCGCGTATGCGGAACCGAATTCCGAACTTGGCCAAGCGCTTCGGTCGATCAAGGAGACAGATCCCAGCTTTGAGGTCGGCGGCTTCATGGACGGTGCGAAAGGCGCTTATGAGCTGATTCTCACCGCCTTTGAGAACGGCGATAAGAAAGGTCTAAAACCGTATCTTGAGAAGGAAGTGTACGACGCCTTCGCCGACGCCATCGATCAGCGCGAAGCGCAGGGGCTTTCGGTGGAGATGCGGTTCGTCGGCTTCCGTAGCGCGGAGCCGATTGAAGCGTCGCTCGACCAAGGCAGCCGGAAGGCGGAGGTTTCGGTGCGGTTCAACGCCGAGGTGGTGACGGCGACGCGCAACGAATCGGGCGAAGTCGTCGAAGGCGATCCCAGCGCCGTGCGCCGAATCACCGATGTATGGACCTTCGGCAAAATCGTGCCCTCGCGCGATCCGGTATGGCTGCTGGTGGCCACAGGCGGCTGAGCATGGCCAGGCCTCGCGATAATCACTTCGCCGCGCTGCTCGCCGCGGCGCTCAGCGCCGTGACGCTAGCGGGCTGCACCGCCGCGTCTGACCGCGGCGTGATCTCTCCGAGCATTAGAGGCGCGGCTCCGGCGGAGACGGAAGCTGTTCGGGAGAATGCGGTCTTGAGAGCGCAAATCGATCAAGCGCTCGCTTCGGTAGAACTCGATAGCTTTGATCCGCTGCCGGAAGACGCTCCGTTCGATGTGCTGTCCTTCGATGCGCTCGCTGGGTGGGCTGAGGATGACCATGGCGCGGCGCTAATTGCTTTCCAAAGATCCTGCGCCCGGCTGAAGGACTTAAAGCGCACGAGCGTTCTTGGCGCTTACGCAGGGCGTATCGATGATTGGCGTCCATCCTGCGACGCCGCGGCGACTGTCAATGGCGATGCGGCGCGCGCCTTTTTCGAACTCGCCTTCACGCCGGTGCGCATTCGCGGCGACGGATCCTCGAAAATCACTGCATATTATGAGCCCGTGATCGAAGCGCGGCTCCAACCCTCAGGCCGGTTCCAGCACCCAATCTACGCCAAACCGCCGGAGCTTGGCTTTCGCAGCGGCCGGTATGGCGTTTTGCGCGACGGCCGGGTCGCGCCCTTCGCGACACGCGGCGAGATCCAGCGCGGCGCGCTCGATGGCCGAGGGCTTGAGATTGCGTATCTCGCTGATCCGGTGGAGGTGTTCTTCCTGCATATCCAGGGATCGGGACAGCTTCGGTTCGGGGATGGCCGAACGGTGCGTGTGGGCTTCGCCGCGAAGAACGGCCATCCCTACCGCTCCGCCGCGCAGGAGATGATCCGGCGCGGGCATGCGACGGCGTCCACCGCATCGCAAGCGCGGATCAGCGCCTTCGTCGCCGCCAATCCGCGCGAGGGCTTGGATGTTTTGGCGGCGAACCCTTCCTATATCTTCTTTCGAGAGCTAAGCGGCTTGGATCCTAATGCGGGTCCTGTCGGCGCTCTCGGCGTGCAGCTCACCGCGGGGCGGAGCATCGCCGTCGACCGCCGCTATGCGCCGTTCGCCGCGCCGGTATGGCTCGAGAGCCCTGGACCGGACGGACCGATCCGGCGCCTTGTGATCGCGCAAGATACCGGCAGCGCGATCAAAGGCGCGCAGCGAGCGGACTACTTTTGGGGCACGGGCGCTAAAGCGGGCGAGAAGGCGGGCAAAGTGAACCATCCAGGCGCGATCACTGTTCTGTTGCCGAACGCGACGCTGCAGAGGCTGCGCGCCTCGCTGTCGTGATGGACGGCGACGGATCGCCCAAGGGACCAAAGCGGCGCCGCGGCGCCCATCCGGGTCTGACCGAGCAGGACCTCTCGCTCTGGCGCGCGGTGGCGCAGACGGTCCGCGCCGCGCCGCGCTCGGCCAAAGTAGCGCGGACAGAAGGTCCGCAAATCGAGGACGCGCCGCCTCAGCCAGCGGCGCCGACCGGCAAGGCGGCGTTGCTTGGCTCGACGCGGATCCATCGGCCGGCGCCGTCGGTTAGTCGCGCGAGCACGGCGATCACGCCCGCGGCGAGCCCGATTGATCCGCTCGGACCGCGCACGCCAGGGCTTGATCGGCGCACGGCGAAGCGCCTCAGCAAGGGCGAGCATGCGCCGGATGCGCGCATCGATCTCCATGGCATGACCGCCGAACGCGCCCATAGCGCCTTGATCGCCTTCATCCTGCGCGAACAGAGCCGCGGCGCGCGCTGCGTCCTGGTCATCACCGGGAAGGGCCGCCGGAACGACCGCGACGCGACTTGGCGCACCGGCGCGGATGGCGTGCTGAAAACAATGGCGCCTGAATGGCTCCGCCAGCCGCCTTGCGGGCCTCTGGTCGTCGGTGTCTACCAAGCGCATCAGCGCCATGGCGGCGACGGTGCGCTCTACGTGTATTTGCGGAAACGGCGCTGACGGCGGCGCCGCGCAGGAGCGGCCGCGACCGATACGCTGGATCGATTGAGATGGCGCCGGTGGCTCGCGAACGCCAGCGAAACACGATCAAGACGGTCATCCCGGCTCGTACTCGACCAGCAGATCTTTGGCGTCCACTTGGCTGCCTGCGCTGGCGACAATGCGTTTGATGACGCCGTCGCGTTCGGCGTGGATCGCGGTTTCCATCTTCATCGCTTCGATGGTCAGAAGGAGATCGCCCTTCTCCACTTTCTGTCCCTCGGTCGCCGTCACCGAGGCGATCATACCTGGCAAGGGCGCGGCGACATGGTTCGGGTCGCCCTCCGTCGCTTTGGGATGACGATCGGCGGAGGCCGCGGCGGCGCGGTTGGGCACTTTGATAATGCGGGGCTGACCGTTCAGCTCGAAGAAGACCTTCACCTGGCCTTCCTCATCCACCTCGCTGATCGCCTGGAGCGCGAGCACCATGGTCTTACCGCGTTCGAGCTCGATGGCGATCTCTTGGCCGGGCTCCATGCCGTAAAAGAAGATGGGTGTCGGCAGCACCCGAACCGGTCCGTAGATCCGGCGGCGGCCCATATAATCAAGATAGACCTTCTCATACATGAGGTAGGAGCAGAGATCCTCATCATCGACCGTCACGCCGGGCATCAGCGCTTCGGCCTCCGCCCGCGCGGCCTCCATATCGATCGGCGCCATCGTCGCGCCAGGTCGTCCCGAAATTGGTTCGGCGCCTTTCAATGCTTTGCGCTGCAGCGCTTCGGGAAGTCCGCCCGGCGGCTGACCGAGGCCGCCCTTCAGGAAGTCCACGACGGACTCGGGGAAGGCGAAGTCCTTTTCGTGATCCTCGACATCGGCGCGGGTCGCGCCGGCTGAAACCATAGCGAGGGCGAGATCGCCCACCACTTTGGAGGAGGGCGTCACCTTCGGGATGTCGCCGAACATCTGGTTCACATCCGCATAGGTCTTCGCCACCTCGCCCCAGCGATGGTCGAGCCCCAGCGAGCGCGCCTGCGCTTTGAGGTTGGTGAACTGACCGCCCGGCATCTCATGCAGATACACCTCTGAAGCCGGCGCCTTCATATCCGTCTCGAACGCCGCGTATTTGAGGCGCACTTGCTCCCAATAGGCGCTGAACTCGCGAATGATCTCCGGGTCGAACCCGGTGTCGCGCTCGGTATGGCGCAGCGCCTCGACGATCGCGCCGAAGCAGGGCTGCGAGGTCATGCCGGCGAAGCTGTCCATCGCCGCGTCCACCGCGTCGACACCGGCTTCAGACGCCGCCAACAGCGTCGCGGCCGAGGCGCCGCTGGTGTCGTGGGTGTGCAGATGGATCGGCAGCCCGGTCTCTTGCTTGATCGCAGCGATCAGCTGCCGCGCCGCCTCGGGCTTCAGCAGGCCGGCCATATCCTTGACGCCGATGATATGCGCGCCGGCGTCGCGCAGCTCGCGGGCCATACTGACATAATAGGCGAGGTCGTATTTCGGCCGCTCCGGATCCAGGAGATCGCCTGTGTAGCAGATCGCCGCCTCGCAGATCTTGCCGCTTTCGAGCACGGCGTCGATGGCGACGCGCATGTTCTCGGTCCAGTTCAACGAATCGAACACGCGGAAGACATCGACGCCGGAGAGCGCGGCGCGCGTGACGAAGGCCTGGACGAGATTGTCCGGGTAGTTGGTGTAGCCGACGCCGTTCGACGCCCGCAGCAGCATTTGCGTCAGCAGGTTCGGCATCGCCTCGCGCAGATCCACCAGCCGTTTCCAAGGGCATTCCTGGAGAAAGCGGTAGGCGACGTCGAAGGTCGCGCCGCCCCAGCATTCAACCGAAAAAAGCTCGGGCAGATTGCGGGCGTAGGTCGGCGCCACGCGCAGCATGTCGATGGAGCGCATCCGTGTCGCGAGCAGCGACTGATGGCCATCCCGCATGGTGGTGTCGGTCATGAGCACGCGCTTCTGCGCGAGCATCCAATCCGCCACGGCGCGCGGTCCGCCGGTTTCGAGAATCGCGCGAGCGCCGTTCGGCGGCGTCTCCGCGCGGGCGGACGGCGCGATGGGCGTGCGGGCGTAGGCGGGCGGTCGGGCGCGGCCTTTGGTCTCGGGATGACCGTTCACAGAGATGTCGGCGATGTAGTTCAACAACTTGGTGGCGCGGTCGCGCCGGCGCTTGAACTCGAACAGCTCCGGATGGCTGTCGATGAAGCGCGTCGTGTAGCTGTTGTCCTGAAAGCTCGGATGCTGGAGCAGGTTTTCGACGAAGGCGAGATTGGTCGCGACGCCGCGAATGCGGAATTCGCGCAGCGCCCGGTCCATCCGGCGGATCGCCTCTTCCGGCGTCGGCGCCCAGGCGGTGACCTTCTCGAGCAACGAATCGTAATACCGGGTGATCACCGCGCCGGAATAGGCGGTGCCGCCATCAAGCCGGATGCCGAAGCCGGTCGCGCCGCGATAGGCGGTGATGCGGCCGTAATCGGGGATGAAGTTGTTGAGCGGATCCTCGGTGGTGATCCGGCATTGCAGCGCGTGACCTTTCAGAGCGAGGTCTTTCTGCGCGGGCACGCCGCTATCGGCGGCGCCGATGCGCGCGCCTTCCGCGAGCCGGATTTGCGCCTTGACGATGTCGACGCCGGTCACCTCTTCGGTAACGGTATGCTCGACCTGAACGCGCGGGTTGACCTCGATGAAATAGAAAGCGCCCGTCTCCATATCCATTAGGAACTCGACGGTGCCGGCCATCTCGTAATTGGCGTGCTGGGCGATCTTGAGCCCCAGCCCGCAGATCTCATCGCGCTGCGCCTCCGAAAGGTAGGGCGCGGGCGCGCGCTCCACCACCTTCTGATTGCGCCGCTGCACCGAGCAGTCGCGCTCGAAGAGATGGATGATCTCGCCATACCGATCGCCAAGGATCTGCACCTCCACATGGCGCGCGCGTTCGATCAGCTTTTCGAGATAGACCTCATCCTTGCCGAAGGCGGCCGCGGCCTCGCGCTTGCCGGCGAGCACCTCGCGGTCGAGATCGGCGGGATCGCGGATGGGCCGCATGCCGCGTCCGCCGCCGCCCCAGCTCGCCTTCAGCATCAGCGGGTAGCCGATCTCTTCGGCCATCTCGCGCACTTTCGCCGGATCGTCCGGTAGGGCTTCAGTCGCCGGCACCACCGGCACGCCGGCGGCGATGGCGGCGTTCCGCGCGGAGACCTTGTCGCCGAGCAGCCGCATGGTCTCGGGCTTCGGGCCGATGAAGGCGAGGCCCGCGCCGGCGCAGGCCTCCGCGAATTCCGGACTCTCGGAGAGGAAGCCATACCCAGGGTGTATGGCGTCGGCTCCGCTTTCTTTGGCGATGGCGATGATATGCGGGATTGAGAGATACGCCTTCACCGGGCCGAGCGGCTCTTCGCCGGGGGCTGCGCCGATGCGGTAGGCCTCATCCGTCTTGAAGCGGTGGAGCGATAGCTTGTCCTCATCGGCGAAGATCGCGACGGTTCGCTTGCCAAGCTCGTTCGCCGCGCGGCTCACCCGAATGGCGATTTCCCCGCGATTGGCGATGAGAATTTTCTTAAAGCCTTTGATTTGCTCAGACTTCGAAGCCGCGCTCATTGGGGCGTTCGCCATGACCCGTCACCACTCTCACCGCAGGCCACCCGCTTGTGCGCTGCAAGAGACTGATACCGCGCCGACGCCGCCCCTCAGAACGCGGCCCATGGTCTCGGCTGGCGGCGCGCGGCTCCCCCTACGTGGCGGCCGCGCGTCGCATTCATGCGCTAGCGTCGATCAGTTCGCGCCTCGCAAGATGTCCAAAATCTGAGTATGCTCCCGATCTACATGTCCGAGCTCGACTTGGTTACTCCGAACGATCTCATGAATTTGATCCACCTCACTCCGAAGCGAACTGATCTCCGTCGCAATAAACTGCAAGCACTGGACCCGCTTATTGCGAGTCTTCACGTCTTCGGCGAGGCACATATCGATATCGGTGTTAGAATCGCGTGCGTAAGAGGCATTCAGCGCTACACCGCTCACGGCCATGGCCGCGATCATAGAAGTGGCGATAAGTTTTTTCATCGATAGTCTCCGATTTATACCGCATCAACTCGATGCTCACACATGAAGACCGGATCTTATTCGCCATCACAATTATTGAGTTTGAACAGGTTCATTTGCGGTATCAAAAACCGTGGGTTGTAACGTCAAACGAAGAGGGGTAAAAATTAGGTTAAGAAATTTGGCGCTTCAATTGTCGTGAGGGCCTCGATGTACACAAGGGAACAGGCGGCTGGCGTTACATGGGGCGCGCTTGCGGCGATGTTTGCGGTTTTCCGGAACGAGAACCCACTGATTTCGTTTGATCTTGTGAAAACGTTGCGCCTGATCCGAGTGTTTGAACTCCAGAAATGCGACCTTGATCGATCGGCTCTTCAGGAGGCCGCCGAGGATCGTGAGAGCGTCAATGGGGTTGTGCTGGCCAAGCTGAAACGCGAACTCGCGGGCGAGCTGCGCATGGACGAACAAACAGCTGAGACGAGGATCGATCGGCTGCTTGACTTGTCCTTAATAATGGAAGTTCCGAATCCGAATCGCGCTCGAAGTAAGCTTATCGTGCTTACGTCTGACGGGCGCGAAACTTTAGAGCGGATAGAGGATAGTTTTTGCCGCCTCTTTGATCTTTTGATCATCCAGCGCGACAAAAGAGGCGAGATTGAAAGCGCTCGAGAGGCGGATTATTCAAGCCATGAAAAAGCGTTATGCGATCCATTTTCGGAAAGGCACAATCTGCCGCGTCCAGGGCATTAGTCGTCCTGCGTTAAACATCATCAACCAAGAACACATGCAGGCTGACCGGCCCATGGGCGCCGAGTTCGAGTTGTTGGCCGATATCGGCCGTGCGGGACGGGCCGGCGACGAGGTTCACTGTGCGCGGGTCGGCTTTCATGCGGCGCAGGCGCGCCCAGGCGCCTTCATAGCCGGCTTCGATCTCGCTGGCGCGGAGGAGGATGAAATGCGCGTCGCCGAGGAACGTCAGCGTCACCGGGTTGCGCGGGCCTGAGAGGAGGATCAGCTGGCCGGTCTCGGCGATCGCGCCGACCGCGCGGGAGAGGGTCGCGGGCTCCTCCACGCGGCCAGGGCCTACCGAAACATCGAGCGCTTCGAAGCTGAGAGCGGCGAAATCCGGATCCTCGCCCATGCGGATCGACGCAGGCAAATTGCGCTCTCGCAGCGCTTCGGCGAGCGCGTAGGGCAGCGCTTGGAGGCTCGGCAAGCGGCTGTAGGTGGCGCTGAGCTTACCGAGCTGATCGGTGAAGCGGTCGACTTTTTCGCGCTCTTCGAGCCGGCCGAAGGTTGGGATCGGGCCGCCTTGGGCGCGCTCCGCAAGCCGCCCCGCCACCGCGGCGCCGCGCGTTTCGGGCGCGTCAGTCGCGCCGGGCATACCGCTCGCGGCCACCGCCTTGCGGAGTTTGGCGAGCACGCGGCTGCGCGCATCCGCGCTGTCCGCCGTGCTCATCGGCTCGCTCCTTCGGCTTTCTGCGCCGCGGCCCATTGCGCCTGAAAGGTGCCGCCCTGCGGCGCGGGCATGTCGCGGTGTTTGGTCCAGCCTCCCGCCAAGGGCAGGCGTGAGAGCGCGCCTTTGCTGCCGCACCAGAGCTTGAACGCCCACATGCCCCAGCGCGCGCCGAGATGGTAGAGCTTGGGCCGCCGCGCGAAGTAGGACCAGAGCCCGAGGGCGCGGCGGTTGAAGGCCGGCGCGAGCCGCTGCTCATATTCCTGGATGCGCCAGCGCCGCATCAGCTTCGGCAGCGGAATATGCATGGGGCAGACCGCCTGGCAGCGTCCGCAAAACGTGGAGGCGTTCGGCAGATGCCCCGCCTGGCCGACGCCGATCAGCGCCGGCGTCAGCACTGATCCCATGGGCCCAGGATAGACCCAGCCATAGGAATGCCCGCCCACTGTTTTGTAGACCGGGCAATGGTTCATGCAGGCGCCGCAACGGATGCAGCGCAGCATCTCCGCGAACTCGCCGCCTAGCATCTCGGTCCGCCCATTATCCAGCAGCACCACATGGTAGGCCTCCGGCCCATCCGGGTCCTCCCGCCGCCGCGGTCCGCTTGAGAAGGTGGTGTAGACCGTGGTCTCCTGCCCTGTGGCCGAGCGGGCCAGCAGCCGCAGAATGGTCGAGGCGTCCTCAAGCGTCGGCACCACCTTTTCGATGCTGGCGAGCACGATATGGGTCTTCGGCAAGCTTTGCGTGAGATCGCCATTGCCTTCATTCGTCACGATCACCGACTGACCGGTTTCGGCGATCAGCATATTCGCGCCGGTGATCCCGACATCGGCCTCGAAATACTTCTGGCGCAGCACCAGGCGCGCCTCGCGCACCAGGCTGGCCGGATCGGGAAACGGCCGCTCCGGGTCGAGATGCGTGTGCGCTTCGCGGAAATCGGTCTCGACTTGAGCCTTGGTCACATGGATCGCCGGCGCGATGATATGGCTCGGCGTCTCGCCGCGGAGCTGAATGATGTACTCTCCGAGATCGGTCTCCACCACGGTATGGCCCTCAGCCTCGAGGGCGGCGTTGAGGCCGATCTCCTCGGAGACCATGGATTTGCCTTTGTTGACGACCGCCTTGCCGTCCTTCTCTGCGGCGGCGTCGCGGCAGATCCCAGCGATGATCTCGCGCGCTTCCTCGGCTGTCTCGGCCCAATGGATGACGGCGCCGCTGGCTTTGGCCGCGGCCTCGTAGCGCTCAAGATAAAGATCGAGATGGCCGAGCGTGTGGTTCTTAATCGCTTTGCCGGCGTCGCGCGTCGCGTCGAACTCGGGCATACCCGCCCGCGCCACCGCGCGCTTGGCGGCGAGCCCGCCGCCCGCGCCGCCCATGGCCTGGCGCAGGTCTTGGTCCCGCAGCGCGCCGGCGACATTCGCTTTGAAGTGCTTTGAAGTCGGATGATGCGTCATCGTCTCAGTGATCCTCTGCGGCGCGCGGCGCCTTGCGGGCGTGTGATGGGGCGGGCCTACCGCTCGCCGATCGGCGGCTCGTCAAGCGCGCCGGCGAGCACCTCGACGACATGGCGCGCTTTGGTGGACGCCCCGTCTCGCTTCAATTTGCCGGCGATGTTCAAAAGACAGCCGAGATCGCCCGCCAGCACGTAATCGGCCTTAGTCGCGAGCACATTCGCCGCCTTGGCGCCAACCATCTCATTCGAGATGTCCGGGTACTTCACGCAAAAGGTGCCGCCGAAGCCGCAGCAAACCTCGGTCTCCTCCATCTCCTGCACTTCGAGACCGGCCACGCTGGCCAGCAAGCGGCGCGGCTGCTCCTTCACGCCCATGGCGCGCTGGCTGGAGCAGCTGTCGTGATAGGTGGCGACGCCTTTGAGTTCGGCCTCGACGCGCTCCAGACCCATAACATCCGTGAGGAACTGCGTGATCTCATAGGTTTTTGCGGCGAGGCTCTCCGCGCGCGGCGCCCACTCCAGGTCGTCCTTCAGGATCTCTGGGTAGTCCTGCTTGATGTTGACCGCCACAGGCGGCTTGCCCGCGCCATAA
>JBCBCG010000044.1:0-23197 GCA_038530925.1 Pseudomonadota bacterium
GGTCATGATGAGCATACCCATGTGCGCGGCAACAGCTATCGCGCGGAGCTGATCATCGCGCCGGCCGCCGGCGCGTGGAAGATCACCGGCTTCGAGCTGCGCGAGGTCGATCGCACGAACGCCGGTGAAATCCGGGACGCCGAGACATGAGCGTTTCGCTTCGCGGCGTGCGCTTTTCTTATCCTCGCGGCTTCGCGCTCGACGCGTTGGACTTTACGCTCGGCGACAGAGAGCGCGTTGCGCTTGTCGGGCCGAGCGGATCGGGCAAGACGACGGTGCTCAACCTGATCTCGGGGCTGTTGCAGCCCGACGCGGGCAGCGTCCGCGTTGCCGAAACGGAGCTGTCCGCGCTTTCGGACGCGCAGCGCCGCGGCTGGCGCGCCCAGAACATCGGGTTCATCTTTCAGGATTTCGCGCTGCTTGATTATCTGACCGCGCGCGAGAACATCCTCTATCCCTACCGGATCGCCGCCGAGCTGAGGCTGGACGCCGCCGCCCGCGCGCGCGCCGACGCTCTGGCTCAGGCCTGCTGTCTCGGCGACAAGCTCGGCCAGCGGCCCGGCGCCCTCAGCCAAGGCGAGCAGCAACGCGTCGCGATCTGCCGCGCTTTGGTGACGGAGCCGAAGCTCCTTTTGGCCGATGAGGCGACCGGCAATCTCGACCCGGCCAACAAGACGCTGATCCTTGATCTCTTGTTCGAGCGCGCCGCCGCGGCCGGCGCGGCGCTTCTCGCCGTCACGCATGATCACGAGTTGCTGCCGCGCTTTGACCGCGTGGTCGATTTCGCGGCGTTCCGCGCGGATGCGGCGTCATGAGAGCGCTGGCGAACGCCTTTTTCCTGGCCGCGGCGTATCTGCGCTATCATTCGGGGCGCAGCCTTGTGCTGGTGCTCGTGGCGGCGCTGATCCTTTTTGTGCCGTTCGCGGCGCAGATCTTGTTGACCGGCGCGGAGACGCGCCTCACCGCGCGCGCGGACGCGACGCCGCTCTTGCTCGGCCGCCGCGGCAGCGCGCTCGATCTGACCATGGCGGCGCTCTACTTCGCCGACGAGCGGCCGCAGCCCGTGCCCATGAGCGAGGTGGAGACGATCTGGGAGAGCGGGCTCGGCGCGCCCATCCCTCTGCACGCCGCCTTTGAGACCAACGGCTTCCGCATCGTCGGCACGTCGCTCGACTATTTCGAGTTTCGCGGATCGACGCTGAGCGAGGGCCGTATGCTGGCGGTGCTCGGCGAGGCGGTGATCGGCGCCGACGTCGCCGAGGCGCTCGACAAGAGCGTCGGCGATACGGTGATCTCCTCGCCGGAGAACCTGTTCGATCTCGACGGCGTCTATCCGCTGGAGATGGCGATCGTCGGCGTTTTGGCCAAGACCAACACGCCCGACGACGCGGCGGTGTTCGTCGACATCAAAACCGCCTGGGTGATCTCGGGCATCGGCCACGGCCATGAGGACGTCGGGCCGGTCGCGGCGGCCGGCCGCGAAGAAGGCCGAGAAGAGAGCGAGCCAAGCGGCGCGGACGGGGCGGAGGTGGTCGCGCCCGCCGCGATCCGGCACTTTCAACGCATCACGCCCGAGACGATCGACAGCTTCCATTTCCACGGCGACAGCGGATCCTATCCCGCCACCGCCGTCATCGTCGCGCCATACGATAAGCGGTCCGAGACGATCCTGCTCGGGCGCTACCTCGATCCTGACCTCAGCGTGCAGATGGTGCGGCCGCCCGAGGTGATGCAGCGCTTGGTCGAGCGGATTTTCAGGATCAAAGCGCTGCTCGACGCGGTGACGCTGATCGTCGGCGCCGCCGCGTTCGCCGCGCTTGGCTTGGCGACGTTCCTCTCCTGGCGCCTGCGCGCCCGCGAAGTCCAAACGGCGGTGAAGATCGGCGCGCGCCCGTGGATGATCGCCACATTGTTCAGCGCGGAGACGGTCTTAGTTATAGCTGCAGCGGGGATAGCGGCGACCGGCGGCGTTTTGGTGGTTGCGTCTCACGCCGACGCGTGGGTGGACGGCTTGCTCGCGCTTGGCGCTTAGACGGCGCGCATCTTGGGGGAAAGCGATGAACATGAAGGCGGTTTTCGTTGCGATGGCGCTCAGCGTCGGCATCGCGCCGGCGGCTCAGGCGCATTACGGCATGATCATTCCGAACGACCCGATGATCGCGCAGGAGGACGGCCGCAGCGTCTCTCTGTCGATCTCCTTCTCGCATCCTTTCGAGGGGGAGGGCATGACGCTGGAGACGCCGGCGTCCTTCACCGTCACGCATGAGGGCGAGACCACGGATCTCCTCGGCGCGCTGCAGAATGCGAGCTTGATGGCTTCGCCGGGCTTTACGCTGGAGCACGCGCTTGAGCGGCCGGGAACCTACGTCTTCCAAATGACGCCGCAACCTTATTGGGAGCCGGCGGAGGACGCGTTCATCATCCATTACACCAAGACCTACGTCACCGCCTTCGGCGATGATGAGGGATGGGACGCCGAACTCGGCCTCAAGACCGAAATCGTGCCGCTCTCGAAGCCTTTCGGCCTCTGGGCTGGGAACGTCTTTCAGGGCGTTGTGAAGATCGACGGCGCGCCGGCGCCCTACGCCGAAGTCGAGGTCGAGTTCTTCAACGAGGGCGCGGGCGCGACCGCTCCGGATGAGCTGATGATCACGCAGACGGTCAAGGCGGATCAGAACGGCGTCTTCACCTACGCCGCGCCGTCGGCGGGCTGGTGGGGCTTCGCCGCGCTGAGCACGGCCGAGGAGACGATGGCGCATGAAGGCGTTGAGAAAGCGGTCGAACTCGGCGCGGTGCTCTGGGTCCGCTTTGAGGAGTGGACTGGCCGATGATCGCCCGCCGCGCCGCCGCTCTGCTGGCTTACGCGCTGTTGGCGTTCGGCCTCGCCGCGCCCGCGCATGCGCATAAGCTCAACGTCTTCGCGGCCGTCGAGGGCGCGGAAGTGGCGGTCGAGGCGAAGTTCTCCAATGGCAAGCGCCCGGTTCGGGGCGTCGTCATGGTCAAGGGCGACGGCGACGCGCCGCTTTTGACCATGCCGCTCGGGCCTGATGGCGCGGCGCGCTTCGCGCTCGACAGCGTCGATCACGCCAGCGGCTTGACGATCGAAGTTGAGACCGGCGAGGCGCATCGCGATTACTGGATCCTGACGCCCGAAGACATCGCCCGCGGACGCGGCGAATAGGGAGGCGCTGATGCTGTCATCTCGCCGCGCGTTTTGCGCCGCCTGCGCCGCGGCCGCGGCGCTGTCCGGCGTCCGACCGGTCGCGGCGGCTGAGAAGCCGCGCATCGTCGCCGTCACCTATGCGCTCGCCTATTTCGCCGAGCGCTTAGCCGGCGACGCCGCAGAGGTGGCGTTTCCTGTGCCGGCGGGGCGCGATCCCGCGCTTTGGCGGCCGCAGATCTCCGATATCAGCGCGATCCAGTCGGCGGATTTGATCTTGCTGAACGGCGCGGGCTTCGCGGGGTGGACCACCAAAGCGAGCTTGCCGCGGGGGCGCCTGGTGGACACCTCGCGGGCGTTCGCCGATCGCTACATCAAGACCAAGTCGATCACGCACAGCCATGGCGCGGATGGCGAGCACACCCATGAGGGCGTGGCGGCCTTCACCTGGCTCGATCAGACGCTGGCGGCGCAGCAGGCTGAAGCCGTAGCGGCCGGGCTGAACCGGGCGAAGATCGGCGCGCCTGAGGCGATCGACGCCGCGCTCCAGCGCCTGAAGGCGACGCTCGCCGCGCTCGACGCCGAGGCGGGCGCGCTGGCCGCGGCGGCGAGCGGCGCGGCGGCGATCGCGACGCATCCGCGCTACCAGTATTTCGCGCGCGCTTATGGGCTGGAGATCGCCTCGCTGGACTGGGAGGCCGGCGCCGCGCCAAGCGCCGCGCAGCTTCAGGCGCTGTCGGCGTTGATCGCCGCGACCGGCGCACGCGTGCTGATCTGGGAAGCCGCGCCGCCAGCCGCCGCGCGCGAGGCCGTGCGCGCGCTTGGCGTGCGAGACGCCGTGTTTCCAACTCTCGCCGCAGCGCCCGCCTCTGGCGACTATGAGACGACGCTCAGGAACGCCGTCGCTGAGCTGCGCGCGGCGTTTGACCGCGCGAAGGCGGGCTAAAGCGCTCTGCGCGCCCTTAAGCGCCGCGCTGGGCGGGGGTCATCCCTCGCAAGCGCGGGCGCGTCTGGTTGAGATGCGGCCGACGCCGCGTGAGCCGGCGCGATGACGCAGAGGCCAAACCCTTCGATGAACCGCCCCATATTGGCGTTTCTTCCGATCGGCGCGGTGGGCTTGATCGCGCCACGGGGCTGCGCTTCGGCGCAATCGCTCCGCGTCGCTCCGTGTCGCTCTCGGCGTTTCCCGCATGGCGGCGATCCCTCAGCGGTTTCGCGAGCTCTGATCAAGCCCGCGCGCCTTCAAGAACGCGGCGCGTCCTCTCTCGCCGCGGCGGGTCATCCACGGCGCGAGCCGCATCACCCAAGCGGGCCGGCTCGTCGCCAGCCTGAGCAGGAGCCAGTCGCTCGCTGGCGCGAAGTACTCAAGGCCCTTGCGCCGCCGCGCGGCGTCGATGACCTTCACCACATCGCTGATCGGCAGCGGCGGGCTGACGAAATTGAGCGCGCTGCCGCCATGGAGCGCCTCATAACGCAGCATCGGCGTGTCGATGGCGTTGGGGTAGATGCAGGAGACGCGGACGCCGGCGTCCTTCAGCTCATAGGCCAAGGCCAGCATAAAGCCGCGCAGGCCGAACTTGCTCGCAGCATAGGCCGCGCCGCCCGGCAAGGCGGCCAGAGCCGCGGCCGACAGCGTGGCGATGAGATGCCCCGACCGTTGCGCGGACATCTTGCGGGCCAGCGCGTGGCTGACAAACGCGGCGGCGGTCAGATTGACGTCGATCTGCAGCGCGATCGCGCGCCGCTCGAGGTCGATCACATCGCCGGGGATGACGACGCCGGCGTTGACCAAAGCGAGATCGATCGCGTTCGTCGACGCTTCGAGGCGGGCGCACAGATCCTCCAACGCCTCGGCGTCCGACAAGTCCGTCAGATCGACGAGCTCCGCGCTCGTCTCCGCTGCGACCGCCTCGAGTTTTGGCGCATCGCGATCTGTCAGCCACAGCCGATAGCCGAGCGATGCGAAATGACGCGCGGTCTCCGCGCCGATCCCGCTCGCGGCGCCGGTGATGAACGCGAATGGTTTGTCATGCGAGCTCACGCCGGCCGACGGCTCATGGGTTGGCTCCTTCAGCATTGCGATCGCCGGCTCGTCCGTAAAGCGCGCCGGCGCTTCCGCCGCGCCCCACTTGGCCACTCAAGGGCCGAACCGCCGGCTGCGCAAGGGCCCGGCGCTTTGGCGAGGGGCGAGGGCCGGCCCGCCGACGCGGCGACGCGGAGGGCTCAGTTGCGCGCTTGCGCGGCGAGCGCGCGCATTTCCTCAGGCGTCGCGAAGCCGTCCTGGTTCGCATCGACTCGGCTGAACGCCATGTCGTAGCGGCCGAAGCGCCGGACCATGTTTGCGCGGCCGATATCGTCATCGGCGTTCAGATCGATCAGCGTTTCGAACTCGCTCCGGTTCAGCGCGCCATCCGCGTTCGCATCGGCCTGCAGGAAGTTCTCGGCGGCGCGTTCTTTGGCGGCGCGTTCTTTGGCGGCGTTTGGCGGCGTTTGCGCCTGGGCGGCGGCGAACGGCAGGGCGGCGAGCGCGGCGGCGGCGAGGAGTGTGAAAGGCGAGTGTGTCATGGGTCTTCTCCTTAGGGTTCGTCAGATCGATTAGGTGTTTCATCGCCGGAGCGGCGGGCGCGGCGCCGGGAGGGGCGAGCGTTATGGGCAGGCGACGGCGGCCCCGCTCGCGTCGATGCAGGAGACGCTGCGCGAGCCTCCGACGCCGCGCTCATAGGTTTTGTCCACCGTGGCGGACTGACCGTCGGAGCCGGTGTAGACGCCGCTGCGGTCGTAGACGCCGTCGTCAAGCGAGGCGGCGCCGCTATAGGAGCCCCGGGCGCCGGCGGCGTCGGTCGAGCGCTCGCCGCTCCAGGCGCCGTCCGCGCTGCGATCGAGCGAGCGGCGGCTGCTGAAGGCGCCGTCGTCGCCGCGATACTCCGCCCCGCGCCGCGCCGAGAACGAACCGTCTTCGCCCCACGCGGCGGCGCCGCCGCGGCAGCCGGCGCCGGCGGCGCCGTTCGCGCATCCGCCGCGCCGGGCGAGGCCGTTCCCTTGACCATCGACGGCGCCGCCGCCCCGCCGCGCGAAGCCTGAGCCTGAGCCTTCGCCGTTCGTCGCGCCGCCGCCGCGCCGGACGAAGCCGCCGCCTTCGCCAGCGGCGCCGAATCCGCCGCGGCGCGCCGCGCCGCCGTTGTCGCCTTTGAAGCCGCCGGCGCGGAAGGCCCCGCCCTGAGCGTCGGCGTCAGTGGCGCTGAAACCCATCGAGCCGATGGCGCAGGCGGCGGCGGCCAAAAGCGTGAGGCCCGAGCGAAAGCGGCGCTTGGCGTCAGTGGCGGCGTGCATGGAGGATGCTCCCTTCGATTGCGTTGGCCTTGCGGCCGGGATGGAGGACGTCGCCTCCGACAAGGAGCGTTTTGGCGCCCGCGCGTCGCCGCGAGATGTCGAGCGCGTTTCAAACCCGAGGGCGCGCCCGGAAAATTGTAACGGTTTGTTGCAGCGCGCGGGCCGGTCGAAACATAGGGCGGCAATGTTTCGGCGGCATATCGGCGAGCGCCTTGGCGGACGCGCCGCTTTAAGAGCTGAGGCGTGGGGCGATGATGAGGCGGCGCGATGATGGGTGCTGAGCGATGACGAACGATGCGAACAGCCTCGAGCCGGGCGCGGCGACGCGGATCGCGGTGGTGGAGGACGATCCGGAGATCCGGGATTTGGTCGTGGCGTATCTTGGGCGCGAGGGCTTCGAGGTTCGCGGCTTTCCCGACGGCGCGGCCTTCGACCATGCTCGCGCGGCGTTTGGCCCGGCGCTCGTAGTGCTCGATTTGATGATGCCAGGCGAGGACGGTCTGTCGATCTGCCGCCGGGTCGCGCCGGACACGCCGGTGCTGGTGCTCTCGGCCAAAGGCGAGGAGGTCGACCGCATCGTCGGGCTCGAGGTCGGCGCCGACGACTACCTCGCCAAGCCCTTCAATCCGCGAGAGCTCGTCGCCCGGATCCGCGCCATCCTGCGCCGGCGCTCGCCTGCGGCGACCTCTGCGGCGGCGCGCTCGGCCGCTGAGCCGCGGAATGCGCCGCTCGATGCGGGCGCGCCGCGAGAGATCCTGCGTTTCGAAGGATGGACGCTCGATGTGGACGGGCGACGGCTCTGCGATCCGTCCG
This sequence comes from Pseudomonadota bacterium, assembly GCA_038530925.1. GTDB lineage: Bacteria > Pseudomonadota > Alphaproteobacteria > Rhodobacterales > Rhodobacteraceae > JALEGB01. Next base: position 7,304 of record JBCBCG010000044.1, read on the forward strand.
GGGCGGAGACGCCTCTTTCGTCCGGAGAGCTGGCGCTCCTCACCGAGTTCGTCCGGCGCCCGCGGCGGGTGCTCTCGCGCGATCAGCTCTTGGATTGGACGCGCGGGCGGACAGCCGAAGCGTTCGACCGCGCCATCGACGTTCAGCTCTCGCGGCTTCGGCGCAAGATGGCGGCGGCTGGCGGCGGCGGCTTCATCAAGACCATCCGCGGCGACGGCTATCTCTTCGCGGCGGATGTCGCGCGCGTCGGTCCGCCCGATCTGGAAGGGCGGCGATCATGACGGCGCTGCGACCGCTGACGGCGCCGTTTGCGGCGCTCGCGAAGAATGTGCGGGACCTCGGCCTGCGCGCGCTTGTGCTCGCGATCGGCGCGCTCGCGCTTCTCAACGTCGCTTTCGTGGCGGTGGCGACCTTGATGGGCGAGAAGCAAAGCCAAACGCTTCTCGCGCCGCCGATCATGAGCCAAGCCGCCGCCGCGGCCAATCTCATGGATGCGCTCGAAGCTGAGAAGCGCGTTATGGCCCTCGATGCGCTCAGCTCTCCGATGCTGCGGATGGAGATTGCGCCGGATTTCTCGCAGACGCCGGCGGTCGAAAACCCGGCGCCTGTGTTCGTGCCGATCATCTCGGCCTACGCCGCCGTGCTCGGCGAACGCGCGTTCAGCATATATGCGCGCGACGAGCCGCGATGGGGCCTGCTGCGCCGCGCGCATTTGACCGACGATCTGATCATCGTGATGCGCCTCGCCGACGGCTCCGGCTTGGTGGTGGAGGCGGGCGCGTCCTTTCGGCGGGCGGTGGGCGTTTACGGGCTGGCGATCGCCTTCAGCGTGGCGAGCATGGTGCTGATCGGTCTGATGGCCTGGGCGAGCCTCTCTTATGCGCGCCCTCTTGCGCGGCTCGCCGCCGCCTCCGAAACCTTCGCCGAGCGCATCGATGCGGGCGACGATGTCGACGCGTTGCCGGAGACCGGACCCAAACCGGTGCGCGATTTGGCGATCGCGCTCAATTTGATGCGCGCGCGGCTCAGGCGGCTGATGGCGGAGCGGACCACGACGCTGGCGGCGATCGCGCATGACATGCGCACCTACCTTACGCGGCTGCGCATGCGCAGCGAGTTCATCGGCGATGCGCGGCAGCGGGAGAAAGCGGTGCGCGATCTCGAAGACATGACCCAGCTTCTCGAGGACGCGCTCTGGCTCGGCGAAAGCGCTGCGGCGCCGCCTCCGCGCGAGCGGATCGCGCTCGGCGAATGGCTCGCGGCCTACGTCGCGCAGCGCGCGGAGCTCGGCGAGCCGGTGGTTCTGCGGCGCGCGGCGAGAGACGCCGATCCGGCGGCCGGCGCCGCGCCCGCCGCCATCGTCGACGCGGCGGCGCCGGAGCTCGCCCGCGCTTTGAACAATCTGGTCGACAACGCGTTGCGTTACGCGGGCGAAGCGACGCTGCGCCTCGACGCGGCGGCGCCTGAGAGCATCGCGATCGAGGTGCTCGATCGCGGGCCGGGCGTGCCGGAGGCGTTCTTGGAGCGCATGACCGATCCCTTCGCGCGGCTCGAGGCGTCGCGGTCGCGGGATACGGGCGGCGCCGGGCTCGGCCTGGCGATCGCCAAAGCGCTGGTCGAGCGCGTCGGCGGGACGGTCAGCTTGGCCAATCGCGACGGCGGCGGCTTTCGGGCGCGGATGATCCTCCCGCGCGCCGCGCCGCCGGAGACATGACCGCGACGCGCGCCGCCGCGGCGCCTCAGGGGCGGGACAGCGTGCGCGCCACGGCGTCGCCCCAGCCCGCGTAGCGCCGATCGCGCTCGTCCGGCGCCATTTGCGGCGCGAAGCGGCGGTCCAGCGCCCAGCTTTTCGCGAAGCCCTCCGCATCCGGATAGACGCCCGCCGCCATGCCCGCGAGCCAGGCGGCGCCAAGGGCCGTCGTCTCCGGCACGGTCGGCCGATCCGCCGGCGCGCCGAGAATGTCGGCGAGAAACTGCATCGTCCAGTCGCTGGCGGTCATGCCGCCATCGACGCGGAGCACCGTCTCGCCGGCCGCGCTCGCCTGTCCGCTCCAATCCCGCCGCATGGCTTCGACCAGATCGCGGGTTTGATAGCCGACGGATTCGAGCGCCGCCCTGGAGATCTCCGCCGGTCCGGTCGCGCGCGTCAAACCGTAAAGCGCGCCGCGGCACTCCGCGTCCCAATAGGGCGCGCCAAGGCCGGTGAAGGCCGGCACGAGATACACGGATTGCGCCGGATCGGCCGCCTCGGCCAAAGGCTGCGTCTCCGCCGCCTCACGCACGATCTTCAGCCCGTCGCGCAGCCATTGCACCACGGCGCCGGCGATGAAGATCGAGCCTTCCAGCGCATAAGTCGGTTTGCCGCCGAGCTGATAGGCGATGGTGGTCAGCAGCCGGTTCTGTGAGGCGATCGGCTCGGATCCGGTGTTCAGAAGCGCGAAGCAGCCTGTTCCGTAGGTCGACTTCATCATGCCCGGCTGGAAGCAGGCCTGGCCCACAGTCGCCGCTTGCTGATCGCCCGCGACGCCGCGGATCGGCAGCGCCCGCCCGAAGAGATCGGGACGGCTCAGCCCATAATCGCCGGCGCTGTCGCGCACCTCCGGCAGCATCGCCATCGGCACGCCGATCAGCGCGCAGAGATCCGGATCCCAGCGCCCCTCGCGAATGTTGTAGAGCATGGTGCGCGAGGCGTTGGTCGCGTCCGTCGCATGCGCCGCGCCGCCGGTGAGACGCCAGATCAAATAGCTGTCCACCGTGCCGAAGAGCAGCTCGCCGCGCTCCGCCCGCGCGCGGGCGCCCTCCACCTGATCCAGGATCCAGGCTGCTTTCGTGCCGGAGAAATAGGGATCGGCGAGCAGGCCTGTGCGCTCCGTAATCATCGGCTCATGGCCTTCGGCGCGAAGCTGAGCGCAGCGCTCGGCCGTGCGCCGGTCCTGCCAGACGATGGCGCGGTGCACCGCGCGGCCCGTCTCCTTCTCCCAAACGACCGTCGTCTCGCGCTGATTGGTGATGCCGATCGCGGCGATCTCCTCCGGCCGCGCCCGCGCCCGCTCGATCGCGCCGCGGCAGGTGGCGGCGGTGGTCGACCAGAGATCCTCGACCTCATGCTCCACCCAGCCCGATTGCGGGAAATGCTGGGCGAACTCCTCCTGCGCGATGCTGGCGACGCGCAGCGCCTTGTCAAACAGGATCGCGCGGCTCGAGGTGGTGCCTTGGTCGATGGCGAGGATGTAGGAGGCCATGGTCGTGATCCGCTGCGGCGTCAGTGAGCGCCTAGCATGCGCCGCGCCGGCGCCGCTTCGCAAGACGCCTTCCTTTCAAGACGCCTTCTCCGCACGACGCCTGCGCTTCAGGTCGCCTTCGCTTCAAGTCGCCCTCGCTTCAGGCCACGACGCGCGCGCGCCGCTTCGCCGCCATCGCCTCGTCGAGCGCCGCCGCCTCCGCCTCTGTGACGCGCAGGCCGATCTTCGAGCGGCGCCAAAGCACATCTTCGGCGGTGCGAGCCCATTCCCGCGCCATCAGCCACTCGACCTCGCGCTCGGTTAGCGTCCCGCCAAAGCGGCGGCCGAGATCGGCTTCTTCTTTCGCACCAGCCAGCATCGCCGCGGCGTCGGTTCCATATGCGCGCACAAGACGCCCCGCCCAGGCCTCGTCGAGAAAGGGATGCGCCTCGCGCAGAGCGTCCGTAACATCCGCGACACCCTCCACAGGAAAATCGCCGCCTGGCAGAGGCGCTTTAGCCGTCCAAGGCGCGCCCATCGCGGGCAGATGCGGCGCCAGTCTCGCCACGGCGGCCTCGGCCAGCTTGCGATAGGTGGTGATTTTGCCGCCGAACACATTCAGGAGCGGCGCTGTCGCCGCGCCTTCGATCTTCAGCACGTAATCCCGCGTCGCCGCCGTCGCTGAGGAGGCGCCGTCGTCATAAAGCGGGCGCACGCCGGCGTAGCGCCAGACGATGTCGTCCGTGGTGACCGGCCGGCGGAAATACTCGGAGGCGGCGGCGCACATATAGGCCGCTTCTTCGGGCGTGCAGGTGGCGTCGCCGGGATCGCCATGGTGATCCGCATCTGTGGTGCCGATCAGCGTGAAATCCGTCTCATACGGAATTGCAAACAGGATCCGACCATCGCTGGTCTGGAAGATATAAGCGCGGTCGTGATCGAACAGCTTGCGCGTGACGATATGGCTGCCGCGCACCAGCCGGATCCGATCGGAGGTGTTGAGCCGCACGCGATTGCGGATCACTTGGTCGACCCACGGTCCGCCGGCGTTGACGAGCGCGCGGGCGCGTCGCTCGAAGCTCTCGCCGGTCTCAAGATCGGTGAGCGTCAAGCGCCAGAGATCGCCGCCGCGCCTGGTCTCCCGTTCGGCGCTTTCGCAGCGCGTGCGCGTCAAGATCTCTGCGCCGCGATCGGCGGCGTCTCGCGCATTCAGCGCCACAAGGCGCGAATCTTCGATCCAGCAGTCGGAGTATTCAAAGCCTTTCGCGAAGCCTTCTTTCAGCGGCGCGCCGGCGGCGTCCATTTTCAAATCGAGCGTCTTGGCGCCGGGCAGGATCTTTCGGCCGCCGAGATTGTCATAGAGGAAGAGCCCGAGCCGCAGCAGCCAGGCGGGGCGCAATCCGCTGTGATGCGGCAGCACGAAACGCATGGGCCAAGAGATATGCGGCATCGCCTTGAGCAAGGTCTCGCGCTCGATCAGCGCTTCGCGGACCAGGCGAAACTGGTAGTATTCAAGATAGCGAAGGCCGCCATGGAACAGCTTGGTGGAGGCGGACGAGGTCGCTTGCGCCAGGTCGCCTTGTTCGCAAAGCGTGACCGAGAGCCCGCGGCCCGCCGCATCGCGGGCGATGCCGCAGCCATTCACGCCGCCGCCGATCACGGCGAGATCGAACACGCCATGCTCGAAGGCGTCTCGGCGCCCGCGCTCCGCCGCCGCGCCGTGATCTCTAGCCATAGGCTTGCTCCTTCGCTTCGATCGCTTTGCTGGCGCCGTCTTCGGCCACGACGATCTCGACGCTGCCTCGCTCGCAGCGCGACCGGAAACGCGCGCTCGGCTCGCGGTCGGTGACGACGAGATCGACTTGATCGATGTCGCAAATGCGAACATTCGCTCGACGTTCGAATTTGCTGTGATCGAACACCAGCATGGTCTTACGCGCGTTCTCGATGATCGCCCGCGCCACGGACACTTCGCGAATGTCGTAATCGAGCACCGCGCCATCCTCCTCGACCGCTGAGGCGCCGATCACGGCGAGGTCGACGCGGAACTGGCGGATGAACTCGACCGCCGCTTCGCCGACCACGCCGCCATCCGTCTGACGCACCACGCCGCCGGCGAGGATCAGTTCTTTGGCCGGTGAGCCGGACAGAATGTTCACCACATTGATGTTGTTGGTGATCACCACCAAGTCGCGATGGTCGTAAATCGCGCGCGCGACTTGCTCTGTCGTGGTGCCGATGTTGATGATCAGCGAGGTTCGCGGCGCGATCAACATCGCCGCTGCGAGCCCGATGCGGCGCTTTTCGGCGGCGTGACTGGCGTGCCGATCATCATATCCAACATTGGCGACGGAGTTGAGCGGCCGCGCGCCACCGTGATTGCGCGCCAGGAGCCCACGATCGCACAGCGCGTTGAGGTCGCGGCGGATGGTTTGCGGCGTCACAGTGAATCGGATCGCCAGCTCGTCCACGCCAACGCCGCCTTCCGCGACCGCGATCGCCACGATCTCCTGCTGTCGCTCCGTCAGCATGTCAGGCGCTCCGTAGGCGGCGGATGCGTTTCATTTTGTGCAACAGCGAACGCTCATTTGCTTTCGTTTTTGTAGTTGTGTTTTCGGTTGACAGTCAATCCGCTTTCGAAAGAACGTCGGGTCACCTGGTTAACAGGGGCAAGAAAAACAGGGAGGTGCTCATGCGACCACAGGTCGTGTGCGCCGCCGCAGTGGCGGCGCTTTTCATTGGGGCTGCGCCTGCGCAGGCCGATGAGGCCGCAGCCGAACGGTGGATCGACAGCGAATTTCAACCCTCGACGCTGACGCGAGACGAGCAGCTGGCCGAGATGCAGTGGTTCATCGACGCCGCCAAGCCGTTCGCGGGCATGGAGATCAACGTGCTGTCGGAGACGATCCCGACGCACACCTATGAAAGCCAAACGCTGACCAAAGCGTTCGAAGAAATCACCGGCATCAAAGTGAACCACCAGCTCCTGGGCGAGGGCGAGGTGGTCCAGGCGGTTCAGACCCAGATGCAGACGGGCCGGAACCTCTATGACGCCTACATCAACGACAGCGATCTGATCGGCACGCATGCGCGGCTGCAGCTCGCCGTTAACCTCACGGATTGGATGGCGGGCGAAGGCGCCGACGTCACCAATCCTGGCCTCGACATTGAAGATTTCATCGGCCGGTCCTTCACCACGGGCCCCGATGGCAAGCTTTATCAGCTGCCGGATCAGCAATTCGCGAACCTCTACTGGTTCCGCAAAGACTGGTTCGATCGCCAAGATCTCCAGGATCAATTCAAAGAAATCTATGGCTATGATCTCGGCGTGCCGGTGAACTGGTCCGCTTACGAGGACATCGCCGAATTCTTCTCAGTGCATGTCAAAGAGATCGACGGCGTCACGGTCTATGGCCACATGGATTACGGCAAGCGCGCGCCGGATCTCGGTTGGCGCATGACGGATGCTTGGCTCTCGATGGCGGGCGCCGGATCGGGCGGCTTGCCGAACGGCGTGCCGGTCGATGAATGGGGCATCCGCATGGAGCCGGGCTCCTGCAATCCGGTCGGCGCGAGCGTGACGCGCGGCGGCGCGGCGAACGGACCGGCGGCCGTCTATGCGATCCGCAAATGGGATGAATGGCTGCGCAAATACGCGCCTCCGGCGGCGGCGAGCTACGACTTCTATCAGTCGCTTCCGGCGCTCTCCCAAGGCAACGTGGCGCAACAGATCTTCTGGTACACCGCCTTCACCCAATCGATGGTCGCGCCTCAGTCCGAGGGCAACAACACCGTCGATGAAGAAGGCATGCCGCTCTGGCGGATGGCGCCGTCGCCGAAGGGACCTTACTGGGAGGAAGGTCAGAAGCTCGGCTATCAGGACGCCGGCTCTTGGACGCTGTTCAAGTCGACGCCGGTTGATCGCCGCAAAGCGGCGTGGCTCTACGCCCAGTTCGTCACCTCGAAGACCGTCGACGTGAAGAAGAGCCATGTCGGCATCACCTTCATCCGCGACAGCACCGTCCGCCATGAAAGCTTCACCGAGCGCGCGCCGAAGCTCGGCGGCCTGGTCGAGTTCTATCGCTCGCCGGACCGCGTGCTTTGGTCGCCGACCGGGATCAACGTGCCGGATTATCCGAAGCTGGCGCAGATCTGGTGGCAGCAGATCGGCGATGTGAACTCGGGGGCCTTCAGCCCGCAGGAGGCGATGGATCGTCTCGCCGCCGAGATGGACGTGACCATGGCGCGGATGCAGCGCGCGGATGAGGGCGCGAATGTTTATGGCGGCTGCGGCCCGCGTCTCAATGAGGAGCGCGACGCCGAGTATTGGTTGAGCCAGGCGGGCTCGCCGAAGCCGAAGCTCGAGAACGAGAAGCCTCAAGGCGTCACCATCGCCTATGAAGAGCTGATCAAGCGCTGGCAGGAGTAACCAGCGTCTTCGCGAGGGCGGGCGGCTTGCTCGCCCTCGCATCCCATGCTCGCAGAATCCCATCGCCGCCTGCGGCGCGGCCGGCGCCTGACGCGGCGGATGATGGCGGCGGACCAAGGCGGCTCATCATGACCATGCTGTTCGAGAGCGTCGTAAAGCGCGTCGGCGCCGACATGCATATCCACGAGACGGATCTTGAGCTCGCCGATGACGGCTTCAACGTGCTCCTTGGCGCCACAGGCGCGGGTAAGACGACGTTGATCAAGCTGATGGCCGGGCTCGAGAGCGTCACCAGCGGGCGGATCCTGCTCCATGGCCGCGATGTCACGAAGCTCTCGCCGCAAAGGCGGAATGTGAGCCTCGTGCACCAGTTCTTCGTGAACTACCCGCATATGAGCGTCTTTGAGAACATCGCCTCGCCGCTGCGGGTCGCGCGCGTGGGCGCGGCCGAGATCAAACGCCGCGTCGCCGAGGCCGCGGAGCTGATGCGGCTCGGTCCGTATCTCGAACGAAAGCCGGCGGAACTCTCGGGCGGGCAGCAGCAGCGCACGGCGCTGGCGCGCGCGATCGTGAAGGACAGCGCGCTGGTGCTGCTGGACGAGCCGCTCGCCAATCTCGATTACAAGCTGCGCGAGGAGCTGCGGGACGAACTGCCGCGCCTCTTCGCCGATCGCGGCGCCATCGTCGTCTACGCCACCTCCGAGCCGTCCGAAGCGCTGCTGCTGGGCGGGCGCACCGCCACGCTGCGCGAAGGGCGCGTCACCCAGCTCGGGCTCACCTCGGAGGTCTATCGCCAGCCGAGAGATCTCGCGACGGCGCAGGTCTTCTCCGATCCGCCGATGAACGTCGCCGAGATCGAGAAGGCGGGCGCGCAGATCCGCCTCGGCGACGGCGCGCGCTGGCGCGCGGAGGGCGCGATCGCGGCGGCGCCGGATGGGCGCTACACCATGGGCGTGCGCCCGAATTTCGTGACGCCCACTGAGGATGCGAGAGATCTTGTGCGCATCGAAGGCCGCGTGCTCGTGACCGAACTCTCAGGCTCGGAAAGCGTCGCGCATTTCGAGCTGCCGGGCGCGGTGTGGGTCAGCCAATGCCACGGCGTGCATCCTTATGAGATCGGCGAGAGTCGACCCTTCTATCTCGATCCCGCCCGCTGTCTCTATTTCGACGGCGCCGGCGCGCGCGTCGCGCACTGACCTCTGCAAGCGAGCTGCCCGCCATGGCGCAAATCGACCTCAAAGATCTCCGCCACAGCTACAAGCCCGATCCGGCGTCGGACGCGGATTACGCGCTGAAGCGGATGGACGTCTCGTGGCGCGACGGCGGCGCCTACGCTTTGCTTGGGCCGTCGGGGTGCGGAAAGTCGACGCTGCTGAACATCATCTCAGGGCTGGTCGCGCCCTCCGAAGGGCGGATCCTGTTCGACGGCGCCGACGTCACCGATCTTGCGCCGAACGATCGACATATCGCCCAGGTGTTCCAGTTCCCGGTCATCTACGACACCATGACCGTCTACGATAATCTGGCCTTCCCGCTCCGCAATCGCGGCGTCGCGCGCGGTAAGGTCGATCAGCGCGTGCGCGAGATCGCCGAGATGCTGGAGCTGACCGACAAGCTGAGGAGCCGCGCCGCGGGGCTCGGGCCGGACGACAAACAAAAGATCTCAATGGGCCGCGGCCTGGTGCGCGACGATGTGAACGTCATCATGTTCGACGAGCCGCTGACGGTGATCGACCCGCATCTGAAATGGAAGCTCCGCTCCAAGCTGAAGGAGCTGCATCAGCGGGTGAAGGTCACGATGATCTACGTGACCCATGATCAAACCGAAGCGCTGACGTTCGCGGACGAGGTGATCGTCATGCAGGAAGGGCAGGTCGTGCAGATCGGCACGCCGGTGGAGCTGTTCGAGCGGCCGGCGCACACCTTCGTCGGTCATTTCATCGGCTCACCGGGCATGAACGTGCTGCCATGCGAGCTGGCGGATGGCGCGGCGCGCTATCGGGGCGCGATCATCCCGCTCGCCGAGGCGCCGACGCGCGCCGCGGGCGCCGCGCGAACGGAGATGGGGGTGAGGCCGGAATTCGTCCGTTTCGCGGGCGCTGCGGATCCGGGCGCCGTTTCGGTCGATGTGGTGCGCGTCGCCGACGCCGGGCGCCACCGGATCGTCGAGACCCGCGCCGGAGAGGATCGGATCTTCCTGCTCTCCCCTGAAGGCGCGGAGATCCCGGAAGGCGCGGCGCATGTCGCCTTCGCGCGCGAGCGCACCCGCCTTTACGCCGATGGCTGGCTCGCCAGCGACCCTGCAGGAGCCTGAGGCATGTCGCCGAGATCCGAGAACCAACGCGCCTGGTGGTTCGTTCTGCCCGTTCTGCTGCTCGTCGCTTTCAACGCGCTGGTGCCGCTGATGACGGTGGTGAACTACTCGGTGCAGGAGACGTTCGGCAACAACCAGTTCTTCTGGCACGGCGTCGGCTGGTTCCAGGACGTGCTGCGCTCGGAGCGGTTCCATGCGGCGCTCGGGCGGCAGATGCTGTTCACCACGATCATCCTCGTGATCGAGATCCCGCTCGGCGTCGCCATCGCGCTTTGCATGCCGCGGAAAGGGCCCTGGGTGCCGGTGTGCCTGGTGCTGATGGCGCTGCCCTTGCTGATTCCGTGGAACGTGGTCGGCGCGATGTGGAACATCTTCGCGCTGCCGGATATCGGGCTCCTTGGCTATTCGCTGAACGCGATCGGCATCGACTTTAACTACACGCAGCAGCCGCTCTCAGCCTGGTTCACGGTCATCCTGATGGATGTCTGGCATTGGACGTCGCTGGTGGTGCTGCTGGCCTACGCCGGGCTCATCGCGATCCCGGACGCCTATTACCAGGCGGCGCGGATCGACGGCGCGAGCCCCTGGGCGGTGTTCCGCCATATCGAGCTGCCGAAGATGCAACGCGTGCTGACCATCGCGATCCTTCTGCGCTTCATGGACAGCTTTATGATCCATACGGAGGTCTCGGTGCTGACCGGCGGTGGGCCGGGCAATGCGACGACCTTCCTCTCGACCGATCTTGTGAAGATCGCGCTCGGCCAGTTCGATCTCGGACCCGCGGCGGCGATGTCGTTGATCTATTTCGTCATCACGCTTGCGGTCAGCTGGGTGTTCTACACGCTCATGACCCGCGGCGATCAGAATTAGAGAGGCGCCTGATGCTCGACGCCGCGGCCAAATCCTCCAAAGCCGGAGGCGGAGCCGACGCCGCCGGCGCGCTGCGGCGCCGCTCCGGCGGCGCGTCCCTCCGGCGCTACGCCTGGCTTGCACCCACGCTCTACATCATCTTCCTGATGCTGCCGATCTACTGGCTCTTGAACATGTCGTTCAAGACTACGAATGAGATCCTGGGCGGCTTCAGCCTCTATCCCCAAGAATTCACGCTTGAGAATTATGAGACGATCCTCACCGATCCGACCTGGTATTGGGGCTACATCAACTCGCTGATTTATGTGTCGATCAACACGGTGCTGTCGGTCGCGGTCGCCTTGCCGGCGGCCTACGCCTTCTCGCGATACCGCTTTCTCGGCGACAAGCATCTCTTCTTCTGGCTGCTGACCAACCGAATGGCGCCGCCCGCAGTGTTCGCGCTACCTTTCTTCCAGCTCTATTCGGCGATTGGCCTCTTCGACACCCATGTCGCGGTGGCGCTGGCGCATTGCCTCTTCAACATCCCGCTCGCGGTGTGGATCCTCGAGGGCTTCATGCGCGGCGTGCCGAAGGAGCTGGATGAAACCGCCTATGTCGACGGCTACTCCTTCCCGGCCTTCTTCACGAAGATCTTCCTGCCCAACATCAGCGCCGGCGTCGGCGTGGCGGCGTTCTTTTGCTTCATGTTCTCCTGGGTCGAGCTGCTGCTCGCCAAGACGCTGACCGCGGTCGAGGCCAAACCAATCGCGGCGACGATGACGCGGACGGCCTCGACGTCCGGTTACGAGCTGGGGCTGCTCGCGGCGGCGGGCTGCCTCACCATTATTCCCGGCGCGATCGTGATCTATTTCGTACGCAACCACATCGCGCGCGGTTTCGCGCTTGGCCGTGTTTGAAAAGAGGAGCCTGAGCGATGGGAGGACGCGTTTACAGCCTCGCCGCGATCGCCGGTCTCGCCTCGGCGCTTCTCGCGGACGTCTCTTTGGCTCAGGGCTGGGGCCAAGTCGCCCAGGCGGAGGAGAAGGGCTTCTCCTGGACCGATGCGATCGCGCCGGGTTTTTGGATGGCCTGGACCAACGCGACCGCGGCGTTCTTCATTTTCATCTTCGCGAGCATCGGCGTCATGGGGCTGCTGGAGCGGCGCAATCCCGGCGGCGCGCCGCGGCGCGGCGTGCTTGGGCTCGACACCACGCGCGGCGATCGGCTCTTCATCACATATCTCGGCTCGGCCTTCATTTTCCTCGGCTGGCTTGGCCTTGTCGGCGCGCCGCTTTGGGGCGCGCTCGCTTTGGCCATCGCCTGGGGCGCGTTTGTCTTTTGGAAGGTCTGAGCGCGCCTTCGTCTAAGGCGCCGCGGGCTCCAGGCTCCAGCGGCGCGCGGAACGCGCCCGCTCTTCGTCTGAGTAAAGCGCCTGCATCCAGGGAAAGCGCTGCAGCGTCGACAGAAACTCGGGGGCGAGCCGGAGCTCCCGCTTGGCGCGTTCATAAGCGGCGCCGAGCGGTTTCGTCGCGCCTGTGTTGGCGCTCGGAAGCGCGTTGAACTCGCGATCGAGAAAGGCGGAGAGCGCGGCGGGCGCCGCCGCCATATTCTCATGGCGGATCAAGAGCGCCTGGGTCTTGCCTGCGCGATAGATCTGATAGCCGCGCTCGGTCGGGAAGGGGCTGGCCAGAACATCAACGCCTGTCAGCGCTCTCAGCTCCACATCGAACCAGCGCCGGATGAAGTGGTTGAGATATATCGACGGGTAGTGATGCGGCCGCGGCGCTGTGAGCGCGCCTTCAATCTCGGCCGCGACCGCGGCGGCGGTCAGCTCACATCCCGCTCCGAGCCAAATCTCGGGGTTCTGCACCACATTCGACAGCGTCAAGGGAACGATGTCGCGCGCGCCGGTGATGATCGACACGCTCTGCGCCGCCTCCATGGCGCGGCGCGTCTCAGCATAGGCGTCGAACGCGCCGCCGGTGGTGGGACGGCCGTGATGCGCCGAGAAGTCTTGGAAGAGACGCCGATTGGCGTCGGACATGAAATGCACATGCCGCACATCAAAACCGCCTTCCGCCGTGAGCAGCGTTTTGATCGCGGTCGATCCGACTTTTCCGAATTGGTAGATCAGGACCAGGTGATCGGCCACAGCTTCACCCTCGCTTCATACGCGACATGTCTAGGGCGCTGTCGTCGAAGAGGCGAGTCATTGCGCGCGTGGCGTGCGCCGCGCGCGCCGCCGTGGTGGCCTCGCTTGTCCCGGGTTCGGCCGAACGATAGCGTTGTCTCCGCGAGGACAAGGGGATGGCGATGCGACTGAGCCTCTGGGCGCTGACGTTAACCGGAGCTGCGGCGTGGGCGGGGCTGGCGCAGGGGCAGGCCGCCTGCGGCGAGGCGCTGTCCGCGATGTGCGCCGAACGTCTCGGCGCCGGCGCCATCGCGGCGAAGGACGCGACTTGTCAGCGGCAATGGGCCGCCTACCGCGCCTGCATCAAACGCATGGCGGCCTCAGCCGCGCCATCCGCGGCGCCGGGCCCGCGCGGCGGCTGTTCCGAAGCGCGCGCGGAGCGCCTTTGGTCCGACGCGAAGGATCTCAACAGCTGCGTCGGCTATGAGGGTTTTCGCGCGGCGTGCCCTGACACGCCCGAGGCGCGGTTCGCGAGCGCGAAACTGGCGCAACTCGGCTGCGCGCCGACGCGCTCCCAACCGCAGCATCGGTCCAGTTCGGCTTGGGCGAACGCGCCCGCGGCGCCGAAGCCGGGCGAGACCTTCCGCGATTGCGGCGCGTGCCCCGAGATGGTCGTGATCCCGAGCGGGAGCTTTTTGATGGGCTCGCCGGCCGATGAGCCTCAGCGCGGAAACTGGGAGTCGCCGCAAGTGCGCGTGAGCGTCTCATCTTTCGCGATGAGCGTCGCCGAGGTGAGCTTCGCCGACTGGGACGCCTGCGTCGCCGATGGCGGCTGCGACGGCTATCAGCCAAAGGACCGCTGGGGCCGCGGCGACCAGCCTGTGATCAACGTCTCTTGGCGGGACGCGAAGACCTATGTGCGCTGGTTGAACGGCAAGGTCTCAGGCGCGCCTTACCGGTTGCCGACGGAAGCGGAGTGGGAGTACGGCGCGAGGGCGGGAAGCGCGGCGCCGTTTTCATGGGGCCGGTCGATTACGACGGATCAAGCGAATTACGATGGCCGCAAAGCCTATGCCGGCGGCGGCGCGCCGGGCGTCGATCGTCAGCGCACGGTTCCGGTGAAGAGTTTCGATCCCAACGCCTTCGGGCTCCACCAGATGCATGGCAATCTTTGGGAGTGGGTGGAGGATTGCTGGAATGGCCGCCATGAGGGGCGGCCGGCGGACGGCGCGGCCTGGATGTCGGGAAATTGCGACGTTGCGGTTTTGCGCGGCGGATCCTGGGACACGCGTCCCGACTTGCTTCGCTCCGCCTTCAGAGGACGCAACGTCCGCGATTTGCGCAATCACCTGATCGGCTTTCGCGTCGCGCGCGGCTTGCAAGGGTTCTAGCGCCGGGCTCTGATTGGATCAGCTCGCTTCGTCGAACACGATGTAGTCAAACAGGCCGACGCGCTCGCGCATGATCTCGTCTTCTTCAGCAGCCTCCGCTTCCGCGGCCTCGCCGCCGTCGATGCTGGACTGCAGGAGGAAGCGGCGGAACTCCGCCAGCGGCACGGTCGCGCTGTCGCCGGTCGAGGTCGGCCAGTAGAATTGCGGCTTCTCCGGCCAGAACACCGCCACAAGAGTGTTGAGCCCCGGCGGCCCGCCGACGGGCACGCCTTTGCCGGTTTCGGGCAAGGATAAGAGACCGCCTTCGCGGAAGCGCAGCACGTTGCCGAGCGCCGGATCGATCCAATGCACCAGCGGCTCTGAATAAGATTCGTCGGCCTGCAGATTAAAGAATGTCAGATACCCGTCTTCCGACAGTGAAGTTGAGATCTGCACGCGGCTGCCGACGGCGAGGCGCACGATCTCGCCGCCGGGATGCTCGCTCTGCGCGCCCGTGCCGATGCCGAGCACGCCGCCTTCGATGAAGAGCGGCAGGCGCGAGCGCTCGACGATGCGGCGCAACCAGCCGAGCGGATCGAGCCGGCGCTGCATCGCTTCGCGCACCTGCTCCTGAAACGCGGCGATGGCGCGCGGATCGGCGTCGTCGCCTTCGAACCAGAGCGCCTCGCTCAAGCCCAGCCGATCAAGCCGGAACGCGCGGTGGAGCGCACGCAGGAATCCTGCGCTGAGTTTGCGCCGCCCGTTGATCACCTCGCTGAAATGCGTCTTGCCCGGCGCGCCTGCGGCGAGATGCGGCGCCATGGCCTCGCGGATGAGATCATCCGTGTCGAGATGCAGCTCGGCGACTTCGGTGCGCAGCGCTTCGATCCGCGCGCGCAGGCGCCGCGGCTCGTAGCTCCGCCGATGGTCGAACTGCTCCGCGCCGTCAGACATGTCCGCTCCCTTTTGGACTGCTGTCGCACCGCTCCGGGCGACGCCCGCGCCGCCGCTTGGCCCGCGCCGCCGCTTGCGCGCCTGCGTGGTCTCGCATCGTCTCTCTCAGATCATTTAGGCGCCGTGGAGGCGTGAATAAACGCCGGGCGATGAGAACTTCTGGGAATTGCGGCGCCGGACCGTGGCCGCGCACAAACGGGCCGACGACGGATGGCTGGAGTTCAGAGATCATGACGATGACGGATGGCGCGCCGCGGGCGCGGAGAAAGCAGGTGTTGTCGCTCTCCGGCGGCGGGCTGCGCGGCTTGATCGCGGCGGCGATGCTCGAACGGCTCGAGCAGCTTGGTCGCGAGCGCTTCGGATCCGAGCGTCGCTTGTCGGATTTCTTCGATCTGGTCGGCGGCGCCTCCACCGGCGCGGTGATGGCGACCGCGGTCGCGCTCGGCTGCGAGGCCAAACGGATCGTCGCCTTTTACCGAGACGACGCTCCGCAAGTATTCAGCCGCAAGCGCTTCGCCGTGCCGCTGGTGACGGAGCTTTTCAGCTCGCGGGATCGTTGAACGGCGTCGCCCCGCCATCGACGCAGGCCGCCGGGGCGCCGTCCTCGCCGATCGGCAGCACCG
>JBCBCG010000045.1:0-22706 GCA_038530925.1 Pseudomonadota bacterium
GTTCGAGTTCAATCCGCTTCTGTTGAAGAAAGTTGATGAACTCGAACTCCTGCTCTTCTTCGTCCCGGCGATCATCGCGCGGTTCTTCGAAGTTGATGAAGGCCTGGAGCTGATCTTGCAGGATCCGCGCGCCATAGGCGACCGCGTCATCCGGTTTCAGAGAGCCGTCGGTCTCCACCTTGAGCGACAGCTTGTCATAATCGAGGACTTGGCCTTCGCGCGTCGGCTCCACCGTATAGGAGACGCGCTTGACCGGGCTGAACAGCGCATCGACGGAGATCATGCCGATCGGCGCGTCCTCGGGCCGCGCCTTATCGGCCGCGACATAGCCTTTGCCAACCTCAGCGGTCAGCTCCATATGCAGCTCCGCGCCGGCGTCGAGATGGCAAATGAGGTGATCGCGGTTCAGGATCTCCACGCCCGCGATCTCGACGATGTCGCCCGCGGTCACAGGGCCGGGCCCGGTCTGGCGCAGGGTGAGGCGCTTCGGCCCTTCCACATCCATGCGCAGCGCGATGCCTTTGACGTTCAGGACGATGTCCGTCACATCCTCGCGCACGCCCGCGACGGATGAAAACTCATGCAGAACGCCGTCGATTTGAATCGAGGTGATCGCCGCGCCCTGCAGGCTCGACAGCAGCACGCGGCGCAGCGCGTTGCCGAGCGTCTGGCCGAAGCCGCGCTCCAGCGGTTCAGCGACCAACGTCGCCATTTTCGCCGGGTCGTGCCCTGGCGCGATGTCCAAGCCGCTCGGCCGGATCAGTTCTTTCCAGTTCTTCTCGATCACCAGAAGACCTCCATACTTGCACGGCGCGGTGATCGTCGCGCCGCGTGTCCCGAGGATGGCGCCCGCTTCAGCAGACGCCTTTAACGCCGGAAGCCCGCCGGTGAGGGCGGGCTGTCTCAGCGTTCTCGCGCGCCGTCTCAGAAACCGCGGCGCCGTGCGCCTGCAGGATCCGTGAGCCGACGGATCGTTTAAGCCGTCAGACGCGGCGGCGCTTTGGCGGGCGGCAGCCATTATGCGCGATCGGCGTCACATCGCGGATCGCCGTCACCTGAAATCCGACGGCCTGGAGCGCCCGCAGCGCGCTCTCGCGGCCCGAGCCTGGGCCCTGCACCTCGACCTCAAGCGTGCGCATCCCATGCTCTTGAGCTTTGCGTCCCGCGTCTTCCGCGGCGACCTGGGCGGCGTACGGCGTCGATTTCCGCGAACCCTTGAAGCCCATATGGCCGGCCGAAGACCAGGCGATCGTGTTGCCTTGCGCGTCCGCGATCGTGATCATCGTGTTGTTGAACGACGCGTTCACATGACAGACGCCGGACGAGATGTTCTTGCGCTCTTTGCGCTTCGTGCGGGTTTTCTCGCGAGCCATCGGCGGCGGATCCTCTCGTTACTTCTTCTTGCCGGCGATCGGCTTCGCAGGGCCTTTGCGCGTGCGCGCATTGGTGTGGGTGCGCTGGCCGCGCACAGGCAGGCCGCGGCGATGGCGCAAGCCGCGATAGCAGCCGAGATCCATCAGACGCTTCACATTCACCGCGCGCGCGCGGCGCAGATCGCCTTCGACCGAGTAATTCTGGTCGATATGCTCGCGGATCTGCAGCACCTCGGCGTCAGACAACTCATTGACGCGCCGCGCCTCATCGATGCCGATGGCTTTGAGTATATCCCGCGCGCTCGTCGCGCCGATCCCATGAATATAGGTCAACGCGATCAAAGCGCGTTTGCCTGTTGGTATGTTCACGCCCGCAATGCGCGCCACAATTCGTCTCCATCTCTCAAGAAGCCGCGCTTATCCACTGATCGCGCCGCTTGGTCAAGTCGGCGCAGTCAAGCTGCGCCGCGTCCTCATCTCTTGATCGGCGTCAGGCGCCGATCGCATCCTTCACTTGCCGCGTCACGTCGTCGATATCGGCCATGCCGTCAATGCTGCGCAGTTTTCCGGTTTGCTGGTAATAGGCGATCAAAGGCGCGGTCTGCGCGTGATACGCCTCGAGCCGGCTTCTCACCGTTTCAGCGTTGTCGTCCGGCCGGCGTTTGAAATCGGTCGCGCCGCATTTGTCGCAGACGCCGTCCTTCGCCGGCCGCTTGGCCACATCATGATAGCCCTCGCCGCAATTGGCGCAGGTGAAGCGGCCTGAGATGCGGCCGACCAGCGCCTCGTCATCGACTTGCATCTCAACCACCGCGTCGAGCGCTTTGCCTTTTTCCTGCAGCAGCTTGTCGAGCGCTTCCGCCTGAGCGGTGGTGCGCGGAAAGCCGTCGAAAATCGCGCCTTGGGCCAGATCCGGCGCGTCCAGCCGGTCCGACACGACGCCGATCACGATGTCGTCGGAGACAAGCTCGCCCGCCTCCATCACCGCTTTCGCTTTCATCCCGATCTCCGAGCCGGAGGCGACGGCGGCGCGCAGCATGTCGCCCGTGGAGAGCTGCACCATGCCGGTGCGCTCCTCCAAAATCCGCGCTTGGGTTCCTTTGCCCGCGCCCGGCGGTCCAATCAGGATGATGTTCACTTGCGACGGCCTCCCCGAAGTTTCGATTTTTTGATCAAGCCTTCGTATTGATGCGCCAACAGGTGACTTTGGACCTGACTGATCGTGTCCATCGTCACGCTGACGATGATCAGGATCGAGGTGCCGCCGAAATAGAAGAAGAGCTGCACGTTCAAGCTCGATATCAACAGTTCGGGCAACAGACAGACGAAAGCGAGATAAGCGGCTCCGACCACGGTGAGGCGGGTCAGCACGTAATCGAGATAAGCGGCTGTGTTCTTTCCGGGCTTCACGCCAGGCACATAGCCGCCATGCTTCTTGAGGTTATCCGCCACTTCCTGCGGATTGAACACGATCGCCGTGTAAAAGAAGCAGAAGAAGATGATCAACCCGGCGAAGAGCGCCATGTAAAGCGGCGAGCCGCGGCCGAGATACGCCGACACCTCCGTCAACAGGCCCGCTTCGCCGCCTGCGCCTTGGAAACCGGCGATGGTGGCCGGCATCAGCAGCAGCGAGGAGGCGAAGATCGGCGGGATGACGCCGGCGGTGTTCACCTTCAGCGGCAAGTGCGAACTGTCGCCTTTGAAGACCTTCTGGCCCACTTGTCGCTGAGGATACTGGATCAAAACGCGGCGCTGGGCGCGCTCGACGAACACGACGAACGCCACCACGCCGACCGCCAGCAGCAGGACGCCGATCACGATCAGCGCGTTGCCGACCTCGCGCTGGGTTGTGAAGAAGGTCGAGAGCGCGGCCGGCAACTCCGCGATGATGCCCACGAAAATGATCAGCGAGATGCCGTTGCCAACGCCACGCGCCGTGATCTGCTCGCCGAGCCACATCAGCATCACCGTGCCGCCGACCAGCGTGATCACCGCGGAAGCCATGAAGAAGAAGCCGGGCTCAAGCGCCAAGGGCTGCGGCCCGCTCTGCAAGCCGAAGGCGATGCCGTAAGCCTGAAGCGTCGCCAGGATCACGGTGCCGTAGCGGGTGTATTGGTTGATCTTCTTACGGCCGGCCTCACCCTCTTTCTTCAGCGCTTCAAGCGACGGCACCATCGTCGTCATCAGCTGCATGATGATCGAGGCGGAGATGTACGGCATGATGCCGAGGGCGAAAATCGCCATGCGGCCCACGGCGCCGCCCGAGAACATGTTGAAGACGCCGAGCACGCCTTGGCGCGTTTGTTCGAGGAAACTGTTCAGCGCGATCGGGTCGATGCCGGGCAGCGGGATATAGGTGCCGAGGCGGTAGACGATGAGGATGATCAGCGTGAAGAAGATGCGCTGCTGCAGCTCCTTCGCCTTGGAGAACGTGCTCCAGCTAATATTCGCAGCGAGCTGCTCCGCGGCGGACGCCATCGTTCATTCCTCCCACCGGGCCGCTCCGGCCCGCCCAGCCGCCGCGGCGCCCATCTGACGGCCGCGCGGCGTGATCGGCCTTACTTCTTGGCCTTCGCTTTGGCGCGCCGCTTCTCCGCTTTGGCCGCGCGCTCCTCAGGGGTCTTGCCCGGCGGCGTCACCGTGACGGCGCCGCCCGCGCTCTTAACCGCCTCCGCCGCCGTCGCGCTCGCGCCCGAGAGCGACAGCGTTAGGGCCGCCTTCAATTCGCCGCGCCCCAAGAGACGCACGCCATCTTTCTTGCGGCGCACCACGCCCTTCTCCACCAGCGCCGCTTCATCAAGCGTGTCGCCCGCGCTGATCTTGCCCGCATCCACCGCCGCTTGCAGCGTCGCAAGGTTGATCACCGAAAAGGTCTTTCCGAATGTATTGTTGAAGCCGCGCTTCGGAAGGCGCCGGTAGAGCGGCATCTGGCCGCCCTCAAAGCCGTTGATCGCGACGCCGGAGCGCGAAGTCTGGCCCTTGATGCCGCGGCCGCCGGTCTTGCCCTTGCCCGATCCCGGGCCGCGGCCGACGCGCATCCGCCGTTTGGTCGCGCCCGGATTGTCGCTAAGCTCAGTCAGTTTCATGACGCTCTCCTTCTGGTCGGACCGTCCCGAAGCGCGTCATCCGCTCCGGCGCCATCGACAGGCGCCCGCCGGCTCTTCGTCGGCTGCGCCGCTCATCGCCTTTGGGGCGGCGAGATCAGCCCTTTTCTTCGACGATCTCCACCATGTGGCGCACTTTGCGGATCATGCCGCGCACGGCCGGCGTGTCCTCAAGCTCGCGCACGCGGTGCATCTTGTTGAGGCCGAGCCCCACCAACGTGGCGCGCTGATCCGCCGGTCGGCGGATCGGGCTGCCGGTCTGCTTGATCACGATCGTCTTTTTGCTCTCGGCCATCGCGGCCTCCCTGGTTGATCAGAGCCGGCTCACGCCTGCGCTTCGGCCGCTTCGGCTTTCGGCTCCGCCGCCTCGCCGCGGCGCGGAAGGATGTCGCCCACTTTCTTGCCGCGCCGCGCCGCCACCATCCGCGGCGAGTTCTCTTTCGAGAGCGCGTCGAAGGTCGCGCGCACCATGTTGTACGGATTGGCGCTGCCAAGCGACTTGGCCACGACATCCTGCACGCCCAGCGTCTCAAACACGGCGCGCATCGGTCCGCCGGCGATGATGCCGGTGCCCTGCGGCGCCGAGCGCATCACCACCTTGCCGGCACCCCAGCGCCCTTCGATGTCGTGATGGATGGTCCGGCCTTCGCGCAGCGGCACGCGCAGCATCTGATGCTTGGCCTTCTCGGTGGCTTTGCGGATCGCTTCGGGCACTTCTTTCGCCTTGCCATGGCCGAAGCCGACACGGCCCTTCTGATCGCCCACCACCACAAGCGCCGCGAAGCCGAAGCGGCGCCCGCCTTTCACGACTTTCGCGACACGGTTGATATGGACCAGACGGTCGACGAATTCGCTGTCGCGATCATCATCCCGCCCGCCTCGGTCTCTGCGGTCTTCACGCGCCATGGCGTCCTCGTCTCCCCATGCGCAGCGGCGACGCCGCGCTCATCAAATCGATCAAAACTTCAAGCCGCCCTCGCGTGCGGCGTCCGCCAAGGCTTTGACGCGGCCGTGAAACAGATAGGCGCCGCGATCGAAGAACACCTCTTCAACGCCCGCCTGCTTCGCGCGCTCGGCGATCAAAGCGCCGACTTTGCTGGCCGCGTCGACATTGCGCTTTCCGCGCAAGCCGAGGCTCGGCTCGACCGTTGAAGCGGCCGCGAGCGTCTTGCCCTGGCGGTCGTCGATCACCTGAGCGTAGATGTTCTGGCTCGAGCGGAACACCGACAGCCGTGGCCGGTCATTCGCCATTTTCTTCAGCTTATTGCGCACCCGCAAGCGACGGCGGGCCGTGATCATGTGTTTCTTCAGCGGCATCGCCGTCTCCGATCTTCGCGCGCCCTCACGCTTGCGCCGCGCCCTCCGACAAGGCGGCGCTGCGCTCGCGCGTTACTTCTTCTTGCCTTCCTTACGGAAGATGTATTCGTCAGCGTATTTCACGCCTTTGCCTTTATAGGGCTCCGGCCGGCGCCAATTGCGGATCTCGGCGGCCACTTGGCCGACTTGCTGCGCGTCTGCGCCATGCACCTCGATCTCGGTCGGCTTCGGCGCCTTGATCTCGATCCCGTCCGGGATCGGATACTCGACGTCATGGCTGTAGCCGAGCGCCAGCTTCAGCGTCTTGCCTTGCACCTGCGCGCGGTAGCCGACGCCGTTGATCTCGAGCTTCTTGGTGAAGCCGTCGCTGACGCCGGTCACGAGATTCGCGACCCGCGTGCGCGACATGCCCCACATCTGGCGGGCCCGCTTGCTCTCGCCGCGCGGACTGACGGTGATCTGGTCATCCTTCAGCTCGACGCTCACATCATCGGGACAAGCGAAGGAGAGCTGGCCTTTCGGTCCCTTCGCCTCCACCAATTGTCCTTTCACCGCCGCGGTCACGCCCTTCGGCACCGGGACCGGCAGCTTGCCGATTCTAGACATCGCGCTTTCCCCTTCCGCCTTAGAAGACCGTGCAGATCAGCTCGCCGCCCACATTGAGCTCGCGCGCCTTCGCATCAGTCATCACGCCCTTATTCGTCGAGATCACCGCCACGCCGAGGCCGTTGCGCACCTCGGGCAGCTCCTTCGACGCGAAATAGGCCCGGCGACCAGGCTTCGAGACGCGCTTCAGCTCTTTGATAACCGGCTGGCCTTCGAAATATTTGAGCCCGATCTCGAGCTCTTTCAGGCCGGTCGGGCCGTCCACTTCGATCACGCTGCGCAGAAAGCCCTCCTCCACCAGCACTTCGAGGATCCGGCGCTTCTTCACCGAGGCGCGGCAGCGCACCGTGCCGTGATGGCGCATCAGCCCGTTCCGGATCCGCGCCAGCATGTCGGCGATTGGGTCGGTCAGATTGTCCTTCGCCGGCATCGGCCGGCCTTTGGTCGCAAGGCTCATGATCCGCTCCTACCAGCTCGACTTCACGACGCCGGGCAACAGCCCTTGGCTGCCGAGTTCACGCAGCGCGATCCGGCTCATTTGCAGCTTGCGGTAATAGGCCTTCGGCCGACCCGACACGCGGCAGCGATTATTGAGCCGCGTCGGCGCGCTGTTGCGCGGCAGCTTCGCAAGCTTCAGCCGCGCCTTGAAGCGCTCTTCCGCCGGCAACTCCGTGTTGTCGGCGATCTCTTTCAGCGCCGCCCGCTTTTCGGCGTAGCGCGCGACCATGCGCTCCCGCTTTTTCTGGCGCTCGACCATGGAGACTTTCGCCATTTCGCTTCTCCTCTCCGCGCTCAGTTCGTGAAGGGCATGTTGAAGTGCTTCAGCAACGCTTTGGCTTCGGCCGCCGACTTCGCCGTGGTGCAGATCACGATGTCCATGCCGCGCACGCTGTCGACTTTGTCGTAATCGATCTCTGGAAAGATGATGTGCTCCTTCACGCCCATCGCGTAGTTGCCTTGACCGTCAAAGCTCTTGCTGGACACGCCGCGGAAGTCGCGGATGCGCGGCATGGCGATGGTGATCAGGCGATCGAGGAAATCATACATCCGGCTGTGGCGCAGCGTGACTTTACACCCAAGCGGCATGCCTTCTCGCACTTTGAAACCTGCGATCGAATTCTTCGCGCGAGTGATCACGACCTTCTGGCCGGCGATCTTGGTCAGCTCTTCCGCCGCCGCCTTCACCTTCTTGGTGTCGGAGACCGCTTCGCCTACGCCCATATTCAGCACGATCTTGTCAAGCCGCGGCGTTTGCATCGCGTTCTTGTATTTGAACTCTTCTTGCATAGCCGAGCGGATCTTCTCGTCATAGACGGCTTTGAGGCGCGGCGTATAGCTCTCGGCGGCGTCAGCCATCGATCACATCTCCGGATTTCTTGGCGAAGCGGACTTTTTTACCGTCTTCGAGGATCTTGAAACCGATGCGCGTCGGCTCGCCGCTCTTGGGATCGACCAGCGCGAGGTTCGACAGTTGGATCGGCAGCGAGATCGGCACGCGGCCGCCTTGCTGGGTTTGGCTCTGGCGGCGATGGCGCACGGCCATGTTGAGGCCGGAGACGATCGCGCGGCCTTCGGTCGGCATCACTTTCGCGATCTCGCCCTTCTGGCCTTTATCTTTGCCAGCGAGCACGACGACCTTGTCGCCCTTCTTCAGCTTCGCAGCCATGGTCAGAGCACCTCCGGCGCGAGACTGATGATCTTCATGAAGTTCTTTGCGCGTAACTCGCGCACGACCGGCCCGAAAATACGGGTGCCGACCGGCTCCATGTTGTTGTTGAGGATCACGGCGGCGTTCTTGTCGAACCGGATCACCGTGCCGTCGTCGCGGCGCACTTCTTTGGCGGTGCGCACGACCACTGCTTTGCGCACATCGCCTTTTTTGACGCGACCGCGCGGAATCGCCTCCTTCACAGAGACCACGATCACATCGCCGACGCGCGCATAGCGGCGACCTGCGCCGCCCAGCACCTTGATGCACTGGACTTGCTTCGCGCCGCTATTGTCGGCGATTTCCAACCGCGTTTCGTTCTGGATCATCCGCTCTCTCCGACCTGTGCGGGCGGCGCTTCATCCGCCGCCGCCGGGTTTCATTGAAAGCGTTGGGGTTAAGCGCCGGCGTCTTGCCCGGCCGCTTCGGCGATGCGCGCCTCGCGCGCGGCCACGAGATCTTTCTCGATCTCCGGCGTCACCAATTCCCAACGCTTATTCTTCGATTTCGGCGCGCATTCAATAATGCGCACAACCTCGCCGGACTTTGCGGTCTCCGCTTCGTCATGGGCGCGGTACTTCTTCGTCTTCCGCACGGTCTTCTTTAGAACCGGGTGCTGAAACGCCCGCTCCACCAGCACCGTGATGGTCTTGGCGTTCTTGTCGCTCACGACCCGACCCTGCAAAATCCGCTTCGGCATCTCGTCCCTTCCATCCGAACCGGCGCGTTGTCGCCGCCGGTCCTTCTTCAGCCGCTCTGGATCTCTTCCCGAGCGTTCCGCCTACTCGTTAGCGCGCCGCGCTACTCCCCTTTCGCCGCGTTCTCAGCCGCCTCGGCCTCCTCGCGGGCTTTCTCGGTGAGCACGGTCATCACCCGCGCCGCGTTCCGCCGCGCTTTGCGAAACTCGGACGTGTTCTCCATTTGCCCCGTCGCCGCCCGAAATCGCAGATTGAACTGCTCCTTCTTCAGCTGCGACAACTGCTCTCGCAGCTGGTCAGGCGTCTTATCCCGCAATTCCGAGGCTTTCATCCCGTTCTCCCACCGCCGTCACAACTGCGGCGCCGTCTGAGTCTTTATGACCACAACCAATAGGCGAAGCGCCGGATTGCGTTTCGCCCTCCGGCTTCGTTCACCAATCTTCGCGAACCACGAAACGCGTTTTGATCGGCAGCTTCATCGCCGCCAAACGAAGCGCTTCCTTTGCCACGGGTTCAGCGACGCCGTCAATCTCGAACATGATACGACCCGGCTTCACCCGCGCCGCCCAGTATTCGACAGACCCTTTTCCTTTGCCCATCCGAACTTCCGTCGGCTTCGCAGTCACGGGAAGGTCCGGGAAGATGCGGATCCAGACGCGACCTTGGCGTTTCATATGACGCGTCATGGCGCGGCGCGCAGCTTCGATTTGCCGCGCGGTGACACGCTCTGGCTCAGTCGCCTTCAGCCCGTATTGGCCGAAATTGAGCGTCGCGCCGCCCTTAGCGAGACCTCTGATCCGGCCCTTATGCGCCTTGCGGAACTTTGTGCGTTTCGGCGAAAGCATTCGCCCGTCTCCTTATCACTCAAAACAGCCGGCCGGATCCTTGAAGACCGCGGCGCTCACAGCGCAACGCGCCGCCGAAGGCTCCGCTTAGGATCAGCCGCGGCGCTCGCGCCCTCGGTCGCCCCGGTCCCGCTCTCGGTCGCGCCCGCCTGGACCGCCCCGAGGCGGCCGCCCGCCGCCGCCTTCCTGGATCTCTTGGCTGCGCCGATCCCGCGCCTGCGGGTCGTGCTCCATGATCTCTCCGCGGAAGATCCAGACCTTGATGCCGATGATCCCATACGCGGTCTTGGCTTCAGCCTGGGCGTAATCGATATCGGCCCTTAGCGTGTGCAGCGGCACCCGGCCTTCGCGATACCATTCGGTCCGCGCGATCTCCGCGCCGCCGAGGCGGCCTGCGCAATTGATACGCACGCCGAGCGCGCCCATGCGCATCGAGTTCTGCACGGCGCGCTTCAGCGCCCGGCGGAACGAGGCGCGACGCTCAAGCTGTTGGGCGATGCTCTCAGCCACCAGCTGGGCGTCGATCTCAGGCTTGCGGACCTCAAGGATGTTGAGATGCAGCTCGCTATCGGTGAAGCGCGCCAATTGCTTGCGCAGCTTCTCGATATCCGCGCCCTTCTTCCCGATGATCACGCCTGGCCGCGCTGTGTGGATCGAGACCCGGCATTTGCGATGCGGCCGCTCGATCACGACGCGGCTGACGCCGGCCTGCTTGCAATTCTCCTCCACGAATTTGCGGATCGCCAGATCCTCATGGATGAGCTTGCCGTAATCGCGCCGCTCAGCGAACCAGCGCGATTCCCAAGTCCGGTTCACGCCGAGGCGCAGGCCGATCGGATTGATCTTCTGTCCCATATCAGGCGTCCTGTTCCAGCGGCTCTTCTTGGCGCACTTTGATGGTGATCTCGGAGAAAGGCTTCAGCAGCCGGCCGAACCGGCCGCGGCCGCGCGGGCGCCCGCGCTTCAGCACCAAGTTCTTGCCGACCCACGCCTCCGCAACCACCAGCTCGTCGACATCAAGCCCGTGATTATGCTCAGCGTTCGCGATCGCCGATTGCAGTGTTTTCTTCACATCCTGCGCGATGCGGCGCTTGGAGAACGTCAGCTCCGCGAGCGCGTCGTTCACCGGCATGCCGCGGATCTGCGCCGCGACGAGGTTTAGCTTTTGCGGGCTGGTGCGCAGCATCCGCGTCTTCGCCATCGCCTCGTTTTCCTCGACGCGGCGCGGGTTCTTCGCCTTACCCATCTCGATCCCCTTACCGCCGCTTGGCTTTTTTGTCGGCCGCATGCCCGTAATAGGTGCGCGTCGGCGAGAATTCGCCAAACTTGTGGCCGATCATGTCTTCGCTCACCAGCACAGGCACGTGCTTCTGGCCGTTGTAGACCCCAAAGGTGAGCCCGACGAATTGCGGAAGAATCGTCGAGCGGCGCGACCAAATCTTGATCACTTCTTTGCGACCAGACTCGCGCGACTTCGCCGCCTTCTTCAGAACGTATTCGTCGACGAAGGGGCCTTTCCAAACTGAACGTGGCATATGTCGGCCCCCTTATTTCTTCTTGCGTTGATGGCGGCTGCGCAGGATCAAACGATCCGTCGCTTTGTTTGAGCGCGTGCGCCGCCCTTTGGTCGGCTTGCCCCATGGCGTCACCGGATGCCGGCCGCCCGAGGTGCGGCCCTCGCCGCCGCCATGCGGGTGGTCGATCGGGTTCATCACCACGCCGCGCACGCTGGGCCGCTTACCCTTGAGGCGGATGCGGCCGGCTTTGCCGAAATTCTGGTTGGAATGATCCGGGTTGGACACCGCGCCGATCGTGGCCATGCATTCCTGGCGCACCAACCGCAGCTCTCCGGATGAGAGTCTAAGCTGGGCGTAGCCGCCGTCGCGCCCGACGAATTGCGCATAGCCGCCGGCGGAGCGCGCGATCTGACCGCCTTTGCCCGGCTTTAGCTCCACATTGTGGATGATCGCGCCGACCGGCATGCCCGATAGCGGCATGGCGTTGCCCGGCTTCACATCCGCTTTGGCGCTGGCGATCACCTGATCGCCCTCCGCCAAGCGCTGCGGCGCGAGGATGTAGGCCAGCTCGCCATCCTCGTACTTGATCAGCGCAATAAACGCTGTGCGGTTCGGATCATACTCGATCCGCTCCACCACCGCCGGCATGTCCCATTTGCGCCGCTTAAAGTCGACGCGCCGATACAGCCGTTTCGCGCCGCCGCCGATCCGCCGCGCCGTGATGCGCCCGCGGTTGTTCCGTCCGCCCGATTTGCTCAAGCCTTCCACAAGGCTCTTCTCGGGGCGGCCTTTATGCAGCCCGGCGCGGTCGATCAGAACCAGCCCGCGCTGGCCTGGCGACGTCGGCTTGAATTTTCTCAACGCCATTGTCTTCGCCTAACTTTCTGTCTTCCGCTTCAGTCCCTGGTCTCGCCCGGTCAGAGACCGGTCGAGACGTCGATCATGTTGCCGTCTTCCAGCGTCACGACCGCCTTCTTGAAGTCGCGCCGTTTGCCGGCCCGGCCGCGGAACACCTTCCGCTTGCCGTTCTGAACGATGGTGTTGACCTTCTTGACCTTGACGCCGAACAGCGCCTCGATCGCCTCCTTGATCAGAGGCTTAGTCGCGTCGATCGCAACCTCGAACACCACTGCGTTATGCTCCGACGCCATGGTGGCCTTCTCGGTCACCACGGGTCGCCGGATCACGTCATAAAGTTCCGCTTTCACCGCCATCGCTTACGCCTCCGCCGCTTCAGCCGGCGCGGCCTCGGCCGGAGCCGCCGTCGCGCCGCCGCTCAGCCGCGCGGAGAGCGCCTCAACGCCCGCGCGCGTCACCACCAACGTGTCGCGCCGCAAGATGTCGTAGACATTGGCGCCCTGGCTCGGCAGCACGTCGAGCTCCGGAATGTTGCCGCTCGCCCGCGCGAAATTCTCATCGACGCTGGCGCCGTCGATCACGAGCGCGCGGCCCCAGCCGAGTTTCTCGAGCTTCTGGCGCAGCGCCTTGGTGCGCGGCTCCTCCGCCACCGCCGCGTCGAGCACGACCAGCGCGCCCGCCTTGGCCTTGGCCGAGAGCGCGTGCCGCAGCCCCATGGCCCGCACTTTCTTGGTGAGCTCATGCGCATGGCTGCGCACTTTCGGACCCTTATAGACGCCGCCCTTGCGGAAGATCGGCGCGCCGCGCGAGCCATGGCGCGCGCCGCCGGAGCCCTTCTGGCGCACGATCTTGCGCGTCGAGTAGCTCACTTCGGAGCGGCCCTTCACTTTGTGAGTGCCGGCCTGACGCTTGGCGAGCTGCCAGCGCACGACGCGGTGCAGGATGTCTTTGCGAGGTTCTTCAACCCCGAAAATCGCATCGTCGAGCTCGATCTCGCCCGCTTCCGCGGCGTCGAGCGTGATCACTGGCGCCTTCATGCCTCGCCTCCTTCGCCGCCTGGCGCCTCTTCGGCGGCCGGAGCTTCGGCCGGCGCCGCGCCGGCATCGGCGACCGCCTTGATCGCGGCCGGCGTCGGCGCGCCGTCAGGCATCGCCCGCTTCACGGCGTCGCGCACCATCACCCAGCCGCCCTTCGGGCCCGGCACCGCGCCTTTGACCATGATCAGCCCGCGCTCAGCGTCGGTCTTGACGACTTCGAGGTTTTGAACCGTCACGCGCGCTGCGCCCATATGGCCAGCCATCTTCTTGCCTTTGAACACCTTGCCCGGATCCTGGCACTGACCCGTGGAGCCATGGGCGCGGTGCGAGATCGAGACGCCGTGGCTGGCGCGCAGACCCCCGAAATTATGCCGTTTCATCGCGCCGGCGAAGCCTTTGCCGACCGATGTGCCCGAGACGTCGACATGCTGGCCGGGCAGGAAATGCTCCGCCGAAAGCTCCGCGCCCACATCGATCAGATTGTCCGCGCTAACCCGGAACTCCACCACCTTGCGCTTCGGCGCCACGCTCGCCTTCGCGAAATGCCCGCGCTGCGGCTGGGTCACGTTCTTCGCCTTGGCGAAGCCGGCGCCGAGCTGCACGGCCGAATAGCCGTCCCGCTCCTCGGTGCGCTGGGCGACCACCTGCACGCTGTCCATTCTGAGGACGGTGACCGGCGTCTGCCGGCCATCCTCGGAAAACACTCTCGTCATGCCCAATTTCTGAGCGATTACGCCAGAACGCATCTCGCTGGGCCCTCCCTAAAAACGCGTCACTCCGCCTCGAGAGGCGGCTCCTCGCACATCGGCGCGGCGCGCCGACGCGTCGTCGCCTTAGAGCTTGATCTCCACATCGACGCCCGCGGCCAGATCGAGCTTCATCAGCGCATCGACCGTCTGCGGCGTCGGATCTACAATATCCAAGAGCCGCTTATGGGTGCGGATCTCGAATTGTTCGCGGCTCTTCTTGTCGATATGCGGCCCGCGGAGCACCGTATACTTCTCGATCCGCGTCGGCAGCGGGATCGGCCCGCGCACTTGCGCGCCAGTGCGCTTGGCGGTGCTGACGATCTCTTTGGTCGACGTGTCGAGCACGCGATGGTCGAAGGCCTTCAGCCGAATGCGAATATTCTGTCCCTGCATGGGGTTTTCACCTTTTCTAAACCCGTCCCGCCGGTCCGAATTCCGCTTCGGCGCAGTCGGTTGTCATCGCCGCGCGACGGGCTGGGCGCCTCTCGCCCTGACCCGCCGCTCTCCTCTTCAACAAAAAAATCCGGGCCGGGAGCGCGCTCCCGGCCCGGACCAAACTAAGCCGATCAATCGATGATCTTAGAGACGACGCCGGCGCCGACCGTGCGGCCGCCTTCTCGGATCGCAAAGCGAAGCTTCTCTTCCATCGCGATCGGTTGGATCAGCTCCACATTCATCTTCACGTTGTCGCCTGGCATGACCATTTCAGTCCCGTCCGGCAGCGTCACCGTGCCGGTGACGTCGGTCGTGCGGAAATAGAACTGCGGGCGGTAATTCGTGAAGAACGGCGTGTGCCGGCCGCCTTCGTCTTTCGTCAGAATGTAAGCTTCGGCCTCGAACTTCTTGTGCGGGTTCACCGAGCCCGGCTTACAGAGCACCTGGCCGCGCTCCACATCCTCGCGCCCGACGCCGCGCAGCAGCGCGCCGATATTGTCGCCCGCTTGGCCCTGATCGAGCAGCTTGCGGAACATCTCGACGCCCGTGACCGTGGTTTTCTGCGTGTCGCGAATACCGACAATCTCGATCTCTTCGCCAACCTTCACGATCCCGCGCTCAACGCGGCCGGTCACCACCGTCCCGCGGCCGGAGATCGAGAACACATCTTCGATCGGCATCAGGAACGGCTGATCGATCGGGCGATCCGGCGTCGGGATGTACTCATCCACCGCGGCCATCAGTTCGACGATCTTCTCTTTGCCGATGTTCTCGTTGCGGCCTTCCACGGCGGCGAGCGCCGAGCCCGCAACGATCGGAATGTCGTCGCCCGGGAATTCATACGACGACAGAAGCTCGCGAACTTCCATTTCCACGAGCTCGAGCAGCTCTTCGTCATCGACCTGATCGACTTTATTCAGGAACACGACAAGCGCCGGAACGCCGACCTGACGGGCGAGCAGAATGTGTTCGCGGGTCTGCGGCATCGGGCCGTCGGCGGCGTTCACCACCAGAATAGCGCCATCCATCTGCGCCGCGCCAGTGATCATGTTCTTCACGTAGTCGGCGTGGCCAGGGCAGTCGACATGCGCGTAATGGCGGTTGTCGGTTTCATACTCGACATGGGCGGTCGAGATCGTGATGCCGCGCGCCTTTTCTTCCGGAGCGCTGTCGATCTCGTCATAACCTTTGGCTTCGCCGCCGCCCTGCTCCGCCATCACCATGGTGATCGCTGCGGTGAGCGTGGTCTTCCCATGGTCGACATGACCGATGGTGCCGATGTTCACATGCGGCTTATTGCGCTCAAACTTTTCCTTAGCCATCCCGTCTCACCCCTTTCCGAGGTCCTCACTGCGCCGA
Organism: Pseudomonadota bacterium; assembly: GCA_038530925.1. Taxonomy (GTDB): domain Bacteria; phylum Pseudomonadota; class Alphaproteobacteria; order Rhodobacterales; family Rhodobacteraceae; genus JALEGB01. The sequence continues at coordinate 15,607 of JBCBCG010000045.1, forward strand.
TCCAGCGTCGAGGGTGCGCCTCGGCCGATCCGGCGGATCCGTCGTTTCACCAGCCGCACCGGCCCGGCGCGGCTCGCTTGTCTTCATCCCAAGATCAGCTGGCGTATTTCGCCTGGATCTCGTCGCTCACATTTTGCGGCACTGGGTCGTAATGATCGAATTGCATCGTGAATTGCGCCCGGCCCGACGACATGGAGCGCAAGTTGTTGATGTAGCCGAACATGTTCGCCAGCGGCACAAAGGCGTTGATGACCGTCGCGTTGCCGCGCGCCTCAGTGCCTTGCACGATCCCGCGCCGCGAGTTCAAGTCGCCGATGATGTCGCCCATGTAATCTTCCGGCGTCACCACTTCAACTTTCATCATCGGCTCGAGAAGCTTCGCACCGCCCTTCTTCAACCCTTCGCGCATCGCGGCGCGGCTGGCGATTTCGAAGGCTAGAACGCTCGAATCCACATCGTGGAACGCGCCGTCGATGAGCCGGACCTTAAAGTCGATCACTGGGAAGCCGGCGAGCGGACCGCTGTCCATCACGCTGGCGATGCCTTTCTCGACGCCTGGAATGTATTCCTTCGGCACCGCGCCGCCGACGATGAGGCTCTCAAAGCTGTATCCTTCACCCGGCTCGGTCGGTTCGATCTCAAGCTTCACCCGCGCGAACTGGCCGGTGCCGCCGGACTGTTTCTTATGCGTGTAGTCGATCTCGGCCTGGTGGCTGATCGTCTCGCGATAGGCCACTTGCGGCGCGCCGATATTCGCCTCGACCTTGAATTCGCGCTTCATGCGGTCGACCAGGATGTCGAGATGGAGCTCGCCCATCCCCTTCATGATCGTCTGACCGCTTTCAAGATCGGTTGTGACGCGGAAAGACGGATCCTCCGCGGCGAGCCGCGCCAGCGCCATGCCCATCTTTTCTTGGTCAGCCTTCGACTTTGGTTCGACCGCGATCTCGATAACAGGCTCTGGGAAGCTCATCGTCTCGAGCACCACCGGCTTTTGCGCATCGCACAGCGTGTCGCCTGTCGTGGTTTCTTTAAGACCCGCCAAAGCGATGATGTCGCCCGCGTACGCTTGCTCGATGTCCTGCTTGTCCACCGCATGCATCAAAAGCATCCGGCCGATCCGCTCTTTCTTGCCCTTGGTGGAATTCAGCACCGAAGACCCTTTGCCAAGCGTGCCCGAATAGATCCGGGTGAAGGTGAGCGAGCCCATGAACGGATCGTTCATGATCTTGAAAGCGAGGCCTGAGAACGGCTGGTCGTCATTCGCCGAACGCTCGATGTTCCGCGTCTCGCTTTCATCACCAGGTGCGAAACCCATGTAAGGCGGGACGTCTTTGGGGCCGGGCAGGAAGTCGATCACGGCGTTCAGCATCGGCTGGACGCCCTTGTTCTTGAAGGAAGAGCCGCAGATCACCGGCACAAAAGCCATGCTGAGCGTCCCTTTGCGCAGGAGCTCGCGCAACGTATCCTGATCCGGCTCCTCGCCTTCCAGGAACTTCTCGGTCCAATCATCATCGACTTCGACCGCCGCCTCTATCATCGCGGCGCGCATCTCGTCGCACTTGTCTTTGAGGTCGTCGCGGATCGGCTGGCGCACCCAAGAGGCGCCGAGATCTTCGCCTTGCCAGACCCATTCTTCCATGGTGATGAGATCGACGGCGCCTTCGAGTTCGCTCTCAGCTCCGATCGGGCACTGGATCGGCACAGGCTTCGCGCCGGTGCGGTCGGCGATCATTTCAACGCAATTGAAGAAATCCGCGCCGATCTTGTCCATCTTGTTCACATAGACGATCCGCGGAACCTTATATCGGTCGGCCTGCCGCCACACGGTCTCGGTCTGCGGCTCCACACCCGCATTGGCGTCGAGCACGCACACCGCGCCGTCGAGCACCGCCAGCGAGCGCTCCACCTCAATGGTGAAATCCACGTGTCCGGGCGTGTCGATGATGTTGAAGCGGAAGCTGGCGTCCTTCGGCGTGTCGCCATACGGGCCGGCCGGGTTCTCGCCGTCTTCCGTGCGGAACCAGAAGGTCGTCGTCGCGGCCGACGTGATTGTGATCCCGCGCTCTTGCTCCTGCTCCATCCAATCCATCGTCGCGGCGCCGTCATGCACCTCGCCGATTTTATGGGCTTTGCCGGTGTAGTAGAGGATCCGTTCGGTGGTCGTGGTCTTTCCGGCGTCGATATGCGCCATGATCCCGAAGTTGCGATACCGATCGAGCGAATATTCGCGGGCCATTCTTTAGGCTCCTCAGCTCCTGTCGGCGCAGCTGTCGCTCCGCCTTGCTCCTCACCGCGCGCGCCGACATCAGCGCCGCGCGGACTCTTGGATCACCACCGATAATGAGAGAAGGCGCGGTTCGCCTCCGCCATCTTGTGCGTGTCCTCGCGCTTCTTGACTGCGGTGCCTCGGTTGTTCAAGGCGTCCAGCAGTTCATTCGCAAGGCGCTCCTCCATCGTGTTTTCGTTGCGCTTGCGAGAGGCGTCGATCAGCCAGCGGATCGCCAGCGCCTCGCGCCGCTCCGGCCGCACTTCCACGGGCACCTGATACGTGGCCCCGCCCACCCGGCGCGAGCGCACTTCGACGGCGGGCTTGATGTTGTCGAGCGCTTCGTGGAAGCCTTCAAGCGGGTCTCGGCGCACGCGCTGCTCGACGCGGTCCAGCGCGCCGTAGACGATGCCCTCAGCGACGGACTTTTTGCCGTCATACATCAGGTTGTTCATAAACTTCGTCAAAACGCGGTCGCCAAATTTGGCGTCCGGCAAGACTTCACGCTTTTCGGCGCGGTGACGACGAGACATTTCTTACTCCGCCCCTGATGCTTATTTCGGCTTCTTGGCGCCGTATTTCGAACGGCGCTGCTTGCGGTCTTTCACGCCCTGGGTGTCCAGCACGCCGCGCAGAATGTGGTAGCGCACGCCCGGCAAGTCTTTCACGCGGCCGCCGCGGATCAGAACCACCGAATGCTCTTGCAGATTGTGACCCTCGCCAGGAATGTAGCTGATCACCTCGTATCCGTTGGTCAGACGCACTTTGGCGACTTTCCTCAGCGCGGAATTCGGCTTTTTCGGCGTGGTGGTGTATACCCGCGTGCAAACGCCGCGTTTTTGCGGGTTCGCCTCCAAATGCATCGAGGTGTTCCGGTAGCGCCGCGGCTGGCGCGGTTTCCGGATCAGCTGTTGAATCGTCGGCATCGCCGCCCTTTCAAAACACGTCTCGCGCGCGCCGGAGCTTCGCGCTCAGACGCCGATGCAGAGGATCCCGTGGATCATGCGTACGCCACCAATGGAAAAGGGCGGCCGTCGCCCGCGCGCAGCCGCCGCCTCAGCGCGCGATCTACACCTGAGCCGGTGAGACGTCAACAGGGTTTAAGAAGGAGGGCGCCATCCGCGCGGCGGTGTCGTCGCGCGCTGCGGAAGCTGCGTCAGGCGCTGGGCTCTCGGGTTCGAAAGCCAAGCGCGACGGCGACCGAGGCCGCGCCCTGGACATGCTCTCTCAGCGCAATTCAATGAATGATGTGAATTCGTCCAGAACGAGACGATAGTAATCGAACGTGTCATCAAGATTTTTCTTCGTAACGCCGCCGAATAGATTCACATCCATCTCAATAACCGCATCCCCTTCGTTGTCGCGATAGGCGCGGCCGAAGCGCTTGGTGCGGTTCCAATCGTTCATTTTTTCGTCTGTGACCTGCTTCTGAAAGGCTGTGTAGAATTGAATGGTTCGGCAATTCACACCATCGGTGCAGCCATAGAAAAGAACAATGTATCGGACGCCGCTCATCCGGCCGCGAATCAAAGGGTCGCCGTCATTCGACGTAGCGAGTTCCGCCGCGCCGAAGCCGGAGGCGATTTGATGGATCTCATTCGGATCGCCCGCATCCAAGATCTCAGCGCCGTGAGCCGCGCCGGCGAGGCCGAAAACGAAGCAGATCGCAACGAGAAAACGGGACATGCCAGTCATCCTTCAGTGAAAATCGTCGTTCACAGGCGCAGTTAACGCGCCATCGGCGGCGCAATCCACTGTTTTGCGCCGCCGCTCAGTCGATCGCCGGCGTCAAGCGCAGCAGGCGTATGAAAAAAGCCGGCCCGTCGCCAGGCCGGCTTCGCAGATGGCTTCGCACGCGCTCAGATCATGCGGCGCGGGCGTTACTCCGCAGGTTCGGCCGGCTCCGGCTCAACAGCGCTCGGCGCTTCGAGCGCGGGCGCGGCGGCGGCTTCGGCGGCGGCGCGGCGTTCATCGAGGATTTTCTTATCGCGATCTGCGGCGATGCCTTTCATCTTATGCGTAGCGCCGCCGGTGCCGGCGGGGATCAGCCGGCCGACGATCACATTCTCCTTCAAGCCGATCAGACGGTCGCGCTTGCCCTGCACCGAGGCCTCCGTCAGCACCCGCGTCGTCTCCTGGAACGAGGCCGCGGAGATGAAGGAGCGGGTCTGCAGCGAGGCTTTCGTGATGCCGAGCAAGACCGGCGAGCCTTTGGCGGGCGCGCGCCCTTCGGCCTCGGCCTTCTCATTGACCTCGTCGAATTCGAGCCGATCCACCTGCTCGCCGGCCAGCAGCGTGGTGTCGCCGCTCTCCTCGATCTCCACCTTTTGCAGCATTTGGCGCACGATCACTTCAATATGCTTGTCGTTGATCTTCACGCCTTGCAGACGATAGACGTCCTGCACTTCGTTGATGAGGAAGTCGGCGAGCGCCTCGATCCCCATAATCGCCAGAATGTCATGCGGCGCCGGCTTACCGTCGAGCAGATACTCGCCCTTCTGAATGAAGTCGCCCTCTTGCACCGGAATGTGCTTGCCCTTCGGCAGCAGATACTCCTTCGCCTCCAGGCTCTCATCCAGCGGCTCGATGCTGACGCGGCGCTTGTTCTTATAGTCTTTGCCGAAGCGCACGCGGCCGTCGATCTCGGCGATCACGGCGTGATCCTTCGGACGCCGCGCCTCGAAGAGCTCGGCCACCCGCGGCAGACCGCCGGTGATGTCCTTGGTCTTCGCGCCTTCATTCGGGATCCGCGCGATCACGTCGCCGGCTTTGATCGGCTGGCCGTCATCCACCGCCAGGATCGCGTCCACTGACATGAAGTAATGCGCCGGATTGCCCGTATCGAGCTTCACCATCTCGCCGTCTTCATCGACCAGCGTGATCGCCGGCTTCAGCTCATTGCCCTTCGGCGCGGCGCGCCAATCGGAGACGATGCGCTGGCTGATGCCGGTCGCCTCGTCCATCTCCTCACGCACCGACACGCCGGTGACGAGATCGACGAATTTCGCCACGCCCGCTTTTTCGGAGATGATGGGCATGGAGTAGGGATCCCACTCCGCCAGCTTCTGGCCGCGCGCGATCTCATCGCCCTCCGCTGCGTGCAGCTTCGAGCCGTAGATCATTTTGTGCACCGCGCGCTCGCGCCCTTGCTCATCTACGATGGCGAGCTGGACGTTGCGGCCCATCACGATCGACTGGCCGGCCTGATCGGTGATCAGGTTCGCATTGCGGATCTCAAGCTTGCCCTCCTGGCTCGCCTCAAGGAAGGACTGATCGCCGAGCGTCGCCGCGCCGCCGATATGGAAGGTGCGCATGGTCAACTGCGTGCCCGGCTCGCCGATCGACTGCGCCGCGATGATGCCCACGGCCTCGCCGGTGTTCACCGGCGCGCCGCGCGCGAGATCGCGCCCATAGCAGGTGGCGCAGACGCCGTCCTTCAGCGCGCAGGTCAGCGGCGAGCGGATCTTCACCGTGATCACGCCCTTTTCTTCGATCAGCTTGCTATCCGCCTCATCGAGCAAGCGCCCGCGCTCGAACAGGAGCGAGTTGTCCGCCGGATCCAGCACATCTTCGTTGGTGACGCGGCCCAGGATCCGCTCGGAGAGAGAGGCGATGATCTCGCCGCCATCCACCACCGCGCCGACGGTGATGCCGACATCGGTGCCGCAATCCCTCTCTTTAACGATGCAATCCTGCGCCACATCGACAAGACGCCGCGTCAGATAGCCTGAGTTCGCCGTCTTAAGCGCCGTATCCGCCAGACCTTTCCGCGCGCCATGGGTCGAGTTGAAGTACTCGCCCACGGTGAGGCCTTCTTTGAAGTTCGCGATGATCGGCGTCTCGATGATCTCGCCGGACGGCTTCGCCATCAGCCCGCGCATCGCGCCGAGCTGGCGCATCTGCGTGGGCGAGCCGCGCGCGCCGGAATGGGACATCATGTAGACCGAGTTCGGCTCCATGGTCCGGCCGGCGTCGTCTTTGCGCACCGCCGAGATCTCGCCCATCATCGAGGCGGAGACCTTGTCCGTGCATTTCGCCCAGGCGTCGACCACCTTGTTGTACTTCTCGCCTTGAGTGATCAGCCCGTCCATATATTGCTGTTCGAACTCAGTCACTTGCAGGCGCGTCTCTTCGACGATCTCCCATTTGTTCTGGGGGATCACCATATCGTCCTTGCCGAAGGAGATACCGGCCTTGAACGCTTCCTGAAAGCCTAGGGTCATGATCTGATCGCAGAAGATCACCGACTCTTTCTGCCCGCAATGGCGATAGACCGTGTCGATCACCTCGCCGATATCGCGCTTACGCAGCACGCGGTTCACCACCTCGAAAGTGATCCCCGCCGCTTTAGGCAGAAGATTGGCGATCATCATGCGGCCAGGCGTGCTGTCGACCCGCTGCGAGATCCGCTCGCCGCTCTCATCCACGCTCTCGAACCGCATCGTGACTTTGGAGTGCAGCGTCACCAACTTCGCGGCCAGCGCATGCTCGATTTCGGACATGTTCGCGAACGCCATGCCTTCGCCTGGCTCGCCGTCTTTTTCGAGGCTCAGATAATAAAGGCCGAGCACCATGTCCTGGCTCGGCACGATGATCGGCTTGCCGTTGGCTGGGCTGAGGATGTTGTTGGTCGACATCATCAGCACGCGCGCCTCAAGCTGCGCCTCCAAGCTGAGCGGCACATGCACGGCCATCTGATCGCCGTCGAAATCGGCGTTGAAGGCCGAGCAAACCAGCGGATGCAGCTGGATCGCTTTGCCCTCGATCAGCACCGGCTCAAAGGCCTGAATGCCCAGCCGGTGAAGCGTCGGCGCGCGGTTCAACATCACCG
>JBCBCG010000046.1:0-22627 GCA_038530925.1 Pseudomonadota bacterium
CCTGGCGGGCGATGGCGGCGGCGCTGGTCTGATCGCCGGAGTTCCAAGCGGGCTGGCCGCAGCAGGTCTGACCGGTCGGCACGACCACGTCGCAGCCGGCGCGCTCGATCAAGGCGGCGCTGGCGAAGCCCACCGAGGGGCGGAAGAGATCGACGAGGCAGGTTGCGAACAGCGCGGCGCGCGGTCGGGCGTGGGTCATAGAGAAGCTTTCCGAACAAGTGATCCTTTTTGGTAGCTCCAGCGAACCGCGCGTCAACGCGGCGCGGCGCCTCTGCCCAGCGCTGCGATGGGCTTGCGCCTGGAAAACGGCGCTTTGCAGGGCGGCCGCTCTGGCGTAGGGAAAGCCCTTCCGCGCGTTACACCCCTGGAGGACCGCGGAATGCCGATCATGGCGCAACCATTGGATATGAGGGTTCAGCATGGCTGACGTGAACGTGCTGTCCGTTCTCAAGCGCGAGGGAGTGGGCAAGGGGGCCGCCCGTGCCGCGCGGAGAGCTGGGCTGGTGCCGGGCGTGGTTTATGGCGCGGGCAAGCCGCCTGTGGCGGTCAACATCAAGCAGAATGAGCTTCTTAAGGCTCTGCAGCGAGGGAAGTTTCTCGCAGCGCTGCTCGATCTCGACGTGGAGGGCGAGGACAAGGTCCGGGTCATCCCCAAGGAGGTCCAGCGCGACGTGGTCCTCGATCTGCCGACGCATGTGGATTTCCTGCGCCTCTCCGAGCGCTCGATGATCACGCTGTTCGTCGCGGTGGAGCTCGTGGGCGCTGATAAAGCGCCGGGCTTGGCGCGCGGCGGCTCTCTGCAGCAGACGGCCTATGAGGTGCGGGTGCGATGCCGCGCCGGCGCGATCCCGGAGCAGATCGAGTGCGACATCTCGAAGCTGAAGGTTGGCGAGGGCTTCTCGGTGTCGGACCTGCCGCTGCCTTCCGGCGTGACGCTGGCGGAGGCGAATGAGGACAAACCAGTCGTCACAATCGCCGCGCCGCGCGGCATTGGCGGCGGCGGGGACGATGACGACGCCGAAGAGGGCGGCGAAGGCGAAGGCGGCGAGGCCGCTGAGAGCTGATTCTCGGGAAACCGAACTGATCTTCAGGAAAAGATGGCGGGGTCCGGCGTTTCGGGCGCCGCCGTCGCTTTGGCGATCAGGCCGAGCGTCGGGCGCAAGATCCAGAGATACGTCAGCAGATAGGCGGTCAGACCGAGGCCGACCATTTGCGCGACGTCGGTCTCCAGGCCGAAAGGTCCCTCCATCCCGCTCTGAACCGAGCTGACGGGCGGCGTCACCGCGCCGAGCCATCCCAGGATGAGCACAGAGAGAACCGCGCCGCCGAAGAGCGCTTGGCGCAGGAGGCGTAAGGGCGATCCGGCGCGCGCGCGGCCAAGCCCCGTCCAGGGCGCCAACAGAACGCCGCCCGCAAGCGCGAGCATCGTTGCGACGCCGAACTCGATGGTCGGACCAGCGCGCGCCGTCGCATACGCCGGCAAGGAATACCAGGCGGGCGTGCTCCAATCGATGATGGGCCGAAGATAAGGGTTCGCATCGCCGGCGATCGTGAAGGTCATCGCGGCGGCGGTGATCAGCAGTCCCGCGCCGAGCGCCGCCGTCAGGAGCAGCCCTGGCCGCGGCGGCGGGGTCTCTCGACGCGTGGTCTGCAGCCCCATTGTCATCCCAGCGCGCGTCAGGCCCATGGCGAGCAGCATTCCCGCCGCCATCGTCGCGTGAAGATCGAGGCCGAGCGCCTGTCCGATCCAGAAACTCGGCTCGCCGACGCCCGCGCCCGGGCCAACCGCTTCAAGAAAGACGCCGAGCAGAACCACGAGCGCCGCCGCGGAGCCGGCGACGCGCTCGCTCAGAGGGGGAGCCTCGGCGGAGATGCGCAAAAACAGCGACAGGAGCGCCGCAAGGAGCAGGAAGCTTGGGGCGACCGCATGCGCGAGCTTCGCCCAAAGCGGCGTCGGCGCGCGCGTAAGCTCGAAGATGGTCGGGCCGGCCGCGCGCTCTTGCAGCGCCAGTCCGCTGATCAGCAAGGCCGTCAGCCCGAGCCATACCAGCGCATCCGCCGCCCCCGCGCCGCGCCTCGCCGTGTCCGTCATGACGACCCACTCCTTTCAAGGCGCCGCCGCGCCGCCTGTCGTCTCCTCGTCAGCGGAAGACCTCCTCCATCGGGGCGTCATCCGCGTTCCGGGGAGCGCAAAGGCTCAAACCCGGCCGGATTAAGAGAAGATAGATGAAGACATAGGCGGTCACACCGAGACTGAGCGCGGCGACGCTGATCGGAGCGCCGAAGGCCGCCGCCTCGGGGCGCTGCGGCGCGAGGGAGCCGAGCATCGCCGCAGCGAAGAAAAACGCCAGCAAAGCGATCCGGCGAGCCCAAGCGAGGCCGGATCCGCGCCGGGAGGCGCGAAAGCTGAGCCACGGCGCGATGATCAGCGCGAGCCCCGCCGCGCCTGCGGCCGCCGCGCCCAATACCTTATCTGGGACCGCGCGCAGCACCGTATAAAAGGGCCGGACATACCATTCCGGGAGAAGACGCATCGGCGTGATCGCCGCCGTCTCGCGCCCGAGGTCGTCCCATGGCCCTTCGCCCCGCAGCAGGGATGCGCCGAACAAGATCGCCAGAAGCGCCGCGCCGATCAGCGCTGCGAGCAGAGGCTCGGCGGGCGCGCGCGCAAAGGCCCTTCTGCGCCGCGGGCGCCAGCGCTTCAGCGCCATCGCCAGAAGCATCGCCGCGCCAAGCAACGCGTGGAGGTTCAGCCCCAGCCATTGTTCGACCCAGTATGACGCCTCGATGATGAGCGGCCTTGGGGAGAGAAGCGCCATGAGGAGGCCCAGCATCAGCGTGAGGCCGACCACGGAGCCGGCGAGCCGCTGGTCAAAGCTCGGCGCCTCGGCGACGAGACCGAGAGCGATGCGGAGATACAAGGCGGCGAACAGCGCCTCGGCCGCGATGCGATGGGCGCCCTGGGCCCAAAGCTCCATCATGAGCGCGTCGGCGGCGCGTGCTTGCGGGTCGGCCGAGGGGTCGGCCGAAGGGTCGGCCAAGACGAGGCCGCTGGCGAGCAGGACGACCAGCGCGGTCCAGATCAGCGTCTCTGCGGCGCGCGCCGCGCGGTTCGTCATCGACAAATCGGCCCTCGCGCTTCTCGCTTCGGATCGCTATCGCTCGCAGCGGCGCTACCGCATCGGATGCGCACGGACCAGCGGCGCGGCCATCGGGCGCAGAGATCGGCAGGGAGTGAGATCGCGATGAAACTGTTCGTCGGCCTCGGCAATCCCGGCGCGAAATACGAGAAGACGCGGCACAATATCGGCTTCATGGCGGTGGAGGCGATCGGCGATCGGTATGGCTTCGCGCCGTTCCGCGCCAAATTCCAAGGCGAGCTGACCGAGGGCAAACTCGGCGTCGAGAAGGTGTTCCTGCTGAAGCCGCAGACCTTCATGAACCTCTCCGGCCAATCGGTCGGCGAGGCGATGCGCTACTTCAAGCTGACGCCTGAGGATGTCGCCGTGTTCCATGACGAGCTCGATCTTGGGCCCGGCAAAGTGAAGGTGAAGCGCGGCGGCGGGCATGCCGGGCATAACGGCCTGCGCTCGATGCATGAGCATATCGGCGAGGCTTATCAGCGCGTGCGGCTCGGCATCGGCCATCCCGGCGATAAGCGGAAGGTCTCCGGGTATGTCCTGCATGATTTCGCCAAGGCGGACTGGGACTGGATCGACCCGCTGATGCAAGGGATCGCCGACGGCGCGCCCTTGCTGGCCGCGGAGGATGCGAGCGGCTTCATGAACAAAATCGCCCTCCAGCTCCAGCCGCTGAAAGAGGCGGCGAAGGCCGACAAGGCGAAACCGCCGGAGCAGAAGAAGGCGGATCCGAAACCCACCGCGGTGCCGACCGACGCTCCGGCGCCGGAAGAGGCCGGCGGCTCCATGCTGGACCGACTGCTCGCGAAATACCGGAAGTAGGGCTGCTCGAATTCTCAGGAAGCGAACATTCGATTATATCGAGCAAGTGTCGTCGCTTTAATTGCATCGTCCGCTTGTGATTCGGCGAGATCGAAAAAGGCATCCTTCTGAAATACAGCACAGTTATTCTGAGAAAGAAAATTGTAATCTCGACAAAATTTCTCGTACCAATCATCTTTATAGCAAACATCTTCACGCGAAAGGCGCGAAAATTCCTCAGTAGAATCAAACACTCGATCAAATATACTCTCGTAGAAATCGATCGCTTTCTTCTCGATAGGTTCATGCACAGCAATAACAAGAAAACAATCTCTGGCTATGTCAGTAATTACCCGGGGTACCCTAGGATAATGCTTCTCGTTGTCCCATCGACTTAAAGAAAAAATCTGAGGCTGAAATAAATATCCAACACGTGCTGTCATCGATGATGATGTTGTAAACCTTTCTATGACAACAGGCTCTTTGACGCCGCTGGTTATGAGTTCAAAGAACGTCGGATTCCGAGACTTTTCAGTTCGAGATATCGTGAATAATTTATCACCTTGATTCACATATTGATGTTCTTTTATATGAAGCTCCACATTGAAGGGAATAGTGCTGAAAAAGTCAGCTACGTCGAGAGACAGTCCTGGTATACAAAGCGCGTATTTCATCGTTGGCCCGTATTTCGAAACAAGTAAGTTTGACGCTTGACGCGTTTGCACGGCGGCGCTGCCATAATGACCAAGGTGCATTTGTCTAACATTCATGATCCTTAGGCGGTTGTAAGGCGTTGCTATTCCAACCTTATTATCACCGCGCCCTTTGGCTTGGCGAGGTCGTCGCTGAAGAGTGGGAAAATGCCGCCGCCCGCTAATGCGCCGCCGCCCAGCTTTCGCCGGAGCCCGCCTCCACCACCAAAGGCGTGGCGAGGTGGACCGCCGGAAGGGCCGCGCCTTCCATCACGCTGCGGACCAGCGCGATGGTCTCTTCGACGGCGCTGTCCTCAACTTCGAAGAGCAATTCGTCATGGACCTGCAGCAGCATGGTCGCCGGCAGCTTCGCCGCTTCGAGCGCGGGCGGGATGCGGATCATGGCGCGGCGGATGATGTCGGCCGCGGCGCCTTGGATCGGCGCGTTGATCGCGGCGCGTTTGGCGAAGCCGGCGCGAGGTCCGCTCGCGCCGATCTCCGGCGTGTGGATCCGCCGGCCGAACAGCGTTTGGACATACCCTGAGGCCTTCGCGTCAGCCACAGTGCGCTCCATATACGTGCGAATGCCTGGGAAGCGCTCGAAATAGGCGTCGATGAACTCTTTGGCCTCGCCGCGCGGGATGCGGAGCTGGTTGGCGAGACCAAAGGCGGAGATGCCGTAGATCACGCCGAAATTGATCGCTTTGGCGCTGCGGCGGATCATCGGATCCATGCCCTCCACGGGCACGCCGAAGACGGCGGAGGCGGTCATAGCGTGGATATCCTGGCCCTCCCGAAACGCTTCTTTCAACGCGTCGATATCGGCGACATGGGCGAGAATGCGCAGCTCGATTTGGCTGTAATCGAGCGAGAGGATTGTCTTGCCTTCTGGCGCGACGAAGGCCTCGCGGATCTTGCGGCCCTCTTCCGTGCGAATGGGAATGTTCTGGAGATTGGGATCGGTTGAAGCGAGGCGGCCGGTGGTCGTCGCCGCCAGGCTGAAAGAGGTGTGAACGCGCCCTGTGGTCGGATTGATGTGATCCTGCAGCGCGTCGGTGTAGGTGCTCTTCAGCTTGGAAAGCTGGCGCCAATCGAGCACCCGCGCCGGCAAATCATGCCCCAGCGCGGCCAGCTCCTCCAGCACATCAGCGCCGGTGGCGTAGGCCCCGGTCTTACCCTTCTTGCCGCCTTCAAGGCTCATTCTGTCGAACAGGATCTCGCCGAGCTGCTTCGGCGAGCCGACATTGAAGCTTTCGCCCGCCAGCTCATGGATCTCCTCCTCCAGCGCGGCCATCCGCTGCGCGAAGTCGCCGGAGAGACGCGAGAGCCGGTTCCGGTCCACCTGCACGCCCGCCCGCTCCATTGTGGCGAGCACGGGCAAGAGCGGCCGCTCCAGCACCTCATAAACGGCGGTCACGCCGTCGCGGGCGAGTTGGGGCTTCATGATCTGATGGAGCCGCAGCGTCACATCCGCGTCCTCCGCCGCATAGGGCGCCGCTTTGTCGATCGGGACCGCGTCGAAGGTGATCTGAGACTTGCCGCTGCCGATCAGCTCTTTGATTGGGATCGGCTTGTGATCGAGCAGCTTGTCGGAGAGCGAGTCCATCCCATGCGTGCGCAGCCCGCTCGCCAGCGCGTAAGAGATCAGCATCGTGTCGTCGACGGGTCTGACCGCCACGTCATACCGCGCCAGCACCTTCACATCGTATTTGAGGTTCTGCCCGATCTTCAGGATCGAAGCGTCCTCAAGCATCGGCCGCAGCAGCGTGAGCGCTTCCTGCAGCGGCATCTGGCCCTCGGCCCGCGTTTGCGGCGACGCGAGGAGATCGCCCTGACCATTTGCGTCCGCGCTCGCGCCGATCGTATGGCCAAGCGGGACATAGCAGGCGGCGCCAGGGCGCACCGCGAGAGAGACGCCGACAAGCTCGGCTTTCATCTCATCGAGCGAGGTCGTCTCGGTGTCGATGGCGACGGCGCCGCGCTCATACGCATCGTCGATCCAGCGCTGCAGCGCCGCAGCGTCGCGCACCACCTCATAGGCGGAGGGATCGATGGGAAGGTCCGCGGCTGTGACGGCGGGCGGCGCAAAGGCGGGCTGCTCCTGCGGCGCTTCGGTAGCACCTTCCGCGGTGGCGCTGGCCGCGAGGCTCGAGGATCCGACGGCGAGTTTCGGGTCCGCCTCGATCGCGTCGGCGGAGGCGTCGAGCGCGTCGGCGACGCGGCGCGTCAGGGTGCGGAACTCCATCGCTTTGAGAAACGCGATCAGCGCCGGCGCGGGCGTCGGCTGCAGCGCGAAATCCTGGTAGGGCTCGGGGATGGGCGCGGCCTGATCCAGCGTGACGAGCCGCTTGGAGAGGCGGATCTGCTCGGCGTGCTCGATCAGCGTTTGCCGGCGTTTCGGCTGTTTGATCGTCTCCGCTTTTTCCAGCAGCGTTTCAAGATCGCCGAAGGTCTCGATCAGCTGCGCCGCGGTCTTGACGCCGATGCCCGGCGCGCCCGGCACGTTGTCGACGCTGTCGCCGGCGAGCGCTTGGACATCGACGACGCGGTTGGGCCGGACGCCGAATTTCTCCACCACCTGCGCGACGCCGATCGGCTTCTCCTTCATCGGATCGAGCATGGTGATGGTGGCGGGATCGCCCTCCTCCTCCCGCACCAGCTGCATAAGATCCTTGTCGGAGGAGACGATCGTCACCTCGAACCCATCCCCCGCCGCCTGCGCCGCATAGGTCGCGATCAGATCGTCCGCCTCATAATTCTCGACCTCGACGCAAGGCAGACCGAACGCCCGCGTCGCATCGCGGATCAGCGGGAATTGCGGCACGAGATCCTCGGGCGGCGGCGGGCGCTGCGCCTTGTAGCCGTCATAGATCTCGTTCCGGAAACTCTTCGAGCCTTTGTCGAAGATCACCGCGAGATGGGTGGGCCGGTCCGCCTCGGTCATCCCATCGAGCATTTTCCAGACGATGTTGCAAAAGCCCGAGACGGCGCCCACGGGAAGGCCATCTGTTTTCCGCGTCAGCGGCGGCAGCGCGTGGAAGGCCCGGAAGATGAAGCCCGACCCGTCGATCAGATAGAGATGACCCTTCGCGCCTGCGCCCATACCCGCCGCCTTTCTGATTGAGTGACCTCTTCAAGCAGTCCCGCGCGGCGAGAGCAATCCGCTTGATCGCGTTGCGCCTCTGCGACCGCCGCCGCCGCGCCGCCCTACCGCGCCAGGATCCGTCGGCTGGCGATGGACATGACGACGGCGCGCGCCTAGAGGACGCCTGGAACAGGCGGGCGGGCCGACCAAGGGCGACCAGATATGTCCATGAGCGCGCGAGGATCGATCGGCGTCGGCGGCGCGTCGGGCTTTGAGGCGTCGCTCGCCAAAGCGGTCCCGATTCTGATCATCGGCTACGCGGTCGCGCTTTTGGCGCTGCGGCTGTCGCTCTCGCCGTTTCTCGAGATCGACGAAGCGCAATTCGTCGGCCAGGTGGATTGGCGGCTCGTCTACGCGAACTCCCATCCGCCGCTCTATAATTGGGCGCTGCGCGGGCTCTTGGAGGCGACGGGCTGGAACTGGCCGCTCTCGACCGGGCTGCTGAAATACGCGCTCCTTTGCGCGTATTACCTCCTCGCGTGGGATGCGGCGCGACGGCTTGGCGGGCCGATGGCCGGGATGATGGCGGTCGCGGCGGCGGCGTTCCTGCCGCAGATCGTCTGGCAGTCGGCGCATACGCTGGCGCATTCGATCATGGTGCTGACCGGCTCCATGGCGATCGGCCATGCGGTCATTTTGATCTGGGAGCGACCGAGCCTTGGTCGGTATGTCTGGCTCGGCGCCGCTGCGGCGCTTGGGGCGCTGGCGAAGTTCAACTTCTTTTTGTTCGCCGCGCCGCTGATGCTGGTGATCGCGCTCGAACCTGAAGCGCGGCGGCGCGTGTTCGAGCGGCCGGCTTGGATCGCGCTCGCGCTATTCATCGTCGCGACGACGCCGAGCTTCATCGCCGCCGCGCTCGACCTCGAGGCCAGCGCCGGCCGGCTTTCGAAGCTCTATTCCAGCAGCGAAGGGCCGTGGTACGATCCGCCTTGGCTGGGTCTCGACGGTTTCGTCTCGCTTCTCGTCGCCAGCATCGCCTGGGCCGGTCCGCTGGCGATGGTTTGGGCGCTTGCGCGCTGGCGCTCGCCGAGAGAGGTGGTCGGGGCGCTGCCGAACGCGGCGCCATTGCGGCTGCTGGCGCGGGCCATGGCGCTTGGGATGATCGCGTTCGCGCTGATCGTGCTCGCCGCCGACATGCACAAGGTGCATGAGCGTTACCTGACGCCCATCCTCGCGGTCGCGCCGGTATGGCTGGCGGCGCGCTACCCGCTTGGCGGCGCGGCGCGGCGCTGGGTGGCGGGCCTGGCCGGCGTCGCCTTCCTCGGCGCGCTGATCGGCGTTTTCGCCATGGTCTCGAATGAGAAGCACCGCTACGCGATCCCCTATCAAGCGATTGCGGCGGAGATCGAGCGGGCCGGCGCGCCGCCCGCGCCGATCCTCGCCGCGCGCCATAGCGATGTCGCCAACCTAACCTTGGCGCTTGGCTGGAGGGGCGCCGCGGCGCCGCGCTACGCTGCGGTGGAGGATCGGGCGCTGTTGGTTTGGCGCGGCGATCGTTCGCCGCCGATGCGCCTTGCGCCGGAAGGGTTCGCGCCGGAAGGGGAGCCGACCACGGTCCGCGCATCCTATCTCAACTGGCGCCACGACGCGTTCGTGATGAGCTTTCAGTCGCTGAAACGGCCCTGAACCACCGCGGCGGACGTCGCGACGACATCCGTCGGCGGAGTGTGCGCCGGAACGGCCTGCGCCGGCGCTGGATCCGTTGCGGGCGTCGCCTCCGAGCCGAAGCTCTGCTCCGACACCTCGCCCGGCTCGGAGCTGCGGCGCGACAGCCAATAAACGCCGATCAGATCGAGCAGCGCCACGGCGGCGCGGTCGAAAAAGCCGTATTTGGACGTTCCATGCCGCCGAGGCCGGTCGGAGATGTCGTATTCCACCACATCGAGCCCTGCGCGCCGCGCCAAAGCGGGAAAGAACCGGTGCATATTGTCGAAATAGGGCAGCGTCCGCACGAACGCGCCTGGCATCATTTTCAGTCCGCAGCCCGTGTCTCGACAATCATCGCGCAGCATCCATTTGCGGATCAGATTCGCGCTTTTCGAGGTGAGCAGCTTGATCACGCCGTCATTGCGCTGCTCGCGCACGCCGGCGACGATGAATGTCGGCCGCTCGTCTCCATAAGTCTTTGCAATCGCTGCGAGATCAGCCGGATCATTCTGCCCATCGCCATCCAGCGTGGCGATCCAAACGCCGTGCGCCGCGCGAAAGCCGGTCATCAAAGCGCGCGACTTCCCGGCGCGTCGCCGATGGCTGAGCACTCGAACCGGCGCCGCCGCGCCCACGACCTCCGCCGCGGCGGGCTGATCGCTGCCGTCATCGACGAGGATCACTTCATAGGACCGGCCATGAAACGCCGCCTCGATCTCCGACAACAGCGGAGAGAGGTTCCCAGCCTCGTTATAGACTGGAATGACGATGCTAAGCTGCGGCGCATTCATGGTTAAACGCAGTCTATATTCAAGCCGATCCAAGCTCTCTCGATCCTAGGCGCCCCGCCAAGGCTCATAAAGAGACAAATCAGGCGGCTCGCCAAATCCGTGCCGCGGTGAGCGTTTCGCGTGAGCGCGCGGTCTAGGAGCGGCTCGTTAAGTGATCCGCCAACGCCGCTAGCGCCTGTTCGAAGCGAGAGAGATCGTCGAAGGCCAGCGCGGTCTCGCCGCCGATGATGAGCCTGGCGTCGAATGCCGGGATGGCCAGCATCAAATTCACGGGCAGACCGAAATCCTCCGCCTCAAGCGCGGCGCCGGGCCACTCAGGGGCTGCGGCGCGGAAGGCGGCGGCTTTGGAGGCGGTGTCGCCCGCTCCATTGTCGTAAAGCGCGACGGGCAGACCGCGCGCGGCGGCGAAGCCGATCTCGAAGGCGGTGCCGTCATCGGCGCAGGCGCCGAGAAAGGGCGAGACATTGGCGATCACGGCGTCCGCGACCTCTAGCATCGCGATGTTGGCGGCGTAGATCCGCGCTGCGATGATCGCGCCGCTCGGCGCCGCGCCTGTGATCTCGACGGCCCCGATCTCATTGTCGAGCGGATAAAGGCCGATCAGCCCATGCGCCTCGCACAGCGCTTTCTTCTTCGCGCCGATCTGCGTCGCCTCCGGGTGAAACACATCCGGTCCGGCCAGGTAGACCTTTGGGTCTGACTTAGGCGGACCAGGCTCGTCATTGTTTGGGGTGGCGTGCGCGCCGTCAGTCATGGGCGTTCCTTCTTTCGCCGCCGCTAGGCGTCGTCGCTGTCGGCCAGCAACGCCTTCAGCGCGTATAGCGCGTCGAGGGCTTGGCGCGGCGTCATCGCGTCGGGCTCAGTGGCCTCCAGCGCGGCGCGGAGGCGCCCGGCGGCGAGATCCGCATGCGTCTCCTCAGGCGTCTCGTTGGGCGCCGCCTCCGGCGCAGGCGCCGCGGCGAACAGCGGAAGGTCCTCGACCAAGCGCGCCGCCCGCGCCGCTGGGCCTTCCGAGCCCCGCTCAAGCGTCTCAAGCAGCGCCTTGGCGCGCGCGGTCACGGCCTTGGGCATCCCCGCGAGCTTCGCCACCTGCACGCCGTACGACCGATCCGCCGCGCCCGGCCGGATCTCCCGCAAGAACACCACCGACCCTTTCCACTCCCGCACCGCCACCGTGACGTTTTTGAGGCCCGGCGTCGCCGCGGCGAGCGCGGTCAGCTCGTGGTAATGCGTGGCGAAAAGCCCGCGGCAGCGGTTGGCCTCGGCGAGATGCTCCAGCGTCGCCCAAGCGATGGCGAGCCCATCATAAGTCGCGGTGCCGCGCCCGATCTCGTCGAGGATGACCAGAGAGCGCGGGCCTGACTGATTGAGGATGGCCGCCGTCTCGACCATTTCGACCATGAAGGTCGAACGCCCGCGCGCGAGATCATCCGCCGCGCCGACGCGGCTGAAAAGCTGATCGACCACGCCGATATGCGCCGCGCTCGCCGGCGCGAACGCGCCCATTTGCGCCAGCGCCGCGATCAGCGCGTTCTGGCGCAGATAGGTGGACTTACCGGCCATATTCGGTCCGGTCACAAGCCAGATCGGCTGCGCCGGGTCGCCATCGCCCCGCGCCTCGGCGGTGAGATCGCAGTCGTTCGGCACGAAGCCCTCGCCGCCCTCGCGCCGGAGCGCCTGCTCCACCACCGGATGGCGCCCGCCTTCGATGCGAAACGCCCGGCTCTCATCCACGGCCGGTCTGACCCAGCGCTCCTCCTCCGCCAGCAGGGCGAGGCCGGACCAGATGTCGAGCATCGCCATCGCCTCGGCGAGCCGCGCGATCGCCAGGCCCTCCTCCAGCACGGCGGCGCTGAGCCGTTCAAAAAGCGCCGCCTCAAGCTCCCTCGCGCGGACGGCGGAGCGCGTGATCTTCGCCTCTAGCTCAGCCAGCGCGGCGCTGGTGAAGCGAACGGCGTTCGCGGTGGTCTGCCGGTGCTGGAAGGTCTCCGAAAGCGGCGCGCTCATCATGCGCCGCGCATGGGTGGCGGGCGTTTCGATGAAATAGCCGAGCACATTGTTGTGCTTGATCTTCAGCGCCGCGATGTCGGTTTGAGCTTGATAGTCCGCCTGGAGCGGCATGATCACTTGCATCGCGCCGTCGCGCAGCGTGCGCGCCTCGTCGAGATCCGGGTCATACTCTTCGCGAATGGCGCCGCCGTCCGACAGGCGGAAGGGCGGCGTCTCCGTGATGGCGCGGGCCAGCTCCGCCGCGAGCGCGCCGAGGCCGGCGAGATCCTGCGCCGCCTCGATGACCAGCGTCGGCGGGGCGCCGGCGCTCAACAGGTCCGCCGCCTCGCCAGCGGCGGTCAGACCATCGCGAAGCGCCGCGAGATCCTTCGGCCCGCCGCGCCCCAGCCCAAGGCGCGAGAGCGCGCGTTCAAGATCCGGCGTCCGGCGCAACAGCGCGCGCAGCGCGTCGCGCACCGAGGTCTCGCTCAGCAGCCATCCCACCGCGTCATGCCGCGCGCGGATCAGCGGCACATCCATCAGCGGCGCGGCGAGCCAGGCCTCCAGCAGCCGCGCGCCGCCGCTGGTGACGGTCCGGTCGATCGCCGCCAGCAGAGAGCCGGCGCGCCCGCCTTCGGGCCCGCGCGTCAGCTCGAGATTGCGCCGCGTCGCCGCGTCGATCACCAGGCGCTCGCCAGCGATCTCCCGGCGCGGCGGGCGCAGCGTCGGCAGGGCGCCGCGCTGGGTCAGCTCAAGGTAGTCGACCAGCGCGCCGAGCGCGCCCTCCTCCTCCGGCGCGAAGGCGCCGAAGGCGTCGAGGCCCGCCGCCTCGAACAGCGCCGCCGCCCGCGCCGCGCCGCGCTTCGGCGTGAAGGAGGACGGCGCGAGCTCCGCCACGGCGGCGCCCGCCTCTCGCGCCGCGGCGGCGAGGATGTCGTCCTCGGGCGCGGGCAGGATGACCTCCGCCGGCGCGAGCCGCGCCATCAGCGCCGCGAAGCCCGCCGGCGCGAGGCTCGTGGTCGCGAGCGCGCCGGTGGAGATGTCGGCCCAGGCGACGCCGATCCGGTCGCGCCGCGCCGCGACGGCGCAAAGATAATTGTTCCGCCGATGCTCGAGCAGCGCGTCTTCCGTCAGGGTGCCGGGCGTTACCAGCCGCACCACGTCGCGCTTCACCACGGCTTTCGAGCCGCGCTTCTTCGCCTCCGCCGGATCCTCGAGCTGTTCGGCGACGGCGACGCGGAAGTTCTTGCGGATCAGCTCATGCAAGTAGCGCTCGGCGTTGTGGATCGGCACGCCGCACATCGGAATCTCTTCATCGCCGATGCGGCCGCGCTTTGTGAGCGCGATGCCGAGCGCCTCCGCCGCGAGCCCCGCATCCTCAAAGAAGAGCTCATAAAAATCGCCCATGCGGAAAAACAACAGGTATTCTGGATAAGCCGCCTTCAGGGTGAGGAACTGCGCCATCACCGGGCTCGCGCCTTCGGGCGAACGGAGGGGCGCGCCGCCGCCTCGGTCGTGAGCGGGTTTCGGCGCGTCGGGTGAGGTGGGCGCTTCGGCCATCCCAGCGGTCGTTCCTTCAGTCATCCTTTGCAGGTAGCCGAGCGCGCGAAGCGGCGAAAGCGCGCCGGCGCCGGCGCGGCCCATTTCCTCCAGCAGCGCTTCGGCGCGGTCAATTGCGCTCATTCACTGTGAAATTCGGCCTCTTGCGCCGCGTGGACGGCGCCAGGGGTTTACCCCTTCCAGCGGCGGCGCTAGGTCCGAACGCTCGCCGCGCGCCGCGGCGTGGATGAAAAAGTTGATAAAAGATCCAGGGTTGGGAGACGGGAATGGCGAAGGACATGGGCGGCGGGCGCGCTAGGCCGGGCCTCGACGAGGACGCTCTGTTTTATCACCAGATGGGTCGACCCGGGAAACTCGAGATCGCCGCGACCAAACCGATGGCGACCCAGCGCGATCTCTCCCTCGCCTATAGCCCCGGCGTCGCGGCGCCGGTGCGCGCCATCGCCGCCGAACCGGACAGCTCGTACGACTACACCGCGCGCGGCAATCTTGTGGCGGTGATCACCAATGGCAGCGCGATCCTCGGGCTGGGCGATCTTGGAGCGCTTGCGGCGAAGCCGGTGATGGAGGGCAAGGCGGTGCTGTTCAAACGCTTCGCCGACGTCGATTCGATCGATCTCGAAGTCGACACCAAGGATCCGGACGAGTTCATCAATGCGGTGCGGCTGCTCGGCCCAAGCTTTGGCGGCGTCAATCTCGAAGACATCAAGGCGCCGGAATGCTTCGTGATCGAGCAGCGCCTGCGCGAGGAGATGGAGATCCCGGTTTTTCATGATGATCAGCATGGCACGGCGATCATATGCGCCGCCGGGCTGATCAACGCGCTGCACCTGACCGAACGGCGCATCGAGGATGTGAAGATCGTTCTCAACGGCGCCGGCGCCGCGGGCATCGCCTGCATCGAGCTTGTCAAATCGATGGGCGCGCGGCCGGAGAACTGCCTCGTCTGCGACACGCGCGGCGTGATCTATCAAGGCCGTGAGGCCGGCATGAACCAATGGAAATCCGCCCACGCCGCCAAGACGGATCTGCGCACGCTGGAGGAGGCGATGGCCGGCGCGGATGTGTTCCTCGGCGTCTCGGCCAAAGGCGCGCTGACGGCGGAGATGGTGCGCTCCATGGCGGATCGGCCGATCATCTTCGCCATGGCCAATCCGGATCCTGAGATCACGCCGGAGGAGGCCGCCGCGGTGCGCGCCGACGCGATCGTCGCCACCGGCCGTTCGGATTATCCGAACCAAGTCAATAATGTGCTTGGCTTTCCGTACATCTTCCGCGGCGCGCTCGACGCCCGGGCGCGCACCATCAACGATGCGATGAAGGTCGCCGCGGCTGAAGCGTTGGCGCAGCTCGCGCGCGAGGATGTGCCCGAAGAGGTCGCCGCCGCCTATGGCGAGCGCCTGACCTATGGGCCGAATTACATCATTCCAGCGCCGTTCGATCCGCGGCTGATCCACACCGTGCCGCCCGCGGTGGCGCGCGCGGCGGTGGAGAGCGGCGTGGCGCGCCGGCCGATCGTCGATTTCGACGCTTATGTGCACACGCTGAAGACACGCTTCGATCCGAGCGCCAGCATGCTGCAGATCCTGCAAGGGCGCCTCCGCGCCGAGCCGAAGCGCGTCGTCTTCGCCGAGGGCGATGATGAGCGCGTCGCCCGCGGCGCGCTCAGCTTCAAGCGCCAAGGGCTCGGCGAGCCGGTGCTGATCGGCAAGAGGGACGTGGTGCAGGCGCGCCTTGCGGAGGCGGGCTGGACCCAAGCCGATGATGGCCCGATCAGCATCGTCGAGCCCGCCACCACGCCGAACGCCCAGGCGCATATCGATTCGCTCTACGCCCGGCTCCAGCGCCGCGGCTTCACGCGCGCCGAGTGTGAGCGCCTTGTGCGGCAGAACCGCAATGTGCTCGCGGCCAGCATGGTGGAGCGCGGCGAGGCGGACGCGGTCGTCTCTGGCGCGACGCGGAAATCGGCGCTTGTCTACAACGACATCCGCCGCGTGCTCGATCCGCGTCCCGAAGAGAGCATCCATGGCGTGACCGCCGTGATCGCCCGCGGTCGGACCGTTTTGGTCGCGGACACGATGATCGAGGATGACCCGGACGCCGCGACGCTCGCTCATATCGCCAAGGCCGCGGCGCGCCTGGCGCGGCGGCTCGGGCTCGAGCCGCGGGCCGCGATGCTCTCATTCGCGACGTTCGGCTATCCGATTTCGGAGACGGCGGAGCGCTCGCGCGAGGCGGTGCGGCTGCTGCAGGAGCAAGGCGTCGATTTCGAAGTGGATGGCGAGATGGCGGCGGATGTCGCGCTCGATCCGCAATACATGGCGCAATATCCGTTTTGTAAGCTCTCCGGACCGGCCAACGTGCTGATCGCGCCGAGCCGCGACAGCGCCTCGATCGCCACGAAGATGCTCTCGCAGCTCGCCGGCGCCACTTTGGTCGGACCAGTGCTGGTCGGTTTCGAGAAACCGGCGCAGATCTGCTCCATGAACGCCAGCGCCGCCGATGTGGTGATGATGGCGACGCTGGCCGGCGTGCGCATGGGCTGATCCGCCATCGCGGAGAAAGGCGTCGCGGCGCATCTGTCACGCTGGCTTGACAGCGATCAAGGCGTTCCGCCGCGCGATCGGTATGACTGCGCCTCGTCACGGGCGCGCGCGTCGCCCGATCGCCGGGAGGCCGCAATCATGTCGCTTGAGTCCAATTATCAGAGCGCCCGCCAATCCGGCGCGCAGCGTTTCGCTCAGTTCGTCGCCGCCCAAGGCGCCGTTGTGAAGGAGGGCGCCGCGCCGCCGCCGCGCCCGAAACTCGCCGCGCGCGGCGTCAGCCTTTGGTATGGCGCGAAGCAAGCCCTCCATGATGTGGAGCTCGCCGCGCCCGAAGGCCGGGTCACCGCCTTTATCGGCCCCTCGGGCTGCGGCAAGACCACCATGCTTCGGTGCTTTAATCGCATGCATGAGCATGAGGAGACGACGCGGCTTGGCGGCTCGGTGCTGATGCGCGGCGAGACCGGCCGGATGGAGGATGTCTACGCCGAGGACATCGATCCGCCGATGCACCGCCGGCGCTTCGGCTGGGTGGCGCAGAAGCCCGACCCCTTTCCCGATACGATCTATTCGAACCTGGCGTACCCGCCGCATCTGCATGGGCGCATCGAGTATGGCCCCGAGATGGACGCCCATGTCGAGCGCCTGCTCCGCCGCGCCGGCCTTTGGGAGGAGCTGAAGGATCGGCTCGACGCTCAGGCGACGGATCTCTCCATCGGCCAGCAACAGCGCCTGTGCATCGCGCGGGCGCTCTCCTGCGATCCCGAAGTGCTGCTCATGGACGAGCCATGCGGCTCGCTCGATCCGATCTCAACCCAAGCGATCGAGGAGCTTGTCCTGGCGCTGAAGGGCTCGGTGACGATCATCCTGATCACCCACAATATGGAGCAGGCCGCGCGCATCGCGGATTATGTCGCCTTCTTCCATCTCGGCCGCATCCGCGCCTTCGGCTCCTCCGCGTCGATCTTCGGTGATCCGCAAGATAAGCAGCTGAAGTCCTACCTCGCCGGTCGGTTCGGCTGACCGGTCACACCCGCTTCGGCGGAATCGCATAGGTGACGGAAGCGTGGGCGACCGGCTCGGCTATACCGTCTGAGAACACCGCGGCGTCGCCGACGGCGAGGCTGCGGCCGAGTTTCAGGATCCGCGCCTCGGCGATCACGTCGCGCGGTTCGGGTTTGCGCATGAAGTTGATGCCGAGATGCGTTGTGACGGTCAGCGCTTCGCGGCCGATCATGCCCAGAACCGCCACGTAGAAGGCGAGATCCGCGGCGGCGAAGAGCGTCGGGCCTGACACGGTGCCGCCGGGCCGAAGGTGCTCATCGGCGATAGGCAGGCGGATGCGGGCGTAACGCGTCGCGACCGCCTCGACCGTCATCTTCGGGCTGACTTGCGGGAAGACCTCCGCGAGAAAGGCGGAAACCTCTTCGGCGCTGAGCACCGGGGCGCGCGCGCCGTCTGTTGAGCTCACGATCGTCTCTCCTCGCTTGGGATTTGCGCCGCGCGCTCGACCAAAAGCGCGTCGAGGCGCTGCTCCAGCCGATCGAAGCGCGCGTGCAATGCGGCGATCGCGGCGTCGGCCTCTTTTTTCTGCGCCGCCGCCTCCTCCTTCTCCGCGTCGTCATGCGAGCTTTGCATGGCGTCCACGATAATGCCGATGAAGAGGTTCAGCACGGCGAAGCTGGTGACGAAAATGAAGGGCACGAAGAACGCCCACGCCCAAGGAAAATGCTCCATCACGGGGCGCACGATGCCCATGGACCAGCTCTCCAGCGTCATCACTTGGAAGAGCGTGTAGGCCGAGGCGCCGATGGTGCCGAACCACTCCTGCATCTCGGGCGAGGGGTGGGTTCCGAACAGTTTTGTCGCCAGCACCGAGGAGATGTAGAACACGATCGCCAGCACGCTGATCACCGACATCATGCCCGGGATCGAATGCCCGACCGCGGCGATGACGCGCCGGAGCTGCGGCGACACCGATAGGAGGCGCAACACGCGCAGGATGCGCAGCGCGCGCAGGATCGCCAGCGGGCCTTGCGCGGGCAGCCAGGAGATCGCGACGATGATCAGATCGAACCAGTTCCAGCCGGAGCGGAAGAAATCCCAGCGGTACGCATAGAACTTCAGCAAAAGCTCGATCGTGAAAATGATCAGAATGATCTTATCCACTGCGAGCAGCCATCCGCCATAGGCGTTGTAAATATTCTGACTCGTCTCCATGCCGAGTGTTACGGCGTTCAGCAAAATAATCCACGTTATGAAGGACGTGAATTTCTTATGCTCGACAAAAGCGGCTACGCGCTCGCGCGATGTTGTCATGACGTTTTTATGAAAAACCTGCCCGATACAGCTTAGGGTAATCACGCCGGGACGAAAGGCAAGCGACCTTAGCGGAACGACGCGAAAGCCAGCGGCGCCGAAAACTCGCGGCGAAGAGCCGCTCGAAGAAATTCAGCGGGGTCTGGTCTGCACATTCAGCTGAACGATGGCGCGACCGCGCCGGCGCGCTGCAGAGCTGAGATCGGAGATCCCCGCCGCCGGAGCGCTGCAAACGGGCTCAAACCCCGACGCGCCGCATCAGCCTTTGATGCGGATCCGCTTGATTGTTCCCGAGAAGTTGAGGCAAGGCCGCCCCTCCGCCGTGATCAGCCCCCGCGCGAAGAGCAGCGTGCCGCCGGCGCGCAAGAGATCGCCGCGCGCCTCGACATACTCGCCCTCGCGCGGTCCATCGAGAAACTCCGAGGCGAAGGCGACGGTGAAGCCGTACTCATTCTCGGCGAAGGCCGGCCCGGCGATGGCGAAGAGGGCCACATCCGCAAAGGTCATGAGCAAACCACCATGGGCGACGCCCGCGCCGTTCAAATGCTTATGCTCGACGCGGAACGCGGCGACCGGCCCTCGCTCATCCTCGCGAAAAAAGAAGGGTCCGGCGGTCTTCGCTTCGAAGGGCTCTTCCGGGTAGTAAAGCCATCCGGCGAACTCGCCCTCCTCGACGGTTTTGGTGGGTAGGTTCATCGGTTAGGTCTCCGAAAAGAAGATGTCGCGCACGACGGGGCGCCGCGCATCGTGGCTGGTCAGTCGAGCAGCGAGCCGATCCGGCGCACCGCCTCTTCGATATTCTCAAGGGAGTTCGCGTAGGAGAAGCGCAGGAAGCCTTCGCCATGAACGCCGAAGCTCGGCCCGGCGATAACGGCGACGCCGGCTTCTTCGAGGAGCCGCGTCTGCAACGTCTTCGCGTCGAGGCCCGTGCCGACGATCTTCGGAAAGGCGTAGAAGGCGCCTTTCGGCTCAATGCACTCAAAACCCGGCAGCGCGTTCAGCATCGGCGTGATCGCGCGCCGTCGCTGATCAAACGCCGCCATCATCGCGTCCACCGCGTCTTGCGGTCCTTCCAGCGCCGCGACGCCAGCCATTTGCGTCGGCGCGTTGACGCAAGAGTGGCTGTTCACAGCGAGTTTCACCGCGAGCGGCGCCCAGGCTTCTGGCCAGACGCCGTAGCCGAGCCGCCAGCCGGTCATCGCATAAGTCTTCGACCAGCCATCGAGCAGGATCAGGCGCTCGCGCAGCGCTTCGTAAGCGAGAAAGCTCGCATGCGCGGCGCCGTCATAAAGCATGCGCGCATAGATCTCGTCCGCCATCAGCGCCACATGCGGCGCGGCGTCGAGCCCGGCGGCGAGCTTGTCCGCCTCCGCCTTTGGCGTGACGCCGCCCGTAGGATTGCCCGGGCTGTTCACAATCATCAGCCGCGTGCGCGGCGTGATCAGCGAAAGAGCCTCCTCCGCGTCAAAGGCGAAGCCGTTCTCCATGCGCAGCTTCATCGGCACCGCCGTCGCGCCGGTGAACTCGATCATGGAGCGGTAAATGGGAAAGCCGGGATCCGGATAGATGATCTCCACACCCGGCTCGCCAAACATCAGCATCGCGAAGAACATCGTCGGCTTGCCGCCGGGCTGGATCACAATCCGCTCCGGCGCCACCGCGACGCCGCGGCGCGCCAGGATGTCCGCCGCCACCGCTTCTCGCAGCGCAGGCAGACCCTGCGCCGGCGTATAGCCATGGGCGCCGTCTCGCAGCGCCTTCACAGCCGCCTCGACGATATGCTCCGGCGTTTTGAAGTCGGGCTGACCGATGCCGAGATTGATCACGCTCCGCCCTTGCGCCTCGAGCGCCGCGGCGCGGGCGAGGACTTCGAAGGCGGTCTCAGTGCCAAGGCGGCCCATCGCCGCGACAAGGTTGGTCATTGGAGATGTACGATCATGGGCGTTCCGTCATGCTGTTCGGTCAGTCCGGTTGGTTCGGTCATCCCGGCGGCCCTACTGGGGTGAATCGACCCTGACCCTTGCGGCGAAACCGTCAAGGCTCTCGAAAAAGCTCTCTTTGTTTCGAGACGGGATTAATCAGGTCGGCGATCTCCGGTCCCGCTTCGACGAAGATCCCGTGCAGAACGTAGAGAAGCGCCGCGGCGGCGAGAGAGAGCGCGGCGGCCGCACGGACGGCGTCGCGGTTCGGAGGCGCGCCGTCCTCACGCACGGGCGCTGACCGCGAGCGCCGCGCCGAAGCCGATGAAGCCCGCGCCGAGCGAGCGGCGCAGCAGCCGCGCCCGGTGCGGCGCGCTGAGATAGCGCCGGAGCGACGCGCCTGTGACGGCGATGAGCGCGTGAAACCCCGCGCAGAGCGCGGCGAAGCTCGCTGAGAGGATCAACACCTGCGCGAACACGGCCTCCTCCAGGGAGAGGAACGCCGGAAAAAGCGCCGCGTAGATCACCGGCGATTTCGGATTGGTCAGCGCGATCAGAAGCGCCTGGCCGGCGAGGCGCCCGAGCGGCGCGCGCCCCGGCGTCGCCGCGCTCTCGGGCGCGGCGAGGAAGGCCCGAGGATCGCGCCAGAGTTTCAGGCCGAGATAGATGAGGTAACCGCCGCCGATGATCTTCATCGCCGTCAGCGCCCAGGCCGATCCGGCGAGCGCCGCCGCCATCCCGAGTCCGACCAAGAGGCCGATCACGGTGAGGCCAAGCGCATTGGCGAGCCCCGTGCAGAGCGTCGCCCGCGCGCCATGGCTCAGCGCCGTCGAGATCGCGAACAGCATCGCCGGCCCGGGGCTCGCGGCGAAGGGCAGGCTGACCACGATGAAAAGGAGCCATGTCTCGAGGGTCATCTCTGGGCTCTTCTGTTTGTGTTTTCGGCTTCGGCCGGCGTCGCGCGGCCCAGCCGGCTCTCGCGTCTTTCGCGACGCGACTCACTGGCCGGGAGCGCCTTGGCCGCCGGGTTTAAACCGCCAGATCGCATATGGCGCTTGCTCGGCGATATGCTCCGGCGATTGCAGCACCAGGTGCGGTATGGCGCTGTCAGCCAGGTAGAGCCACCCCTCCGGCCCGAAAGAGAGCGCGTCGGCCCAGCGGATCCGTTCGTCCTTGACCACCGTCTCAAGCCCTGCGCCTTCGCGCCAGGCGACCACGGCTTGGTTCTCGACATCCGTGAAATACACGGCGCCTTCCGCGTCGGTGGACATGCCGTCATTGATCGGCTTCGGCCCAAGCGGCTCGATCCGCGCCGCCAGCGCTTCGTCGTCGAGAGCGGCGTTCTTCAGATCGCTCGTGCGGATGCGGTAGTGCTCGTCATGGGTCATCGCCGCATAGTAGAGCCACGCGCCATCCCGGCTCAGCGCCAGACCGTCGACGCCGACTTTCATCGCCATCAATCCGCCGAAGAACTCCATGCGCTTGATCTGGTTGTGGATGATCCATTGCTGAGAGGTCACGCTCGGATGGCGGTTGAGCACGCGTCGCGCGGCGCCGCTGGCGACGTCGTAGACGATCAAGGCCGGCCGCTGCGCCCAAAACCCGACATCGGCGACATAGACGGTCTCGCCGGCCGCATCGATCTGCAGATCTTGAACGAACGAGCCTAGCGGCGCGATGGCCCTGTCGAAAACATGCTCGTGGACCACGTCGCCGGTGGCCAGATCAAGCGCCAGGAGCTTCACCGCGCCGGTTCCATGGGTCGCCGGATCGATCAGCCACAGGCGGTTCCGCCCGTCGATCACCACGCCAAGCGGCCCGTCGAACAGCGCCTCTTGGTTCGTCGCGGGCCATGGCTCGGGCCTTCCGCCTAGCGCGGCGCGGTAGAGCTTGGGATGGCTCGGGTTCGCCTCGGGATGGATGGTGAAATAGACCATCCCGTCCGGCGCCACCGCGACATTGCCGATCGGCCGGTCCGAACTGACGGCGAGCTCCAGGTCCGCCGGCCCGAGCCGCGGCGCAGTGGTCAGATCGGGATAACGCTCGCCGCGTATCTCTACATCAATTTCGGCGGCGGCGAG
>JBCBCG010000047.1:0-22517 GCA_038530925.1 Pseudomonadota bacterium
GCTCGGCGCCAGCGGCGGCGCGGCCTGGCGAAGCGCTGCGCCCGATCCCCGGCGCCGCGCCGACGCTCGCCGCGGTTCCGTCCGGATGCGCGTTCAAGCCGCGCTGCGACCGCGCCGTCGACGCCTGCGCCCAACCGGCGCTTGAGCGGGCGCTGTCGCCGCGCCGGGCGCATGCGTGCCTTCGGCCGCTGCTTTGAGCGCGCGTCTCGATATCGAGGGCGTGCGCTTGGATTTTCCGGTGAAGGGCCATGATCTGCGCCGCGCGGCGGCGCGGCTGGGCCTCGCCGCGCCGCCGCCCGCCATCCGCGCTCTCGACGGCGTCTCTCTCTCGATCGCGGAGGGCGAGGTGCTGGGCGTCGTGGGCGAGTCTGGCTGCGGCAAAAGCACTCTGGCCCGCATAGTGGTCGGCCTTCTCAAGCCGCAGGCGGGCGCCGTGCGGATCGATGGCCAGCCGCTCGCTTATGGCGAGCGCGCCCGGCGGCTTCGGGCCCGAACGGTTCAGATGGTGTTTCAGGATCCGCACGCCTCTCTCAATCCGCGCCTCACCATCGCTGACGCCATCGCTGGCGCGCCTCTGCATCATGGTCTGATCGCCGCCCGACAGAAGGGCGATTTCGCGCACCGCGCCTTGGCCGAAGTCGGACTGCCCAGCGAGGCGGCGCAGCGTTATCCGCACCAATTCTCAGGCGGCCAGCGCCAGCGCATCGGCATCGCCCGAGCGCTCGCGATGGCGCCGCGGCTGCTGATCCTCGATGAGCCGGTGGCCGCGCTCGACGTCTCTGTGCAGGCGCAGATCCTGAACCTGTTCCAAAGCCTTCGCGAGACGCGCGCGCTGACCGCCGCCTTCATCAGCCATGATCTCGGCGTGATCCGCTATGTCAGCGACCGGGTGGCGGTGATGTATCTCGGCCGGATCGTCGAGGAGGCGCCGGCCGAGGCGCTGTTCGCCGAGCCGCTGCATCCTTACGCTCAAGCTCTCGCGGCCGAGGTTGATCGTTTCGCCCGCGGCCGGCGCCGGTATCAGCCGATCGCCGGAGAGATCCCCTCGCCGCTCGCGCCGCCGCCGGGCTGCGCGTTTCATCCGCGATGCCCGGCCGCGATGACTGTGTGCCGTAAGGCGGCGCCCAGCTTGGTCGAGGTCGCGCCCGGGCGCCGCGTCGCTTGCCATTTGCACGGCGAGGCGGCGCTTGCGCCTGAGCGCGCGCGGAGCGCGGCCTCGAGCGCCGCGCGGTAGGGCGCCGCGCTTAGCGCCCCACGAAAGACGGGTCGCGCTTCTCGATGAAGGCGCGCGTCCCAATCCGATAATCCTTGCTGTCGAACACCTCGAACGGCGCCGCGCGCTCCGCCTCGGAAAGCGGGGGAGAGCCGTCGAGCGCGCGGAGCATTCGCTTGTGCCAGCGCGCCGCCAAGGGCGCGCCTTCGGCGATGCGCGCGGCGGTCGCGTCGATCTCCGCCTCGAACGCATCCAGCGGAACGACCCGGTTCACCAGACCTTTGGCGAGCGCCGTCTCCGCGTCGATCAAGCGCCCTTCCAGAAGCAGCTCCAGCGCGTTGGCCGGCCCGACCAGGCGGCGCAGCGCCGCAAGCTCCGGATAATCGACAGGAAGCCCGAGCTTCTTGATCGGCACGCCGAACACGCTGCCCTCGGCCGCCACGCGCAAGTCGCAATAGGCGGCGATCTCAACCCCGCCGCCGACGCAATGGCCTTTGATCGCCGCCACGGTCGGATGCCGACATTCGGCGATCGCCGAGACCGCCGCGTGAATGGTCTCGCCATAGGCGAGCGCCTTTTCGCGGCCGGCGCGTTCGGTCTCAAACTCGGCGATGTCGGCGCCGACGCAGAAGGCGCGGCCACGGCCGGAGAGGACCACGACGCGCAGATCATCCTCCGCCGAGAGCGCGCGATACGCTTGCGCCAGCGCGCGCCACATCTCAACGGTCAGCGCGTTGAGCTTCGCCGGACGGTCGAACAGCACATCTGCGCGCCCGGTCCGCTCGTCTCTTAAAATCTCGATCATGGCGCTCCCTCATCCGCGCTTCGGCGTTCGCCGTCGATCACAGCGAACGCGCCCCAACTCCCACCGCCGCGCGGGCTCACACAGTCAACACGACCTTGCCGACGATTTTTCGCTCATAGAGGTCGCGCATCGCCGATTGGATCTCGCTCATCGGCGCGACCCGATCGACGACCGGATCGAGTTCACCGCGCGCGATGATGTCCAGCATCGCCACATGATCGGCGCGCGCCCAGCCATTCGACCCGATGATCGAATATTCGAAAGACCAGATGTAGCGAATATCGGTCTTGGGATCGTAGCCGGCCGTGGCGCCGCAGGTCAGGATGCGGCCGCCGCGCTTGACTGTGCGAAAGCACTTCGTCCAGTCGGCTCCGCCCGAATAATTGACGCACACATCGACGCCTCCGCTTGCGCCATAGGCGCGCGGCTTGCCGTAAGCGCGCTTGACCCATTCGACGTAATCTTCCTGGCTGGCGTCGATGGCGTGGTCTGCGCCGATGGCGATCAGCTTCTCGGCTTTGTCGGCCCGGCTCGTCACGGCGATCACTTCGAGGCCCGCGCGTTTGGCGAGCTGAATGCAACACGTTCCGACGCCGCCCGATGCGCCCAGGATCAGGATTTTCTCTCCCGCCGCCACCGCGCCGCGGCTGTGGAGCATCCGATACGCCGTCGCATAGGCGGTCGGCAAACAAGCCGCATGCACGTCCGAGACCGCGTCGGGCACAGGGATCAGGTAGTCGGTCGGCACGGCGAGAAACTCGCAAAGGCCGCCGCGCAAGGTCTCGCCCATCATGCCGTTCGGACGGTTCGGCTGCACGGCGACGCGCTGGCCTTCAGCGAACAAGCCTGCGTCGACACCGGGCCCGAGCGCGACGATTTCGGCGGCGATGTCGGCGCCAGGGATCATCGGCAAAGGCGTCTTCAGGCCGGGAATGCCGCGCATCACCATCGGATCGAAGCCGTTCAAGGACACCGCTTTGACCCGCACCAAGCATTCGCCGTCGCCCGCCACGGGATCCGGCGCCTCGGTCAGCTTCAAGTTTTCGAACGGGCCGTGGTCGTCGAACATGACTGCGCGCATCGGTCGGTCTCCTCGCTGCGATGTCGATCTGGGCCGCGCCGGCGTCGGGGAGTTGAGCCCGTCATGCCGTGCTGTATTTTCCGCGCCCGATGGCGATGAGGGTTTCTTGAGCATCGCGCACTTCGACATCCACCGTGCCGATCGAGCGCCCCAAGCGCACCGCGCGCGCCTCGGCGGTGATCCGCTCGCCGCGTCCCATCTTCAGGTAATCGACGCGCAAATCGACGGTCGGGACGCCGCGTCCAATGCGGACGGCGACAGCGTAATCTCCTGCGATGTCGATCAGAGCCGCAGTGATCCCGCCATGCAGCTCAACCGCGCCGTCTTGACGGCTGAACTCCTCGCGCAGCGGCAGGCCCAAAGTCACCGAGCCCGCCTCCGCATCGAAGGCCAAAAGCTCCAGGCCGAGGAAGCGATGGAACGGGCATCCCAGCACCAGCGCCTCCAGCGTGTCGCGGTCCATGCTCATCGGGTCGCTCCATCGTCTCGCGCGCCGCGCTTCGCGGCGATCTCGGCCGCGAACAAATTCGATAGCTTCTCTCTGATCGACAAACGGTCGACCTTGCCGGCGCCGTTCAGCGGCATGGCGTCTGTGAAGGCGATGCGGCGCGGGTGGGCGTAGGCCGGCCCACGCGCCAGCGCCCAGCGCTTCAGCTCCGCCTCCTCGACATGTTCGCCCGCTTCGAGCATCACCAGCGCCGCCGGAACCATGCCCTTCTCCGGGTCGGCGATCGGCGAGACGCAAGCGTCGAAAACTTTGGGATGGGCGATCAGAAGGTTCTCTACCTCTTTGGGATAAACGCTCTCGCCGGCGGTCTTGAACATGTCGTCCGTGCGGCCGAGGAAGTAGAAAAAGCCTTGCTCGTCGCGACGGAACAGATCGCCCGTGGCGAGCCACCCATCCTGTAGACGCGCCGCGTTCACCTCGGGAAGTTTGTGATAGCCAGGCGTCACGCCCGGGTTGCGCACCCAAAGCTCGCCCTCAGCGCCGTGCTCCGCGCCGCGGGCGTCCACAAGTTTGACTTCGCCCTCCGGCCAAGCGACGCCGCAGCTGCCGAGCGGAACCGCCCGCCCGTCAAGCGGCGGGCCGATCATCACCGGGCCGCCTTCGGTCAAGCCGTAGGTCTCCGCCACCGGGCACCCGAACGCAGCGTGAATCTGTTCGACCAGCTCCTTTTGCACCGTCGCCGATCCGACGGTGAGGAGCTGCAGCGCCGAGAAATCGAGGGTCTCGATCAGGTCGCGGTGCTGCAGCAGCTTGGTGTAGACCGTCGGCACCGCGCCCGCTTTGGTGCAGCGCCGCTCGGACAGCGTTTCAAGAAAGCGGCGCGGCTCGAAATCGGGCAGCAGCACCACCGAGCCGCCGGCATGCAGCATCGGCTTGATCGCGCCGGCCATCGCGTTCTTGTGGTAGAGCGGCACCGCGGCGAGCGCGCGGGCCTCCGGCGCGCTCGGCCAGTATTTCTGGACGCAGCGTAGCCACCACATCTGCCCTTCATGGGTCAGCACAACGCCTTTGGGCCGCCCGGTTGAGCCGGAGGTGTAAGGTTGAAACGCCGGATGCCGCTCCGGAAGCGTCGGCGGCTCGAAGACCAGCGGCGCCGCGTCGCGCGCAGCGGCGTAATCGGCCCAGCCTTCGCGCCCGCCGTCGAGCATCGCGCGCACCGGCAGGCCCAACGCTTCGGCCGCCGGCGCGAGATCCGCGTTCACGGCCGGCTCGGCGACGGCGGCGCGGCAGTCCGCGTTCTCGATGATGTAAGCCAAGGTCTCCGGGCCGAGCCGCGTGTTGAGCGGCACCGGCACGACGCCCGCGCGCATGGCGCCGAAAAAGATCTCAATGAACTCGAGCCGATTGCCGACCGCCATCGCCAGCCGATCGCCGGGCGCGAGACCCGCCGCCCGCATCCATCCCGCCGCCTGATCAAGGCGCCGCTCCAACTCGGCGTAGGTCAGGCTGCGCGGCGCGGCGCCTGACAGATCGATCAGCGCAATTTTATCGGGATAGCGCGCCGCCGCCTCGAAACACCAATATCCCAAAGAGCTTCGGCGCGGGTCCATTGTGTCGACACTCCTCGATCTTCTCAGCGGCGCGGGCGGAGCGCCGTCGCGGCGGCTCAGATGGGCGCGAAAAACACTTCCGCGCCCAAGCCGAAGGCGTCCGCGACCCGAAGCCTGCCTTCGACGCGGTCGAAGGCGATCGCGCCAGCCTCGAGCGCGTCGAGGAGCCGCGGCTCCGGCCCCGCCGCAACCTCGATCGCGCGCAATTCCGGCGGTTGCGATCCAGGCGCATGCGGCGCCGGCGCGCGCGCGCCAAAGCGTTCGGCCCACGCGGTGGGCGTAAGATACGACGCCCGCGCCGCCCCTAAGGCGACGTCGACGCTCTGGCGATCGCTTCGCACAGCATCGCTGACCACGGCGCGCCACGCCGCGCCCAGCGCCTCCGGCGCGTCGGCGACGCCCCAGAGCCGAATGATCGCCCGCGCGCCGTTCGGGTGGTCGAGGCGGTCTGGGCGCCAGACGAGTTCCGGCGTGAAATGCTGACACACGAAAGCGGACAGGCCGGGCAGCGCCCCCGAGCGGATCGGCGCGATTGCGAAACGCGCATCCTGGGGCCCCGTCGGCGAGGCCACGGGACGCGCGAAGTCGAACGCGTCCCCTCCGGCGATCCCCGCCGCTTCGAAGCGCGCGGCGGCCTCGCGCGCATCTCCCTTGAACGCCGCGCCGAACAGATGCGCGCCGCGCGCGGCGAGGGCGGCGCGTTTGTCGGCGTTGCGCGCGGTGGGCTCGCTCACGGCCAACAGTTCAAGATAGGTTTGCTGGTCCGGCATCATGATCGTGGCGTTGGCCGTCCCCATCCCTTGGCCGTGCCGCCCGATCGGCGTCGGCGCGAACCCAAGCCGTTCCGCCGCTCGAACGCCCGCCGCAAGCTCCGGATGCAGAACGAGGGCATGATCAAACGCGAGCATCGAACGCCTCCCTTCATCGCGGTCCCTGGCCGCGCCCGCATCCGATCCGCGCATCCGCAGATTCGGGACGATGTTGATCGGTCCGTATATATACCGTACGTTCTGTATGTTAGTTGGAAGGGATGCAATGACGCTAGATGAGATAACAGCCGCTTTCGAAAGCCGGGCGGAGAAAGCTTCGGCGCTGCAGGGGCGCGTGACCTTCGATCTCGGCCAGGACGGCGTCGTCTGGCTCGACGGCGTCTCGTCTCCGGCGCAAGTGTCGAACGAGCGCCGCGATGCGGATTGCGTAATCTCGCTCAGCCTGGAGGATATGGCGGCGATGCTGGCGAAGGAGGTGGACGGGCAAACGCTGTTCGGCATGGGCCGATTATCCGTCGACGGAGATTTCGCCGTCGCAATGCGGTTGAGCGAAGTCTTCGGCTCGTGAGAGCGAGGCGCAGCCCTCACGCTCCTGCGACGGCCAACGCGTCGCGCCCTGGCCGACCGGCCGCGAAAGGCGACGCGCGTCGATGCTCTCTGACGAATGCGCTGCGACATGCGGAGGCTTGATCGCGATGATATACCAACAAAACACGCTTGGCGGCGATGTCGTGGCCTTCGACGAGACCGACGGAGATCGTGAAGTGGCGCGATGGAAGCCGGGCGATGAGTTGACGCCGGATTCAATCGTTCTCTCCAGCGATGGGAAGACGCTGCACGCGAATGCGTCCAACCGCTTTCAGATCTGGCGCGAAGCGTTGGCGCCGGCGCGCAGCATTTTTGTCGGATTGGACGCCGCCACTTTGGAAGAACGCTGGCGCCTCGATTTGCCTGGCCAAATTGAGCATTTCGCTTCCGATCCCAATAAACGGGTCGTCTACAACGCTCATTACGATCGGAAATTGGTGAGCGCTGTCGATACGGAGACGCGCGACGTCACCTTGATCCAGATCGCGAATATGGGTGGACACAAGGTGCGTGTAAGCGCTGATAATAGTCGGGTGTATGTGGGCTCGATTATTTGGGCGTCGCTCGACGAGATCGATGTCGCGACGCAAAAATGGACGCGGAGTCTTACTTTTGACGACAGCGTGCGGCCCTTCGCGCTGTCAAAAGACGGTAAGCGTGCTTATGTGCAGCTGAACCGGATGCATGGATTTCATGTGGTCGATCTCGAGGCGTTCAAAGTCGTTGATACGATTCAGATGCCAGGCCTCGAAAACGGCGCCTATCCTGGACATGAGAAGCAGTATCCTTTCACCTGTGACCATGGCATTGAGATTACGCCGGATGAAAAATACTTAATTTCACTCGCAACGACAGGTCACTTCGCAGCTGTGTTTCGCTATCCTGATCTGACTTTCGTGAAGAAAATTGAGACGGGAAAGCAGCCAAGTTACTTGACGACGTCGAAGGATGGCAAATTCTGTTATATCAGCTGCCGCGCTTCAAACACTTTGCAAATCGTGGACCTTGAAACGCTCGAAACACACCGCGTTTTAGAGCGCGTCGGCGCGTTTCCGCAGCGTGTTTGCGTCGACCACTGATAGATCAGCGCTCATCCTTCGAGGCGGCTTTTTTTTTGGACAAACCATATGCAAGCCAAAAGCGCAGCCGCCGCGGCGATCCCGCAAACGGATCCAGAGCTTTGCGGTCTGTCCTGGGCGACGAAAGTCGTCGCATCGGGCGCTATGATCACCGGGCGCGATCCCACCGAAGTCTTTCTGACAAGCTGCAACTGGATGGCGGCGCCCGATGAAATGATGCGCGAGGTGATCGAAACGCGCAATCCGGCGGCGCTGTTGTCGCTGCGGCCGGACGTCGTGATCGATCGCGCGCGAGAGATCGCATCGATTACTTTGAACGGACGCACCGCATGGGCGAAGCGCTTCGGCGATCAGGGGTTCAGCGTTGTCGACGGGCCCGACGCGGCGCCGCATTTTACGCCGCGGCCGGTTGCGCCGCGGAGCGCGGACGGCGAGCCCTGGCCGATGGGCGATCCCGAAGCCGTCGATCCGGCGGCGAGCGGCGCGAGAGTCAAAGCGCTCGACGAAGCGGCGACGCTGGCCTTCGCCAACGCCATGGAGTTCACAAACGCGCTCGTCGTGGTCCATGGCGGCGAAGTGGTTCTGGAGCGGTATCGGTCTCCCTTCACGCGAGAGACGCGCTTTGAAGGCTGGTCTATGGGCAAGAGCCTCGCTGCGACGCTGGTCGGCGTCGGCGCCCAGGAAGGCGCGCTCTCTCTGGACGAAGACGATCTGTTCGAGGCGTGGCGCGGAGGCGGCGATGGTCGCAAGGCGATCCGCGTCCGAGATCTTCTCAACATGGCGAGTGGATTGGCGTTCACCGGCAGCTATGACCGAGAACAGGACCAATCGGTGAAGCAACAAGACGGCGTTTTGTTGGATCACATTTATGTCTACGCCTCGGGCGTCGACTCGGTCGCGTTTTCTCTCGACAAGCCGGCGATCGATGCGCCCGGGACGGCGGGCCGGTATCGAAACTGCGATCCATTGCTCGCGATCGCGCTGCTTCGGGACCGGGTGACGAAAGGCGAGGTCGAGGCGTTCCTCACCTGGCCTCAACAGCGTCTGTTCGACCGGATCGGCGCCTCGGGAATGGTGCTTGAGACAGATCCTTACGGCGCCTTCCTGATCTCCGGGCATGATTACGGCCGCGCGATCGATTGGGCGCGGCTGGGGCTGCTGCATCTTCAAGAGGGCGCCTGGGGCGGCGATCAGCTCTTTTCACCGGCCTTCGCGCAGTTCGTCCGCACACCCGCGACGAAAGCATGGGCCCATGATCCCTACTACGGCGGCTTCTTCGCCACGAACGCCACGGGCCTGTTGCCGACCTTGCCGCGCGACGCGTTTTGGATGTCGGGCGGCGGACGCCAGCGCGTGATCGTCGTTCCATCGCTCGATTTGGTCATTGTGCGCTTAGGCCATTTGGCGGGCCAGGCTTTTGGCGTCGACGCCACGCTCAACGAGGTTCATCGATTGATCGTTGAAGCTGTCGCGGAGCCAGTCAAAAGCATCAATGCGATGTGATCATGTCGGCGTTGTCCGGCGCTGAACGGTCGCGCCACGCGGCGATATCCGCTTCGATCCGATCATGTAAGTGAATAAAACTGAGCATCATGAGCGTGGTCAGAACCGCGCTAACGACGAAGAACCAAGTCCAACCGATGAGCGCAGCCAGCAAGCCGGACACGGCGAGGGTCGCCCCGTAACCGACGAACCAGACCGATTGCTGGATGGTGAAATCGGTGCCGACTTGCGTTTTCGACGTCCATCCGAGCCGCGCCGCGTAGAACACCATGCGCATCGGCGCGGTGCAAATCGACCCCCAAAACACCACCAGCATCACGGTCGTCAAACCCGGCGCATCGGCGCTGGCCAACCAGAGAAAGGCGGGCAGCGCCATCAGACCGGCGGGGATCAGCACCAGAGCCGTGCGCTTGGCCCCAAGGCGCGAGACGATCACCGAGGAAAGCGCCAGAGACAATCCTGCGCCAATGCTCGCCGCGACGCCGATCGCGACGCCCACCTCCGACAAGGTCAGCCCTTTCGATCCCAAAAAGGGGCCGATCACAGCGATCGGCATTTGGATGGCGAAGGCGAAGCAGAGGACGAGGAGTAAAACGCGTCTGTTTACGGGTTCGCGAAAGTAATGGCGCACATCCGCCCTGCGGCCTATTCGGCGCGGCTGCTCGTTCTCGGCGTCGCCGAGGGTTTCCGCGCGGAGCAGCACCGTCATGTTCAGAAGCGAGAACAGAGCCGCCGCCGTCAGAAAGGCCGCCGTCCATCCATAGACGTCGGCCACGTAAAGCAATCCGGCGAGCCCGATGATCTGGCCCAACTCTTTGCCGAACCAGACCACGGATGATCCTAATCCGCGCTGCTTTCGCGTGAGGCTCTCAACGACATAGGCGTCGGCGGCGATCTCATAGGTGGAGAAGGCTATCTGCACGAGGACGAAGAGGCCGATCACCAAGGGCAGGGTTTCGAAGCTGGGCGTGACGCCGGCGATGATCAGGTACAGCGCCGAGACGCAGAAAGAAGCAGGCAAAATCCAGGAGCGCCGCTTGCCGAACCTTATCCAACCTCGGGAGTCGACCAGCGGCGCCCACAGCCATTTGAGGGCGGTGACCAGAAGCGGAATGCCGAACAGGCCAAGATAGCTGACAGGGACGCCGAGTTCTTTGATGAAGAGCGTCGGTACGAAAACGCCCAGCATGGTCGCCGGCAGTTCATGCGCCACTGAGAGAGAGCCGATGATCCCAAGGCGCGCGCGATCCGCGCCCGCCGCGTCGGCTTCCTCCGCGCGCACGGCGCCGTCAGGCGGCGTCATTCCAGCGTCTCGCGCAATTTGCGCCGCAGCACTTTGCCGATCGGGCTCTTCGGCAGCTCACTCACAAAGCGTATGTCTTTCGGCATTTTGTAGCCGGTCAACCGATCGGCGCAGGCGGCGTGGATCGTCGCCTGATCCAAATTCGGATCGGAGCGGACGATAAAGGCGGCGATCTCGTCGCCTTTGTCGGGGACGGCGCGGCCGACGACGCCGACCTCGGCCACGCCCGGAACTGCGGCGATGACCGCCTCGATCTCTTGTGGATAGACATTGAAGCCCGACACGATGAGCATGTCTTTCAGCCGGTCGACGACATGAAGATATCCATCCTCGTCAAGCCGGCCGACATCGCCGGTTCTGAGCCAGCCGTCGATGAACGCGGCCGATGTCGCTTCGGGCCGGCCCAGATATCCGCTCATCAGTTGCGGCCCGCGCGCGACGATCTCGCCAACCTCGCCAAGCGGGAGCGGCTCGCCTTTGGTGTCGATGATCCTGAGATCGACGCCGGGCGGCGGCAGGCCCGCTGTGCCGGCCCTGTTGCGATCATCGAGCGGGTTCGTGGTGAGCACGGTCGTCGCCTCGGTCATCCCGTAGGACTCCGCAATGACCGACCCCGTGGCGCGGCGCCATCGATCCGCGACCGACGGGCTGAGCGCCGTCGCCCCAGATAAGGTGACTTCGATCGAAGTCGGCGGATCGCGTTGGAACCACGGCTCCTCAAGCAATGCGGCGAACAAGGAATTCACCCCGGGAAAGACCTGGGGCGCGAAGGTGTCGAAGGCTGGTTTGAGGTTGCTGAGGGGGCGCGGGCTCGGCGTCAGCGCGACATGGCCGCCGCCCTGCATCGCGGTCGCGGCGACGTAAAGCCCGAACATATGATAGAGCGGCAAGACGAGCATCACTGTGAGACCCGGTTTGCGGAGCGTATCGGGGCTCATGCAGACAACTTGCTCGATATTCGTCAGCAGCCCGCGCGAGCTGAGCTCGACGCCTTTAGGCTCGCCTGTCGTCCCGCCTGAGTATTGATAGAAGCACGTCGCCGCGCCTTCGAGCGCCAAGCTCGTCACATCGACGTCGTTCGTTTCTCCGAACGCGATGGCCTGGGCGAGCGGCGTCGCCGCGGTTCGCAGGGGCGGAACGTTTCGGCGGATGTGGCGCAATGCGAATTTCAAGAGCGCGCGGCGCGGTTGCGGAAAGAAGTCCGCGACCGAGGCGACGACGCAGCGCAAACCAGGCGTCTCCGCGGCGACCTCGTCGATCATCGCGCCGAACATGTCGAAACCGACCAGCACCTTGGCGCCGCAGTCGGCGAGCTGACGCTTTGTTTCGAACGCGGTGTAGAGCGGGTTGACGTTCGAGACGACGGCGCCGGCCCGCAATGCGCCGATCAGCGCCACCGGATAGGCGAGGCAATTCGGCGCTTGAATGGCGACCACATCACCTCGGCGCAGGCCGAGCGCGCCCGACAGGAACTTTGCGAACGCCGTCGCTTTCGCATCAAGCGCGGCGTAGCTCAGCGTGGCTGTGGCGCCGTTCGGCAGCACCAGCGAAAAACATGGCCGATCGCCGAAGCGCTCTGCGGAAATCGCAGCCAGCTGAGGGATCGAGCTGAACCGCGCCGCGTGGTTGGGATCAAAGCGCAGCTCCTCGCCTCTGCGCCATTTGTCCCAAGGACGCGGAGCGGCGCTGGTCATTCCTTCCGATCCCACGCCGCAGGACGGGTTGGAGGGGCGTCTACGTCCTTGTTTCGAATATGCGGCGCGAGGAGCGCGATGAGCGCGTCGAGATGGCGGTCGTAGAATTCCGGATGCCGGACCAACGGCGCGTCGAACAACATGCCACGCAGCGTCCATTGCACTAAGAAAAGAACACTGTCCATATCCGCCGCTTCCTCTGACGCGGGCATGAAATAGTGTTTTGCTGCGTGGCGATAAAGGCGGATCGTGCGCAACATAAGCGGGCGCAAATGCTTGGCGAGGTCTTTATCCAACCTCGCCGCATGCATCAGCTCCAACATTACGCGGCCTTCGCGGCTGCACATGACGTCGCGCCACATGAACCGCACCAGCGCCGGGAAGCGCTCAGCGCGATCTTGCACGCCGAGCGCCGTCTCGCCGGCGGCTTTGAACACCGATCGCATGACCTCCTCGGCGACGGCGCGCATCAGCGCGTTCTTCGAGCGGAAATGGTGCAGATGCGCGCCGCGCGAGACGCCGGTGCGCTCGACGATGCGCGAGACGGAGGTGTTGGCGTAGCCTTCCTCATCGAGGCATTGGACCGTCGCTTCCACCAGACGCTGGCGCATCTCATGACTGCGCTGCTTCTGCGTGCGCCGCGAGCCTTTCTCAAGAGCGTCATCAATCGCCACTCACGGCTCCTGCATCCGGGCGCCGGCGTCGCCGGGCTCTGCGAATTTCGTTATAGCGCAACGCCTTGCAGAATCAACTTACATACAGTACAGACCGTATGTAAGAAAATCGCGTGGGCTACTCGCTCCAGGGCATAGCATGATCGATAGAACACTCTTCGGAGAAGAGCACAGGATTTTTCGCCATTCCGTCGGGCGTTTCCTCGATGAACAGGTCGCGCCGCGCCACGAAGCGTGGGAGGAGCAAGGCTGGGTCGACCGCGACGTTTGGAAGAAGGCGGGCGATCAGGGCTTCCTTTGCACGTCGATGCCGGAGCGGTATGGCGGCGGCGAAGCGGATCGGCGTTACTCAGCGATCCTGATTGAGGAGCAGGCGGCCAGAGGCATCAATGGCGTCGGCTTCGCGCTCCATTCCGACATCGTCGCGCCCTATATTCTGAAGTACGGATCGTCCGACCAAAAGGCGCGGATCCTGCCCGCCATGGCGACGGGCGATTTGATCGGCGCCATCGCGATGAGCGAGCCGGACGCCGGATCCGACCTTCAAGCGATCCGCACGACAGCGCGCATGGATGGCGACGACTTCGTCATTCAAGGCGCGAAGACTTACATCACCAATGGTTGGAACTGCGATTTCGCAATCGTGGCCTGCAAAACCGGCGATATTGAAGACGGCGCCGGCGCGATGTCGCTGCTCATCGTCGAGGCGGATCGCGACGGCTTTCACAAAAGCAAGCCTTTCAAGAAGCTTGGCATGAAGGCGCAGGACACCTGCGAGCTGACGTTCGACGGCGTGCGCGTGCCGAAAGCGAACCTTCTCGGCGGCGCGAACCAGGCCTTCATGATGTTGATGACGGAGCTGGCTTGGGAGCGGCTGATGATCGCCATCGGCTGTGTGGCGGCGGCGCGCTACGCTTTAGACCTCACGAAGGCCTACACTGCGGAGCGAAAAGCCTTCGGCCGACCGATCAACGCGTTTCAGAACTCGCGTTTCAAGTTGGTCGAGATGGCGACCGAGATCCAGATCGCCGAGGTCTTCGTCGATCGCTGTCTCGAGCTTGAGCTTGACGGCCGCCTGCCGGTCGAGAACGCAGCCATGGCGAAATACTGGACGTCCGACGTTCTGCAGCGCGTCGTGGATGACGGCGTGCAGCTGCATGGCGGCTACGGCTATATGTGGGAGACGCCCATCGCCCGCGCTTACGCCGATGCGCGCGTGCAGCGCATATACGGCGGCTCCACTGAGATCATGAAAGAAATTATCGCGCGCACGATGTGACGCGCTCCGTTTCGTCCGATATCGCGGAGACGCCGAGCCCATGACCGACGCCTATATCTATGACGCCGTCCGAACGCCGCGCGGCCGCGGCAAGCCTGACGGCGCTCTCGTCGAAGCATCGCCTATCGAGCTGTCGAAGCAGGTCCTCACCGCTTTGCGGGAGCGCAGCGACCTCGACACCGCTCTCATCGAAGACGTGATCTTCGGCGTCGTCGAGCCCATCGGCGATCAAGGCGGCAACGTCGCCCGCGCGGCCGTTTTGGCCGCCGATTACGATGAAACCGTCGCCGGGATGCAGCTCAACCGGTTCTGCGCCTCGGGCCTTGAGGCCTGCAACACCGCGGCGGCGAAAGTCGCCATGGGCGCAGACTTCGCGATTGGCGGCGGCGTGGAGATGATGAGCCGCGTCGATATCGGCGATGGCGGCGCGCCGATCGCGACCGATCCGCTGCTGTCGATCCCAAGCTACTTCATTCCCCAAGGCGTCGCGGCCGATCTAGTGGCCACGAAATACGGCTACAGCCGCGATGATCTCGACGCCTATTCGGTCGAGAGCCAAAAGCGCGCCAAACGCGCCTGGAGTGAAGGGCGTTTCGAGCGCTCGATCACACCGGTGAGAGACGAGAACGGCCTGGTCTACCTTGAGACGGATGAGCACATGCGGCCGGACGCGGACATGCAGTCGCTTGGCGCGCTGCGTCCATCCTTCGAGATGATGGGCGAAGCGGCGGGGTTCGGCGATGTCGCCGTGCAGCGTTATCCGGAGCTCGAGCGGATCGAGTATCGCCATCACGCCGGCAGCTCCTCGGGCATCGTGGATGGCGCGGCGGCGGTGCTGATCGGCTCGGAGGCGGCGGGAGCGCGCGCGGGCCTGGCGCCGCGGGCGCGCTTCAAATCCTTCGCCAGCATCGGATCTGAGCCGACCATCATGCTGACCGGACCGGCGGATGCGGCGCGGCGCG
This sequence comes from Pseudomonadota bacterium, assembly GCA_038530925.1. Taxonomy (GTDB): domain Bacteria; phylum Pseudomonadota; class Alphaproteobacteria; order Rhodobacterales; family Rhodobacteraceae; genus JALEGB01. The sequence goes on from JBCBCG010000047.1 coordinate 15,010, forward strand.
CTCTGAAGCGGGCCGGTATGACGCCTGCGGACATCGATCTTTATGAGCTGAACGAAGCCTTCGCTGCGGTGGTCTTGCGCTTCATGGAGGAGCTCGACGTCGAGCATGACGCGATGAACGTGAATGGCGGCGCGATCGCGATGGGACATCCACTCGGCGCGACCGGCGCGATGATCCTGGGCACGGTGCTGGACGAGATGGAGCGCGCCGACAAATCCACCGCGCTTGTCAGCTTATGCATCGGCGCCGGCATGGGCGTCGCCACCATCATTGAACGCGTCTGAGGGAGAGGCCGTCATGAACCAGTTTCTTGAAGTCAGCGTCGAGGACGGCGTCGGCGTCATCACCTGGGCGATGCGCGACCATTCGATGAATGTGCTGTCAGTCGAGTCTCTTCGCGCGTTCGAAACGGCCTGGCGAGCCTTGCAGTGGGATGAGGCGGTCGCCGGCGTCGTCGTCACCTCGGCGCGCGACAGCTTCATCACCGGCGCCGACATCAACATGCTCTGGGACATGCGAGCCGCGCCGGCCGCGAAAGTCTTCGAGCAGATCCAGCAGCTCACGCGCTTTTTCCGTGAGATGGAGACGGCGGCGAAGCCGACCGTCGCCGCGCTGGTCGGCGATGCGCTCGGCGGCGGCGCGGAGCTGGCGCTGGCCTGCCGCTACCGCGTGATGGCGGAAGACGCGAAGATCAGCTTTCCGGAAGTGATGATCGGATTGCTGCCCGGCGCCGGCGGCACGCAGCGCTTGCCGCGCTTGATGGGGGCGGCCGACGCTCTCCCGTATCTGACCACGGGCAAAGCGCTGCGCGCGGCGAAGGCGCGGACCACGGGCGTCGTGGACGAAACGGCGCCGAAAGCCGAAGTGCTCGATCGAGCGATCGCCGCGGTGAAGGAGGGCAAGGTCCCGCGAAAGGCGCCTTGGGATGCGAGCGGCTGGCGTCAACCAGGCGCGGCGCCAGGCGCGCGCGATTGGACCCAAACCTTCGGCGCCGCGGGCGGGATGCTGCGCAAACAGACGCGCGGAAAGTATCCCGCGCCTGAGCGCATCATGGCGTGCGTCTATCACGGGCTGCAAATGTCGATGGACAAAGCCCTCAGCTTCGAAGGCCGACAATTCGTCACGCTGTTCACCGGGCCTGTCAGCCGCGCGATGATCCGAACGCTTTGGTTCGGGCGGAACGCCGCCAACAAGCTTGAGAAGCGGCCGGAGGGCGCGCCGGAGACCGCGTTCACCAAAGTTGGCGTCATCGGCGCCGGCGTCATGGGCGCGGGCATCGCCTCTTGCACCGCGATGGCGGGATGCGACTGCGTTTTGCTCGATGTCTCCGAGGAGGCTGCGGAGCGCGGCTTGCAGCATGTGAAGGATTACGTCGGCAGACAGGTCAAAAAGCGCCGCATGACCGAGGAAGAGGCCGCGGTGGTCGTCGCGCGCGTGCATCCGACGGCGCGCTATGAAGACCTCGCGGGCGCTCAGCTGACGATTGAAGCGGTGTTCGAGGACAGGGATGTGAAGGCGAAAGTCGTCGCTGCGACGGAGGCGGCGACCAGCGAAGGCCATATCTTCGGCACCAACACTTCAACCTTGCCGATCACGGGATTGGCGGAGGCCGCAAGCCGGCCCACCGATTTCGTCGGCATCCATTTCTTCTCGCCTGTCGAGAAAATGCCGTTGGTGGAGATCATCCGCGGCGGCGCGACCTCGGACCGCGCCGCGGCGGTGGCGATGGATTATGTGAAGCTGATCAAGAAAACGCCGATCGTCGTGAACGACAGTCGCGGCTTTTACACCAGCCGCGTCTTCGGCACCTACGCGCGCGAAGCCTTCGTCATGCTGCAAGAGGGCGTGAACCCGGCGCTGATCGAAAACGCTGGAAAGCGTTCCGGCATGCCGATGGGCCCGTTCGAGCTGATCGACATGATCGGCATCGACACCGGCCACAAGATCACCCATGAGACGATCAAAGAGGTTGGCCGCGAAGCGATGGCGGAACTTGGCGAGCCCTTCGAAGCGCTCGAGGTGATCGACTGGATCATCGAAGACTGTCAGCGGCCTGGCCAGAAAGCGGGCAAGGGCTTTTACGAATACGATGCGTCTCACAAGATCACACGGCTCTGGCCTGATCTCTATAAGCGGTTTCCAGCGCGAGACGATCAACCTCGCGTGGAGGATCTAGAGCGGCGGTTCCTCCATATCCAAGCGATCGAAACGCTGCGCTGCTTGGAGGAATCTGTCGTCACCGCCGCCGACGACGCCGATATCGGCTCGATCCTCGGCTGGGGCTTCGCGCCATGGAGCGGCGGCGTGATCTCCTATGTCGAGGATCGGGGGCTGGAGCGGTTTTTGAGCGAATGCGAAGCGCTTGAGGCGGCGCATGGCCGCCGGTTTCAACCGCCGCAGATCCTGCGGGAGATGATCGCGCGCGGTGAGCGCTTCTATCCGGATGAAGCGGTCACCGCGTTGGAGGCGGCGGAGTGAAGGGCCGATAGCCAGGGGCGCGGCGCCATGCGGCTCTTCATGTCGATCGATCTCGAAGGCGTCGCGGGCGTCGTGCATCCGGAGCAGACGCGCGCCAGCGGCCGGCTCTACAACGAGGCGCGGCGCTGGATGACGGCGGAGGCGTCAGCCGCCTATCGCGGCGCGGCCGAGGGAGGCGCGACGTCGGCGATTATGGCGGACGCTCATGGCGACGCGCTCAACCTCGATCTCGACGCGCTGCCCCCCGAGGTTGAGATCGTCAGCTCCTGGCCGCGCCCGCTCGGGATGATGCAAGGGATCTCCGAAGGATGCGACGCGGTGTTCCTGATCGGCTATCACACTGGCGCGCATCATGAGCGAGGGGTTCTCGCCCACAGTTTCCACGGCCAGGCGATCTCCGGCCTCGAAGTGAACGGCGCGCCCGCCAGCGAGTTGGTGATCAACGCGGCGTTGGCGGGCGAGTTCGGCGCTCCGATCGCGCTCGTCGCTGGTGATGAGGCGACCTGCGCGCATGCGCGGGAAACGCTCGGGCGCGGCGTCGTCACCGTCGCGACGAAAACCGATCACGGCCGCCTCTCGGCGCGCAGCCTGACGCCGGCGGCGTCCTGCGCGCGGATACGCGAGGCGGCGGATGCGGCCATGCGCGCGGCGCCTGCGCTCCAGCCGCTGAAGATCGCGCCGCCGATCGCGGTGACGCTTAGACTAAAGCACCATTGGACCGCCGAGCTCCTCGCCTATCTGCCCTTCGTCGAACGCCTGAGCGCTTACGAGGTCTCCTGGACCTCGCCCACGATGCGGGAGGTGGTCGGTCTCATCCAGTTCATCACCAGCTATAGGCCGCTGCCGCCATGAGCCCGCTTCTCTCGATCACCGCGCGCGCCGTCGACCGACCGCTGAAAGAGCCGTTCGTCATCGCGACGCACCGCTGGACCTCGATCCCGGTTGTGGTTGTCGAGGCGCGGCGCGGCGGCGCCGTCGGCCGGGGCGAAGGGACGCCGCTCTTCTACCGACCGGAAACGGCGGCGCGCCTCGCCGACCAGGCGCGCGCCGTATCGGACGCCTTGGCCGAAGGCGGCGGCCGAGGGCTGGCCGCTCAGCTCTTGCCGCCGAACGGCGCGCGCTGCGCGGTGGACGCGGCGCTCTGGGATCTCGAAGCGAAAGAGCGCGGAGAGCCCGTGTGGCGCTTGGCCGGCGCCGCCGAACCAAGAGCGGTGCTGACCGTCAACACCGTCATCTTGGGCGCGCCGGAGGCGATGGCGGCCTCGGCCGCGGCGCTCTCTCAGCAGTTTCCGCTGCTCAAACTGAAACTCGGCGCGGAGGGCGATGCGGAGCGTCTCAGCGCCATTCGAGCGGCGGCGCCCGAGGCGCGTTTGGTGGTCGACGCCAACGCCGGATGGCGGCCGCAGGATCTCGAAGCGCTGACGCCCGCCTTGCTCAGCGCGCGCGTCGAGATGGTCGAGCAACCGCTGCCGGTGGGCGAAGACGATGCGCTGGAGGGCTATGACGGCCCGCTTCGATTGTGCGCCGATGAGAGCTTTCAGACGCTGGAGGATCTTGAGCGCTGCGCGCGCCGCTATGCGATGGTGAACGTCAAACTCGACAAATGCGGCGGCCTCACCGCGGCTTTGGCGATCGCGAGCCTCGCTGAACGCCTCGGCGTGGGGCTGATGGTCGGCAATATGATGGGCTCCTCGCTGGGGATGGCGCCGGCGCACCTCTTCGCGCAGCGCTGCGCGCTCGCCGATCTCGACGGCCCGTTGCATCTCGCCGCCGATGAGGATCCTCCCTTGCGCTTCGCAAGCGGCATGGCGGCGCCGCCTGATGAAGCGCTTTGGGGCTGACGTCCACACGCTCGGAAGACCCTTTCGCATCGGCGAAGAAGACCCGCGAGATCAAGAAGAAGTTCCGCCGCACCCTTTCCGCGGGCGAGACCCGGCGCTCGCCTTGTTCTCCCCGCGGCTTAAGCTTCGCGCCAATAACCGTGCGTGCTCACTTTCCGCCGTCCGCTTGCGGAATCTCCAACGCCGCCGCTCCGGAGGTTGCAACGTTCTGATGAAAAGCGTATCCCGATCGGCGGAGTGGTGGCCGAGTGGTCGAAGGCGCTCCCCTGCTAAGGGAGTATACCTCAAAAGGGTATCGTGGGTTCGAATCCCATCCACTCCGCCATCTGAACCTCGCGACCATAAAAGCCTTCTAACATATTGAAAATAATAGATGTTTTGGGGTTCGAAGCCAGATTCTCGGCAGTAGGCGAGTCGGTCGTCAAAAGGCCAGTATGAGGACCGCTTGGCGCTCGTCGTAGCGTTCATCTTTCCAATGATTGCAGGGGTTTGCGAGAAATTCTAGGGCGAGTTCGAAACTCTCCGCAATGGGTCGCTGCGGCCCGCCGTGTGAATGCAGCCTTTTACCGGGATGTTGCTTTTCGCGCCCCAGCTTTTCCAGCCGGGCCTCATAGGCGGCGGACACGGTCTCGCTGGAAGCCTCGACAATCCGACCGACCAGGCCGGCGATTTGCGCCTTCGCCTTGTTCAAGCTTCGGCGGATTGTCCTGACGGCTTGCGCGACTTGGCTCACAACCGGAGGCGATCGCCGACATCGAACATCGCGCGTGCCTTCAGGGTGATACATTATAACAGTCCGTGTCCTGGCGCTGGAGAACGCGGCGGGGGCGGATAGAGACGCTCAGCGTTGGGGCTGAGGCGGCGCCGCTTCAATGGCTAGCTTCGGTCATTCAGCGAGGCGCGAGGGCTGCTTTGCGTTTGGGTGATGCGCATTCGCGCGGAGCGTCGCGCGATCGTCTCGGCTTGCGAAGGCGGCGGCGAGGGGCGCGTCGATGCGGTTGAGGCGCGTCTCGGGGAGAGGATTGATGAAGCGACGGCGCGCTGATGCTTTGCGTCTTCTTCTGCTTGGCGCAGGGCCACGATTGGGCGGCGCCTCTTTGATCGTCGCCGGGCTCTGGGCCGGCTTTTTCTGGGCGACGGGCGGGATCGGGCGGCCATGACGCACGCCCTCGCGTTTGAGGGCCTCACGCTCGGCTACGATCGTCATCCCGCCATCCGGCGGATCGACGGCGAGATCGCGCTCGGAAGCCTGACCGCTGTCGTCGGGCCGAACGGCGCCGGGAAATCCACGCTTTAAAAAGGCGTCGTCGGCGCGCTCTCGCCGCTTGAGGGCCGGATCTCCCTCGGCGCGCTGCGGCGCGAGGACGTCGCCTATCTGCCGCAGCAATCGGAGATCGACCGGAGTTTTCCGTTGTCGGTCCTCGATCTTGTGGCGATGGGGCTTTGCCGAGAGGTCGGCGCCTTTGGATCGCGAAAGCGCGCGCATCGCGCGCGGATCGACGAGGCGATCGCATCGGTCGGTCTGGCGGGCGTCGAGAGCAGACCGATCGGATCGCTTTCGGGCGGCCAAATGCAGCGGACGCTCTTTGCGCGGCTGCTGCTCCAGGATGCGCGGCTTGTGCTGCTGGACGAGCCGCTCACAGCGATCGACGCGCGCACGATGGCCGATCTCATCGCGGTGGTGAAGCGCTGGCATGGCGAAGGGCGAACGGTGCTCGCGGTGCTGCATGATTTCGAGATCGCGCGCGCGCATTTTCCCGAGACGCTGATGCTGGCGCGGGAGCTGATCGCCCATGGTGCGACAGTGAAAGTGTTGACGGCGGAGAACCAGTTTCGCGCCCGTCAGATGTGCGAAGCCTGCGCCGGGCCGCCGCATACATGCGGGCGGAGCGTCGCCTGATGTGGGAGCTGCTGATCGAGCCCTTCGCGGCGTATGGCTTCATGCGCCGCGCGCTGACGGGATGCGTGGCGATCTCCGTCGGCGCGACGCCGATCGGCGTGTTCCTGATGCTGCGCCGCATGAGCCTGACGGGCGATGCGATGACGCACGCCATTCTGCCTGGCGCCGCCGTCGGATATCTCATCTCCGGTTTGTCGCTTTGCGCTTTGACCATCGGCGGGCTGAGCGCGCTCCTCGGCGACATGGTCGAGCGCGTCGGCGGCGAGCATGTGGCGGTGACGTCGTTGGTCGGTCCGGATGGCGACGCCCATGTGTTCCAGCCCACGCCGGCGGATGCGCGAAGGGTGAGCGACGCGGACATTCTCTTCGTAAACGGGCTCAAGTTCGAGGGCTGGATCGATCGGTTGATCGACGCCTCCGATTTCGATGGCGCGCGCATTGTGGCGACCGAGGGCGTTGAGCGCATCGCCTACGCCGAAGGCGAGGAGCATGCCCATGACGATCATGGGGATGACGGCCGTGCCGACGACCACAAACATGATCATGACGAGCACGCTCATAAGGATCACGATCATGATCACGATGATCATGCGCATGACGACCATGGCGACAAAGAGCACGGCCATGATGACCACGGCCATGACGAGCATGCGAAGAGCGGTCACGATGATCACGACCATGGCGAGTTTGATCCGCACGCCTGGCGGAGCCCGAAGAACGCCGTGGTCTACGCGACCAACATCGCTGCGGCGTTGGCGCAGGCCGATCCCGAGAACGCGGCGACCTACGCCGCCAATCGCGACGCCTATGTCGCCGAGCGCACCGCGCTGGACGCGGAGATCGGCGCGATCCTCGCCAGCATCCCGGAAAGCCAACGCACCGTCGTCACCTCCCATGACGCGTTTCAATATTTCGGCCGCGATTACGGGCTGACCTTCCGCGCGCCGCAAGGGCTTAGCACGGACTCCGAAGCGGCGGCTAAGGACGTCGCGGCGCTGATCGATCAGATCCGCGAGGACGAGATCCGCGCCGTCTCCGTCGAGAACATCACCGACAAACGTCTGCTCGAGCGCATCGTGGAAGAGACCGGCGCGGCGATCGGCGGCGCGCTTTACCCTGGCGCGCTCTCCGCGCAAGACGGACCGGCCCTGACCTATCTCGACATGATGCGCCACAACGCGTCGCTCCTGTCCCAAGCGCTCGGTTCGTAAAACCATCGGCGTTCGGAGGACCGGCGGGCGCGGAAGCGCGCCGGTCCCCGGTCCTTCGACAAGTCTTTGACAGGGCGC